>JAIQFM010000313.1 GCA_020073285.1 Terriglobia bacterium | reverse complement strand
AACTTTCCGTTATCAAGCTTAATGTACATTACTTTATACTTATCATCTACCCAGCCGAGTGCATTTTTAGTAACTCCTTCTATTTTTGGCTCGTTGCTTTCGGTATTCTGCTGAGTCTGCTGTTGTGTTTGTTAAGTTGCGTGGACTTTACGGTGGAAGTGGAGCGTTCGCTGCGCGTGCTGGACGGCGCGGTCGCGGTGTTCGACGCCGTTGCCGGCGTGCAGCCGCAATCGGAAACGGTCTGGCGGCAGGCGGACAAATATCGCGTACCGCGCATCGCGTTCATCAATAAGATGGATCGCATTGGCGCCGATTTTGAGCACAGCATCAGAACGATTCGCCAGCGCCTCGGCGCCCACCCCGTACCCATTCAGTATCCCATCGGAAAAGAAGACAGCTTTATCGGCGTGATCAATTTCATCGATCAGACGGCCGTGATCTGGCTGGAAGACACGCTGGGCGCGAAGTTCGAGATCCTGCCGGTGGAGCAGTTGTGGGACGAAGCCTTTCTGAAGCAGCGACCGGAAGTTGTGAACGCGCTGAAGGCTTCGGCGATGAGCGCGGAATTTTACAAAGAGCAGCACGACAAGGTTGTCGAATTCATTGCCGAGCACGATGATGCGATTCTGGAGAAGTATCTGGCCGAGCATGCGCTGACTCCGGAAGAACTGCGCGCGTCGCTGCGCCGTTCGACCATCGCGCTGAAACTGGTGCCGGTAGTGGCCGGTTCGGCCTTCAAGAACAAGGGCGTGCAGACGCTATTGGACGCGGTGGTGGATTACCTGCCTTCTCCGCTGGATGTGCCGCCGGTGGAAGGGGTTTCGCCGGACAGCGATGAGCCGTTGTTGCGCCGGGCCAGCGACGATCAGCCGTTTGCCGCGCTGGCGTTCAAGATCATGACCGATCCATACGTGGGGCATGTGACGTATGTACGCGTCTACTCCGGCGTGCTGAATATCGGCAGCTACATTTATAACTCGTCGAAGAATACGCGCGAGCGCGTCGGGCGCCTGCTGCGCATGCACGCCAATAAGCGCGAGGAGATCGAGGCGATTCATGCCGGCGATATCGCAGCTTGCGTCGGCCTGAAGAATGTGACCACCGGCGATACGCTGTGCGACGAGGAAAAGCAGATCATTCTGGAGTCGATTGAGTTTCCGACGCCGGTCATCTCGGTGGCCATCGAACCCAAGACGAAGGCCGACCAGGACAAGATGGGCAACGCCCTGGCCAAGCTTTCGCAGGAAGATCCGACGTTCAAGGTGCACACCGACCCCGATACCGGGCAGACACTAATTTCCGGCATGGGTGAGTTGCACCTGGAAATTATCGTGGACCGCATGATGCGCGAATTCGGCGTGCAAGCCGGGGTGGGTCGTCCGCAGGTGGCCTACCGGGAAACCATTCGCAATAAGGGCGCGGCCGAGGGCAAGTATGTGCGGCAGAGCGGCGGGCGCGGCCAGTACGGGCACTGTCGCATCGAGATTCAGCCGCTGCCCAACTCGGGTCACGAAGACATGCGCGAGTTGTCGACCGACGATCTCGACGTGCTGTCCAAGAGCATCGCCGGCGGCGGCGGGAAATGGCGCTTCGACAAGGAGCATCGCTTCCTGTTTATCGACAAGGTTGTCGGCGGTTCGATCCCCAGGGAATTCATCGCTCCCATCGAAGCGGGCATTCGCGAGGCCCTGGATACGGGCGTGCTGGCGGGCTATGAAATGGTGGACATTGCCGTCATTCTGGTCGACGGCAGCTACCACGAAGTGGACAGCTCGGAAATGGCGTTCAAGATCGCCGGTTCGATGGCGTTCAAAGAAGCCTGCAGCCGGGCGCATCCGATCCTGCTGGAACCGATTATGAAGATCGAAGTTGTGGTTCCCGAGGAAAAGATGGGCGACGTGTTCGGCGACCTGAATTCGCGCCGCGGTCATCCGCAAGGCACCGAATCGCGCGGCGGCGCGCAGATCATCCGCTGCGAAGTGCCGCTGGCGGAGATGTTCGGCTACGCGACCGACCTGCGCAGTCGTACGCAGGGTCGCGGCAGTTTCACCATGCATTTTTCGCACTATGCCGAGGCGCCGGGTTCGATCTCGGAAGAGGTCATTGCCAAGGCGACCGGCAAGGCGACCAGGTAAAGGGATTATCGCAAGGCTCAATTTCGCTAGTGCACAGGAGCAGAGATGGCCAAGGAAAAATTCGAGCGCAGTAAGCCGCACGTGAACATCGGGACGATCGGACACATCGATCACGGGAAGACGACGTTGACGGCGGCGATCACCAAGGTGCTATCGAAGCACAACCCGAAGGTATCGTTCCGGGCGTTTGATTCGATCGACAACGCGCCGGAAGAGCGGGAGCGCGGGATCACGATCGCGGTATCGCATGTGGAGTACGAGACGGCCAATCGTCACTACGCGCACATTGATTGCCCGGGGCATGCGGACTACGTGAAGAACATGATCACGGGCGCGGCGCAGATGGACGGAGCGATTCTGGTGGTGGCGGCGACGGATGGACCGATGCCGCAGACACGCGAGCACGTGCTATTGGCGCGGCAGGTGGGCGTGCCGTACATCTGTGTGTTTCTGAACAAGTGCGATTCGGTGGAAGATCCGGAATTGCTGGAACTGGTGGAGCTGGAAGTGCGGGAATTGCTGAAGAGCTACCAGTTTCCGGGGGACACGCTGCCGGTGGTGCGGGGCTCGGCGCTGGGCGCTTTGAACGGGGAAGAGAAGTGGGAGAAGTCGGTGCTGGATTTGATGGAAGCGGTGG
Source organism: Terriglobia bacterium (assembly GCA_020073285.1). GTDB lineage: Bacteria > Acidobacteriota > Terriglobia > Terriglobales > Acidobacteriaceae > JAIQGF01. The sequence goes on along the minus strand of JAIQFM010000313.1, from coordinate 115 downwards.
ACAAGAACATACCGCTGCCGGTGCGGGAAGTGGACAAGCCGTTTGCGATGCCGATCGAAGACATCTTTTCGATCTCGGGGCGCGGCACGGTGGTGACGGGACGCATTGAGCGGGG
>JAIQFM010000112.1 GCA_020073285.1 Terriglobia bacterium | reverse complement strand
GACATGAAGATGTAGGTTCGGGCGGGGTCGAGCCGGTCGCGTCCGATGATCTCGACGCGGACGCCGGAGAGCCTGATGCCGACGCGCACCACCCACATGCCGGTGCGGTAGAGGAAATCGCTGTTGCCGGTGAGCATCGCGTAAGGGAGCGTGAGGATAGCCGCAACCGGCGTCATCAGCGTCCACCAGGCGAGGGTCAGCAGCGTGCGCATGTGCTATCCGGTTTCTGCAACTCTAGACTGAAACTGGTTATTCCGAGTCGCCGCGCATCCAGGCGGCGCGGCGGGCGCGTTGCGTCGCGGTGGCGTCTTCCCTCTCCACCAGGATGTAGTTCTCCACCGGGCGGGCGCCGACTTTGAACTTGATGTGCCGCTGCCCACCGGCGCCGTCGATACGCAGATCCACCCTGTCGCCGACGCGAATCGAGGAAATTTCCGTCTCCGGCAAGAACTCACTCACGCGGCCATTGACCTCCTGGATCGTGTCGCCTCTGCGCAGGCCCGCTTTCTCCGCCTCGCTGCCCGGACTGACGGAAATCACGGTCGCAGGCCTGCCCAAGTGCCTAACGCTGCGAAACCCGGCGTCGGCCGCCGTGATCGTCTGCCGCTGAAGACGCAGGCCGACCGTGGCGAAAAACTTGTCGTACGGGATCGCATCAACTCCGGAGACATAGCGTGCAAAGAAGTCGCGGAAGTCGGCGCCGGTAACGGTTTCCGCAGCCTCGCGCACCCCGGCACTGTCGGGAAAAAACTTGCCCTGCTTGGCGTAATGCTCGTTCATCCAGTGGAAGAGGTCGCGCAGTGATTTCTTGCCGCCGCTCACCTCGCGCATCTGCAGGTCGAGCAGCAGGCCGACAATCTCGCCCTTGTTGTAATAGGAGATGGAGCGCTCGGGCAGTTCATACGCCGGATATTTCTCCAGCCACGCGTCGAGGCTTGCTTCCTCCACCGATTGCGTCAGGCGCGCGGGACGCGATTCGAGCTGGCGAATGTCAGCGGCGAGTTCGGCGAGAAACCCCTTCTCGTCCAGATACCCGGCGCGCACGCGCACGAAGTCGGCGACGGTGGAGGTAACGCCCTCGCTGAACCACAGCGCGCGCGTGTACTGCTCCTTGGTGTAGTCCACCGGCTCGAGCGATTGCGGTCGGATTCGCTTCACGTTCCACAGATGAAAGAACTCGTGCGCGGTGACGTCGGCAAGTGAGAGAGGGTTGGCCTTGACGCGCTCGGCGGGGGCGTCGATCGCAGTGGAGTCGGCGTGCTCCATGCCGCCGCCCGCGGGATGGCGTGGAAAGTGGTAGATGAACAGGTAATGACCGGCGGGCCAGTCCTGCATCCATTCGACTTCGGTGGCTGCGAGTTTATAAGCCATCCGGGAAATCGCGCTCATGTCGTAATCGCTAGGGTCGGCGTCAACGACGACGCGGTACTCAGCACCGCGTTGTGCCAGAACAGATTCCTGGAAAGTCCCCAGTTCGACCGGCGCATCGACCAGTTCATCGTAATTGCGGGCGAGCAACAGATTCGTGCGGATCTGCCGTAGCGATGTCGCCACCTTCCATGCCGGCGGAACATCCGTGAACGTCACCTGCATCCAGCCATCACGCAGGTCCACCGGATACATCAGGATTTCGGCCAGATTGAAGAAGGCATGACGGTCGTTGAGTTCCGCGCCGAAGGGCCCGGGATTGTCGGCAACCACGTCGTATTCGAAGGTCACCGTACGACTATCGATGTCCGCTTCCCACGTGGTCTTATCCACGAGCCTGATGGGCACCGCGCCGCCGTCATCGTCGTGCGCTGCAACCGCGCGGGCATACTGCGCAAAGTCGCGCACTTGGTACAGTGCATTCCACACCGGGAGCTGCACACGATACGGCCGATTCGGAGCGAGCGGCCGCAGACGAATAGCAACGTGAGCGATGTGATTGACCGCGCTCTTTAGCGAGATCGTGTAAGCGACCTGGACGGTGATGCCTCCGCCGGGTCCCGGACCGACGGCCTGTGGCTCCGTGACCGGCGGCGCGCCCGTCTGCGCCAGCGCCGCCCAGCTACATGCAAGGACAAAGACAAAAACGATGGTGCCCCACATCTGCCCGGGTTTGTCAGATGTGGGTCTCTTCATGCGGAAGTCCTTCACGCTCTCGCCGACACCTCGCGGCTTTTCAGCCAACGCGGAAGCTTCTCATAAATGCCGCCGAAGCCGCCATTAGAAAGAATGGCGACCACGTCGCCTGCGCGCAACTCGGGCGCGATGGCGGCGACGATAGCATCGGCATCGGGGAACTGTCGCGCCGCCGCACCTCGGCGCCGGACTTCGAGCACGACTTCATTCACATCGAGCCGCTCGGCTGGTGGGATCGCTTCCGACTTGAAGATGGCGGCCACCACCACCTCGTCCGCCAGCGCCAGGCTCTGCGCCAGCGCTTCATGGAAGACGTTGCGACGCAGCGTATTCGATCTCGGTTCCAGCACCGCCCACAGCCGGCGTCCGGCGTAGCGTGTGCGCAAGGCCTTCAGCGTTTCCGCGATCGCGGTGGGATGGTGTGCAAAATCGTCGATGATGGTGATGCCGCCGATCTCCGCCTTCACCTCAAGGCGGCGTTTTACGCTCTGGAAGTTGCGCAGAGCGTCCGCAATTCTCGCGGCATCAATGCCAGCGCAACCGGCCATGGCGGCAGCGGCGGTGGCGTTGAGCACGTTGTACTCGCCGGCCAGCCCGAACTCCAGCTCCGCCCACCGCTTCCCTTCGCGCAGCATCGACCAGCATGTGCGATCACGGTGGTAGCGAACGTCGCTGATGCGCCATTGTGAGCCCTCGGCGAAACCGTAGCGCTCAACCGGACAGAAGGCACGCGCCACACATTCATCCACGCTGAGCGCGCCGTCCCAGGCGATCACCCGCCCGCGGCGCGGCACCAGGTTCACCAGGCGCTTGAACGCGGTTTTCACCGAGTCAAGGTCCTTGTAGATGTCGGCGTGATCGAATTCGACGGAGGTCAGCACCACCGTGTCGGGAAAGTAGTGCAGAAACTTCGGGCCCTTGTCGAAGAAAACGGTATCGTACTCGTCTCCCTCGATGATGAACTCGCGGCCGGCGTCGAGCTTGAAGCTGGCCCCGAAGTTCTCCGCGATGCCGCCGACCAGGAACGACGGCTTGCGGCCCGCGAATTCGAAAATCCAGGCCAGCATCGAGGTGGTGGTGGTTTTGCCATGCGTGCCCGCCACCGTGATGACCTCATGCCCGCGCAAGAATTCGTCGTAGAGCACCTGCGCCATCGACTGGAACGGGATACGCTCGTCCAAAACCCGCTCCAGCTCCGGGTTTCCGCGCGAGATGGCGTTGCCGACCACCACCAAGTCGGGGCGTGGGTCAAGGTTCTGCGCCGCGTAGGGCTGCGCTACCAGTATTGCGAGCGACGCCAGAAAGTCCGACATCGGCGGATAGACAGCGGTGTCGGAGCCGCGCACGTCGAAGCCGCGCTGTTTGAGCATGCCCGCAAGCGAGGCCATGGCGGTGCCGCAGATGCCGATCAGATGGATGTGCTTGGACATGACTTAAAGCGCGATGCCCCGCGCCGCGACCGCACTTTCGAGAAATTCCACGCGAACCGTTTCCGCCGTGACCAGGAGCGCCGCCTTCACCCCGAAAGGCAAGGTGGCATTCTCTCGCGAGACGTGCCCCGACCTCAACCCGTACGCTACCGGCACGCCGAGGTCGCCGACGATCCGCTGCACCACCTCCTGCAACGTGTACGGCTGGTCGGGCGATTGGACGCAATCCATCATTTCGCCGAAGATAATGCCGCGCACGTCGCGGAGCTTTCCCGCGTACTTCATCTGCACCAGCATGCGGTCAATCTGGTACGGCTTGGCGCCGACGTCTTCCAGGAACAGCAGCTTGCCCTCGGTCTTGGCCTCGTAGGGCGTGCCCAGCGACGCGACAATGATCGACAGGCAGCCGCCATAGAGTACGCCCTCGGCGCGGCCCGGAATCATGGGATTCAGCCCGAAGACCTGGTGTGACGCCAGTTCCCAGGCCGGGTTCCCCGCCGTCGCCGCCGCCCACGCCATTTCGTTGATGCCGTGCTCGCGCGCGAAATCGCCTGTAATCATCGGCCCGTGGAACGTGACCAGCCCGGCGGCGTCCTGCAACCAGGTGAGCAGACAGGTAACGTCGCTGTAGCCGACAAAAATCTTCGGGTGTTTGCGAACGATGTCGAGATCGATGTGCGGCAGCAGGTAGTTGGCGCCGTAGCCGCCACGCACGCAGAGAATGGCGCGCACTTCGTCGCGCGAGAACATGTCTTCCAGCTCGCGCGCCCGCCGCACCGCCGCGCCGGCGAAGTAAAGATCGCGGTCAAAGATGGTGTCGAGGAAAACGGGCTCGTACTCCATTCGGCGGAGCGCCGCCAAACCTTTCTCAAACAATTCGCGTTTGAAGTAGCTGGCGGGCGCGACGATGCCGACGCGGTCGCCGGGGCGCAAACCCGGAGGCTTGAGCAGTGGCGGGGTTTTGCTGGCGGCCTTCATTAGCTGAAGAACTCTCCCCGGCACACAATCTCCGCCGGACCGGTCAGGAAAACCTCGCGCTCCCAGCGCACCGTCTGCGAGCCGCCGGGCGAGGTCACGCGCAACGGCGACTGCGCCCGTCCACTGGCGATGGCTGCCACCGCCGAGGCGCACGAACCGGTGCCCGACGACTGCGTTTCGCCAACCCCGCGCTCGAAAATGCGGATGTCGATTTCTCTTTTGTTTATAGTGCGCACCAGCTCAACATTCGTGCCAAACTTGAAGTTATGATGGTGCTCGATCTCGCTCGCCTGAGCCTGCCACCCGGGAGCGAACTCATCCACGAAAAGCACGAAGTGCGGGTTCCCCATGGAGACGGGAATGCCCGCCTGCTCGACGAATGCCAGCTTGATGGTGAACGGGCTGCCAACCTGCGGCTCGCCCATGGCGGTCTCGAATTCGAAATGATTGCCTTCGTCGCCGACCAGCGTGCACGTCTTGATTCCCGCGCCGGTGCGGATGGTCAGCTGCTCCTGCTTGCGCTTCGACACCAGGTAGGCCGCGACGCAGCGCGTGCCGTTGCCGGAAATCTCGGCTTCGGAACCGTCGGCATTGAACAGCCGCGCGCGCGCGTCGGCCTGCGGATCGGAAAAAATCCATTCCACGCCGTCGGCGCCGACGCCGCAATGGCGATCGCAGATTTTGACGGTGAACGCCTTCAGGTCCTTGGGCGCGTACTTCCCTTCGATCAACAGGAAATCGTTGCCACAGGCGTGCGCTTTGGTGAACGGAATGGCGGACATGCTCGATCCAGTTAGTTGGTATTGTTCCCCCCCAACATTACCACCGAGACACCGAGGACACCGAACATCACTGAGAATTCCATTCAATCTATTCTCGGTGCAACCTCGGTGATCTCGGTGGTGACTCCAAGAGCCTGACGCCCAAAGCCTAATGCCTGAAGCCCGCAGCCTAACGCCTGCTTCTATAGACTCGCACCGGCGGCTGGCCCGCAGTCTGCACCACGATCAGCAAGTCGAGATTTTCGGGATGTTGCGCTGCCGCCTGCGTCACCGGATCATTCGCTCCGGCAATCGCGAAATCGGCATTGGCGCCAGGCGCGCGCAGGGCGGCGTCCCACAGTTTGTAGTTCCCTTCGTTGATGGTGCGCTTCAGCGGGATGGCGGCGCGCTCCAGCGCTCCACCGTGGTCGCCGAGGTACATGAGCATCGTCACGGAGGGCGGCAGATTCTCCAGCAGCGACCCGAGCCGGCCATCCAGCGCGTAACGCGGACCGCCGTTGACGCGGATCTCACGCAGGCAGATGGGCACGTTGCGCCACACCGAGACGTAGCTGGCGGCCACAAATCCGCACACCGCCAGCGTCACCGCCAGGCGCCAAACCGTCGAACGATCCCTGGTCATCGCGAAATACAAGACGACGGCGACGAACGCCGCCATCGCCGGCAGAAGCTGTATACCGTAGCGCGTGTTGTAGTACGAAAACGGCCACCACTGCGGGATAAAGATGGGGACTTCGCCCCACGCAATGGAGATGGCGTAAAACGGCAGCGGCAGCCACAGCAACATCCACGGCAGAAGCCCGCGCGCCCGCACCAGCAACAACAGCGTGCCGGCGACAACCAGCAGGATCCAAAACTGCTCGTAGTGGGAAGACGCGGAGTGCGGATCGCGGCGCGACTCGCCCACCGTCAGCGTCGCGTTGCGCACGAAATGCTGCGCGGCGACGTACGGGTTGTGCCATCCCGGATGATGCGGATCGCCCGCACGGCGCGAGCGCTGCGCGATTGCCTTCGCCGAGTACGGCCCGGTGGCAAATTCCAGCGGATTGCCCCACACGTACGCGTTATAGCCAAACCACAGCGCGGGTGCGAGCGCGTTGATCAGGACGAACGTCGCCAGGGCGCGGCCCAGATTTCCAAAGGCGTTGTGGCGCAGGCGCGCGCGCGATGCCACGATTGCGGCCATGACCGCCGCAACAACAAACGCCGCGCCGTAAAACCAGCCGTCGTAGCGCACCAGCATGTCGCACATCAGCAGCCAGCCCGACCACCTCAGGTGGCGCGCCGCTTCCTCGTCCTCGCCGTGCAGGGCGAACTGCACGAAGTCGGTAAAGAATGCCGTCGCCCAGATCAGCAGCGCCAGGCTGAGCGGCTCATTGAGCGCCGTGGTCTGCAGATAAATCAGGTTGGGATTGGCGGCCAGGATTCCGGCCGCCACCCACGCGGCCACGCGCGCCGGGCCGTCCTGTGCGCCCGCCCACGCCAGACCGGAGCGCACCAGGCGAAACATTCCCAGCACGCCGAACACGAAGGCCGCCATCGAGGGTATGGCGCCGCCGATGCCGCTGCTCCAGCCCGCGTCGGAAACGATGAAAGGGATGGTGAGGATGTGTTGCAGCGGCAGCCACACCGTGCCCAGTTGCAGTGGGCCGGGCGTGCGCGAATCGAAGACGCGGCGCGCGATGTTGATGTGCGCCACCGCGTCGCCGGAGAGCAGGATCTGCCCCCACTTGTAGTAATGCACCACGGCGGCGATGGAGAGCGCCATGGCCGCCAACGCCAGCACCTGCACGTCGCCAACACTGACCGCGTGCTCGCGCAGACGCTCGGCGCGTTCGCGGCGCACACTCCAGTTTTTCGGCGCAACCGCCATCCCACCAGCTTAAATCACCGCGGAGGCACACAGAGATTTCGTAATTTGGTAATTTCGCAATTTTGTAATTTGGAGGATTTCCAAGTGGACCATTTCCTCGCCTGGTATCGGCACCGCGGCGCTGTTTTTCAAATACCAAATTACCAACTTACAAAATTACCAATTTTTCTCCGTGTCTCCGTGCCTGCGCGGTGAAGTCGTTCTTTCCTTCAATCCAGATGTGTCAGCTCGCGGAAGACCTCGAACCGCGCGTCGATTTCCTCGCGGGTGAGGTTCTGCAGGCGCTCCGGCCCGAAGCGTTCGACGGCAAACGATCCCATCACGCCGCCGTAGAACATGGCGCGCTTCAGCACCTCGCGGTTCAACTCCTCCTGCGACGCGATGTAGCCCATGAAGCCGCCGGCGAAGGAATCGCCCGCGCCGGTAGGGTCGCGTACTTCATCCAGCGGCAGCGCCGGCGCGCGGAAGGGATGGTGGCCGATGCCGAACTTGCGGTCGCCGAAGAAAATGGTGGCGCCGTACTCGCCGTGCTTGATCACCAGCGCCTTCGGCCCCATGGCCATCACCTTGTTGGCGGCGCGCAGCAGGTTCGCTTCGCCGGCCAGCATCTTGGCTTCCGTGTCGTTGATCAAGAGCAGGTCCACGAGCTTGAGCGTTGCCAGCAACTCCGGGCGCTTGCCGTTGATCCAGAAGTTCATGGTGTCGCCGCCCACCATGCGCACGTTCCGCATCTGCCGCCGCACTTGCGCCTGGAGAATGGGATCGATGTTGGCGAGGAAGAGGAACTGGGAGTCGAGGTACTGCTGAGGGATTTGCGGCTGGAATTTCTCGAAGACGTTGAGGTGCGTGAAGTGCGTTTTCGCCTCGTTGACGTTTTCGCCGTATTCCCCGCCCCAGTGGAACGTCAGACCCGCCGCGCGCTGCAGGCCGTCCAGGTTGACGCCTCGTTGGCGCAGCACGCTTTCGTATTCCGGCCCGAAGTCCTCGCCCACGACGGCGACGATGCGGACGTCGGTGAAGTAACTTGCCGCCAGGGAAAAATAGGTGGCTGACCCGCCCAGAATTTTTTCCGCCTTGCCGAAAGGACTTTGGATGGTGTCGAACGCTACCGAGCCCACGACCACGATCGCCATTACGATGGACCCTCTTTCCCGAGGTATTTGTCCAACAGCAACTTTAATCGCTCGCGCGCTCCCGGCGGTATCAGCTTGGCGTCGGTCATGATCGCCGTCGCCAGCGCCGAGCCGCATTTGCACTTGCGTTCCTTGGGCAACACCTTCACCGCCTCGCGCACCACGTTGCACGCGTTCGACGCATTCTTCAGCAACACGGTGACGATCTGGTCCACGGTCACGGAATCGTGCGCCGGATGCCAGCAGTCGTAGTCGGTGACCATGGCCAGGGTGGCGTAGCAGATCTCAGCTTCGCGCGCCAGCTTGGCCTCCTGCAGGTTGGTCATGCCGATTACGTCCATGCCCCAGGAGCGGTACAGGTTCGACTCCGCCTTGGTGGAAAACTGCGGCCCCTCGATACACAGATAGGTTCCGCCGCGCTTGCCGACAACTCCAGCGGCAGCGCACGCCTGCATCATCGCGGTGGCAACCTCATCGCAGACCGGATCGGCGAAGGCGACATGTGCCACCACGCCGTCGCCAAAGAAGGTGGAAATGCGGCGGCGCGTGCGGTCAAAGAACTGGTCGGGAATCACGAACTCCAGCGGCTTGTGCTCTTCTTTCAGCGACCCGACTGCCGATAGCGACAAAATGCGCTCCACCCCGAGCTGCTTGAAACCGTAAATGTTGGCGCGAAAATTCAGCTCCGTGGGCATGAGGCGGTGTCCGCGCCCGTGCCGCGACAGGAATGCGACCTTGCGGCCTTCCAGCACGCCGAGCGCGTACTTGTCCGAGGGATCGCCAAAGGGCGTGTCCTGCTTGATCTCGCGCACCTCGGTCAGGCCGGGCATCTGGTAGAGCCCGCTGCCGCCGATGATTCCAATTTCCGCTTCCGCCAAGAAACTCTCCTTGGTTGAACCGGGGGATTATACAAAACCGTGTTGATCTCTGATCCGGGGCGGGCGCAAAAGGGGTACCCCCTCCCCCCGGGTCGATCTTTTAGAATCACCATTTTGCGGAGAAATTCCCGCCAGATCTTTGAGGAATAGGGTGTTGCACGTAAAATATTGATAATAAAAGGCCAATAAAGCACCTTGAGCCGCGGGAGCGGTGGCTCCGGCGGCTCAGCGAGGACGCTGCTTTTTCAGCATCCAGAATACATTTTAGCATGGCGAGTCAAGAGAATTCGTCAACCTCCGGTTTACAGACGACCGGCCCACTACCACACCATTTACGATGTATGACCTATGACCTCTTCAAGGTCCTCCAAGGCTCACTCGGAGTGCGGGACTTTTGGCGTCAAGGTCGACTCGCAGTTTTGCGCCGCGAACAAACTGCTCCAGGTCACCACGGATCTTCTGAGTACGCTCCGTGAAGAGTCGGCGGAGTTCCGCAACGGATGTGTTTGCAGAATCGACTTGTGGCATTTCGAGATCAAGCGCCGTCGCCCATTCCTCAACGGTAAGCTTGTGTGACTTGATCTCATGCACCCCTTCGAGGAACTGCTTCAGTGGTTTATTGCTCTTCGATATATTGAAATTTTTTTCGAGCAGCATGCAGTTCCCGAGTTCGTTGACTATGGGGGCTAAGTCCTCTACATTGTCGGCGATGGCATCGCCCGTCGGTGGTTCTGTTTTGATCGCGAAAAGCTTCGATTGCCACAGATCCCACGCAACGATGTGATCCACATCAAGACGGTTTTGACGTCGGCCCTCTTCCCGCAATGCCACTTTCGCTATTTCCCACCGCTTCTGTTCCAGTCGATTCCATAACCATAGAGCCGTGTAGTAGCCTCGAACCTCGTTTCGGTCATCAGCGTTGATGGTCATGAGCCCGGTCACTGCAGCTTGCTCGATGTCCTTCAATTCCGATTCGAGGCGCTGCCTCAGTTCAGCAATAGCACTGGGCACATCCGGCTTCTCCGCAAGACTCTGGGCACACGCAGCCAGCCGCGTCGCGTAGCCACTAAGACTCTGCGCACTTCCCGAAGCCCACACACCTGCCCACTGCGAGCAGATCAGCCACCGATCCATCAGCAGGTCCAGTGTCCCAGCGAGGCTTTTGCCCATCGAGTCCTTTTCCAACTCCTTGAGACCATGCTCCTGGCGCCAATTGAGTGCCGCAAAATACCAGGCCCATAGGTAGGCCAACGCGTTCACCGACTGGTAGTGCTCGCGAAACCGTAATCTCCGATCCCTCGCGTGTTCGCAAACTTTGATTGCTGCTTCCGTGACCAGGGGCCAGTGTTCAGAAACGTTGGCCGCCATCGGCCGAATAGCCTCTCCTCTCATGAGATCGTCGTTGTTTAGCAGTCTGCCTGAATTAAAGGAAACGGACCAGACGAAACTAACGGCGGAGACCACATCCTCGACAGAGACTGGTACAGATAACTCGTCGAGGTCTCGAGCCAGCTGTTCGACACATGCCTTGGCGCTTTGGTTTTCCGTGCAGGCCGTGTTCCATCCAACCTTGAGCCATGCGAAAGTGATGTCCTCGCGTGTCAGTGTCCGCCCTGCGGTGTTGAGGCGCGTGAATATGTTGACGATAGCATCGTTGTACGACTCTCGTGGCCCAAGCGCCTCCTCGTGTTCTGCCAACTCGAGGTAAGTTACGCGCGTTTGCTTGACATCCTTCAGGGCCATTAGCAATGCTCCGGTTGGTCTCTTCTGCGTTCTTCGCATTTCTTCGGAGACACCATGTTCTTCAAGAATGGCACTCGCAAGTTCCTCGGCCTCGTACGAATCAATGCCTGCCTGCTCCGGCGCCACCTCCCAAAGTCTCGACATGCGCACAAATCGTCCAGTGCTCGCAGATGCTTTCTGTAATGGCTCGACGTAGTTGGGCGGCTTGCTTAGAGTCGACTGGCCCTTCGCATCGTCTGTGACAACCCACCGAAGAACAGCTGTGTACTCGATCGCGGTCGCCCGCTTCGTTTTGACATAGGCCTCCCCAAGTGCGGGTATGTCGACACAGAGGCAGCCGAGTGACCAGTGGGCCCGCCCACGAGGTCCCCGGGGCTTTGCGCCGCTGAGATGTTCATGCCACTTACGATCAAGTAGTTTGAATCCCCATCCGTCTCCTCCGAACGCTAGCAGCAGACTCTGCACTCGCTGTTGGCCGTCTAGCACCATGTGAAACGTCGCGGGCGGGTGCTTCATGCTAATTAGCTGCCCATCGCCTTCTCCGGTTCGGTCGACGACTCTCCAGAAGGATCGCGCCAGCCCTCTTGCGGGATCGTCGGGTTTGACCTTCCACGTCAGCAGAGTTCCGAACGGCCAGCCGCGTATAAGCGAATCGACGAGGAGAACCACTTGAGTTGGATCCCAGATATAAGGTCGTTGCAAGTCTGGTATGAGGAGAGTGGCGTCCTCGCTCTTGCCCGCCGTGGCGAGCAATTCCTTGAGGGCTCGGTGTTGGTCACTATAAATTGTTGCCATGCAGAGGAGTGTAGCTCTGGGTTGTCATGAACTCCAGAGCAAGGTGTTACGGGTTACCGCGGATGTGCTACAGCCTATCGCCTGCTGCGCTCAGTCGGCGCGGACAATAACTTAGGACGCGCTTTGCAGCACAACTGAATAGGCTGCGGAAAAAACTAAAAACCTAGATTCCTCGCGGGCTTCAGCTATCCGCGTCTCGGCCACGGCTGAAGCCACGTCCTACCGAACCCGCTCGGAATGACAAGAAAATAAGAACCCTGTTCGGCTTCGGCGCTTCGTGCCACCGGCCCGAAGCCGGTCGTCTACCGAGCCGCACCCCTTCAAAACAAGCCGTAGAGCATTTTTCGGCAAGCTTCTGAAGTCGCACCCCGACAGAAGCGCGTTGGTCAGCAGCCTGTTCCCGCCGCGGACGCCATCTTTACGGACCTACGCTGGCTTTTCCTGTTCTGGCTAAGTTCGCTCGGGAGGGCGGCGAAGAAGAAAATCTCCGTCCAGACATCTTCAAGGGTCTTATCGTCAAATTTTGGCGAAGACCCGAGAGAATCGTAGGACTGGTACGTGCGCGGTGGTTCGCAGCGTGGTTCGCGGTTTGGTTCACGACGTAGTTTGCTGGGTTCAGGCGGTTCCGGTTGCGCGGGTCGCAATCGATTGTGCCCGACGATGTCCAGGTGGTCGGCCAGGACCAGCGTAATCTCGCCCCGGGGCCAGAGCATGGAAGCGGTGTTGACGATGCCGTCGTTGTCCCATAGCTCGATCGGTTGAGGCGGAGGCGGCCCGAGTACTCGCGTCACTTTGCCGGGATGGTTCGGCCACGCGAGCGGCCCGCCGGCGCATGCCCGGTAGGTGAACCGATAGGAAAGGTCGGTGCCGGCACTCAGTCCGCAGCCCTGGGCGATCTCGAGGTCGTCGCATGGGTTGGTCAGATTGAAGACGGGTGCGGGACATCCGGAGCGCGTAGAGAAGCGAAAGGGACGGCCTCCGACGGTCGCATAAGACAAGGTGCGGATCGGCGGATCGCGCCACAGAGCAAGTTCTTTCTTGCGGTCGTCGTCATTGAAGTGTGCCGGACTCTTCTTCCCTTCATAAGGCTTAGAAGTGAGATCGTTGATCACGTGGAAGTCCGTAGCCATGTGTTGAAAATACAAATCGAGTTCGGATGCGGCTTCCTGCGCGTCGGCGAGGCGCGACGGATCCCGCCCGGCCGAGTGGTCGTTGGCCTCGGTGAGGGCGTCTCGCAATGCCAGAAGCAATTCGGCGCCGGTAAGAGCGGCAGCGCCGCCGGCGATGGCCGCTTCGATCTGGTCGAGCAGGCAATGCTGCGAACCCGCGAAGGCGGCCCGCAAGTCAGCGATCACGGTCCTACGCAAAATGCAGTGGGAATGCACCCAATCGGCGATGTTGGTACCCCAATGGGGAACGGAGAGAAATACGACCCCCTTCAGGCAATCGCGAATTGCACGCGCGCTTTCGCCGCGTCCACCATCGACGGGAACCCGACGGTCCTTGAGGTCGTGCAGGTCCAAAATGAGCTGGCGGATATCGAGCCCGCCGGTCGAGTGACCTACCAGAACGACCCGATCGCTGGGGAGAATTTCGCCCCGCGCCATACGCTTGGCCAGGTACTTCCGCAATCGTTTGGCGCGAGTCACCACCGCCGCGGTTGGGAGGTTATCGAAGTAGTGAAGAACGACCGGCAATGGACCATGGTTGCGCTTCCATTGTTGAAACAGGCGCGTGATACCCGCATAGTACTCGACCTGTCCAAGCGCGTCGAAGCCGCCGAACCCCGGCACAAGCACGATGTGGCACCGCGTGGCAGGAGCGGAGTTGTTGCGGGGCTGGTTGCGGTTGGCCATCGTTCAGGACCTCTCCGATCGCCAACGAAGATCGCACACGTTGGCGTGATGGTATGTCAGTGACGTAGGTCAAGGCGCGCTGTGATCACCGCGATACCAACTGTCGCATCGTGAAGCTCCCTGTTGCCGTCCTTCTGAATACCAGAAAGGAATTGACTGGTCATCTTTCTAGCCGTGCCCGGCGGATTGACCGGCGAACGCCGAGCTTCGAACGATACGACCGGTCAGGTGTTCCAACATCGAACGTGATATTAGGTCCATTACTTGCCCAGCACCGCCTGCCGCACCTTGTCCGCCAACTCCGCCGGCACGCACTCGATGGCCGGCGTGGTTTCCGCTTGCATCGAGTGACACCCGCCCTTCGGTGCGGGCGCCGGGGCATGGGAACATCCTAAGAAACTGCGGAAAAAATCAAGAACCTAGATTCCTCGCGGGCTTCGGCGCTTTGCGCCTCGGTCACGG
>JAIQFM010000312.1 GCA_020073285.1 Terriglobia bacterium | reverse complement strand
TAAAAAAGCCCCCGCCGACATCACGGGGGCTTACCTTCAGCAAATCATTGTTCTTCGTTGCCGGAGAGCGCTTACTTCAGGACCTGGCTGGCCTGCGCTGCGGCGACCAGCGCGTCCGCCTGCAACAGGAACCCCAACAGGGGTCGCGAGTGCGCGGGTAAACTTTTGTAAATAGCGGGACGAAACGCGAGTGCGCCCTTGACAGAGTCCGGGACGGGAAATAGAGTCCCTGCCGCTCTTAATTACGGGATGATGTGCGCGTGGGGCGCTGCTCATCCAGCTGTTCTTCATCTGCGATAGTCAAATTACCTAAGGTACTTCAACCAGGCCAAGCATTAGACAGCTACCGAATGAGGACGGGTGCGACCGATCTCGTTTCAATCCGCCTGCGCTCGAGGGCAGGCGATTCTCGTCCTTTCGGGGCAGCAATCCAATTGGCAGAGGAGGACGCAGTGACACCTTCCCATCGTTCAACCATCGCGCTCGCCCTCGTGGCGACAATGCTTTTGAGCGCCACCGTGGCGCAAGCGCGCATCACCAAAATCGTCATTAACACCGCCAGCAGCCAATCCCCGACGTTCGGCAACTTTTCGTGGCCGGGAGTCGGACAGTACGAAAAAATCGTCGGTACGGCCTTCGGCGAACTGGATCCCACCGATCCCAAGAACTCGGTCATCACCGATATCGGCCTCGCGCCGACCACCGGCGGCAAGGTCCAATACTCCTTCAGCTTCTACATCCTCAAGCCGATTGACTTGAGCAAGGGCGCGCACAAGGTGATGTACGAGCCGCCCAACCGCGGCGGCAAGACGTGGAGCACCTTCGGCCGTTTCCCCGGCGGCAACGACCCTGGTTCGGTCACCGACCCGACCATTCTAGCCAATGCCTTCCTGATGCCGCGCGGCTACACCATGGTGTGGAGCGGCTGGGACTTTGCCGCCGGCAGCAACACGGCGAATTTCAATTCGATAATCAACCTGCCCCTCGCCCACAATCCGGATGGCAGCACCATCACCGGACCGGCCTTCGAGTACATCGTTACCACGGGAACCTCCTTCAACCTCAGTTATCCGGCGGCTGACCCGACCGACAAGACCACGGCGGTGCTCACTCATCGCGTGCACCTGGACGACCCTCCGATCCCGGTGTCCAACATGGTGTGGAGCTATAACGCGACCGGAACCGCCATTACCGTGCCGGGCGGTTTCGTTGCCAACGACATTTACGAGTTTTCCTACACGGCGAAAGATCCGACCGTGAACGGCATTGGTTTCGCCGCCATCCGCGACTTTAACGCCTTCCTGCGGTACGAGACGAAGGATGACGCCGGCACCGCCAATCCGCTGGCGGGCGACATTCAGCATATCTACACCGAAGTCGTCTCCCAGCCCGGCCGCCTGCTCAACGATTTCCGCCATCTCGGTTTCAACCAGGCGGAGAATGGTAAGCAGGTGTTTGACGCCATGATGCAGTGGATCGCCGCCGGCGACGGCATCAACATGAATTACCGCTGGTCGCAGCCCGGCCGCACCGAGCGCAACCGCCAGGATCACCTCTTCGCGGAGGGCGTCTTCCCCTTCTCGAACGTGACCACCACCGACCCGATCAGCCACCAGCGCGACAGCCGCCTTACCCGCTGCCGCGAGACCCATACCTGCCCTGAAGCGGCGGAGATCTATTCCGCCAATGAGTACTGGGTGAAGGCGGCATCCCTGTTCCACACCACGCCTGACGGCACCAGGGACCTGCCCGACTCCAAGTACTCGCGCCTTTACTTCATCTCCAGCCACCAGCACGGCACCGGCAACTCCGCCAACAAGGGCGCCTGCCAGCAGTTCCAGAATCCGCTGAACTCGGCCCCCATTCAGCGCGCCCTGTGGATTGACCTCGACGAAAAGGTCACCCACGGCATTCCGATGCCGCCCACCGAGGTTCCCCGGCTGTGGAACGGAACTCTGCAGCCGCCGCTGCCACAATCCGGCATGGGTTTCCCACACATTCCCGGCGTCACCTACACCGGCCTGAAGACCACGCGGTACCGGTTCGACTACGGCACCAGCTACTATGACAACGGTATTCCCACCATCAATCCGCCGCATATCACTCCGCCGTACGAAGACAACCCGCTGAACGGTCCCATCTATCCGAGCTTCATTCCCAAGACCGACAGCGACGGCAACGACATCGCCGGTGTTCGCCTGCCCGATGTCGCTGTTCCTCTGGCCACCTACACGGGCTGGGCCCTGCGGGCTGGTGCGCAGGCGAATGACGGTTGCGAGAGCTCCGGCCAGTTCATTCCATTTCCGAAAGCTGAGGCGGACCGCGTCGCCAAGAGCGACCCGCGCTCTTCCGTGGCCGAGCGCTATCCGACTTACGGCTCGTACTACACCAAGGTGGGCCACGCCATTGACCACCTGGTCCGCCGGCGCCTCATGCTGCCGGAGGACGTCAACAGCGAGCTAACCCGGTTGGTCAACCTCGGGCAAACCTTGGGCGTTCCCGCCAACCGGCCTCCGGTCGCCGTCTGCGCCGATGTCACCGTGAAGGCCAAGGCCTGTGCGACCTCCGCGCGGGCCTCCATCAACAACGGCTCATCGGATCCTGATGGTGACAAGCTCACACTCACCCAGTCGCCGCCGGGACCCTATGGCGTCGGTAAAACGCCTGTCACCCTGACCGTGGCCGACCCCTACGGCGGCTCGAACTCGTGTCAGGCAACCGTTACCGTGGTCGAAAGTAAAGGAAAGGATCACTGCGACGGTGATCATGATGGTGATGATCATGACGGTGGTCATGACGGTGATCATCATGGTGGCCGAAAGTAACCGGCCAGACGTAGGCTCCGGCATTTCGTCGGGGTCACCGTTAGCATGACGCGAAACGATATGGCGGCAGCCGC
>JAIQFM010000311.1 GCA_020073285.1 Terriglobia bacterium | reverse complement strand
CGGCGCCCCAGTTCTGTCCCGAGGGCCTGAAGCTGAGTGCCTCACAGCGGCTGGTGAACGACGTCACCGTCGTCGGGTACGTCGAACCGCGCGCCTACGTGAAGGACTACTTTCTCGGCGACGGCTACTCTCTCCGTTTCTATCTCTCCGAGGTGCCGTTCGGGCGCTTCGGATCGGTCCTGCTCGACGAGGAATACACCGACCCGGTCCTGCGTCCGACGCGTTGGCTGGTCTCCGACGCCGCCCATGCCGTCGCCGTCGCCGGCGGCAAGCTGTGCATCGAGGGCGGCGCCACCGTCCGCTTCGCCGAAGCAATCGAACTGGGCGGCGCGCTGGCGTTGCAGCACGGCGACATCAGTTTCACCGCCGCCTCCGACGGAGTCATTGGCGGCCTGTACACCGGCGACGTTGCCCCCGCCAGTTGCTTCGCGGGATTTCAGATCACCGCCGCGGGCGCGCAGTCGCTGATTGGCGCTCTGGTTTCGGGCGCGCCCGCCGGTAGCACCGTCACCACCGTGGCCGGGCATCGTTATGTACTGACCACCCGCATCTCCGCCCCGGAGATTTATCGCCGGGGCCAGACGTTTTATTCCTCGCTGCATCCGGCCGGCGCTGGGCGCGGCGGCGCGGCGAACGTTTCCGCGGTGCGCGTCATCCTGGAGGTGCACGACATCGATCCCAACAATCCGCCCACCATCGTGGCGGCATCCACGGTGCTTTTCGACGACTTCCTGCCCGCCGCGCCGGATTACTGCACCTACGCGCTGATGAATAGCGCGGCCGGCGCAGGGCTGCATGCGTCGGTGGCTTTCACCCGCATCTTGCGGGCGGTCGATGCCGAGGTCCGCAGCTGCAAGTTGGCAGGCAGTTATCGCACCCGGCTCGTCGGCGCGCTCTCCGACGGCGCCGAGTGCGGCGTCTACAGCACGGGGGAACTCTCGTTCTTTTCCGCTTATGTGCCGGCCGCAAACGAGAAGATCATCGTCAGCTACCGCGCTTCGGGACGTTCCGTGGCGCGCGTCTGCGATCCCGCCAGCATCGCCGCCAACGCCGCCGGGACGGACGACGGCGTCCGCGGGCAGGTAGTCTCGTTGGCCGCACCAGTCGCGCGCACCACCAACGATTGCGAACAGGCCGCGCTGGCGTTTCTCGACGACAGCACGCAGCCGGCCTGGTCGGGCGAGTACGCCGCCTGGAGCGGCTTCCTTCCGGGCGGCGCGTCCGACGTTGTGCCCGGCGATGCGCTTGCCGTCAACGTCCCTTCGCGTGCGGCTGATTTCCGCGCGATCGTGCGCGAGGTAGAGATCGAGGCCACGGACATCACCGGCGACAACGCCCAGTACGTCATCAAGTTTGCCAACGACGCCGCCGCGCCCCTCGCCTTCGAATTCGAGGCGGCCGCCAACGCCGCCGTTCCCGAACAAGCTGCAACCGCCCCCGCCAATGGCGTCCCGCTTGCGCCGCTGACCGAGGCCGAAGTGATTGACGTCACCTCGACCTCGGTCATGATCGACACGCATGCCGATCCGCCCCCCGGCGGCGGATTCGAAGTGCGCCGCAGCGATGCCGGCTGGGGCGCCGACAACGACCGCAACCTCATCGGCCGCTATACCGGCCAAATCGCTTACCTGGCGCGCCTTTCGCGCGTGCAGGACTTTTATCTCCGTCCCTACGACGGCTCGGCGCCGCCGCGCTACGCGCGCGACTCCGTGCTGCTGCACGTGGACTATCCCTTGTAGCTTTCGGCCCGACTCTTACCCACAGGACTTATGTATGCATGAATTCGCAGTAACCGATTTCGAGCGCCAGGTGCTGGAGGACCTCGCCGAAATCAAGACCAACATGCACTGGCTGCTCGGCAACGGCAAGCCCGGCTACCTCCAGGAACTCACCGACCGTGTGGAGCGCCACGAGCGCGTCGTCCAGCGTTTCACCGGCATCGGCGGTGCGCTTGCCGGCCTGGTCACGCTGGTTCACCTCGGCCTGGCTTATTTCCGGACGCGGTGACCCGATGACCAAGGAAGAATTTCTGGCTGCCGCCACCCGCGCAGCCCTCGCCTGCTCTCGCACCAGCCGATTTCCGCCCGGGATTACCGTGGCGCAAGCAGCACTGGAGAGCAACTGGGGACAGTCGCGGCTCAGCCGGGATGCCCACAACTACTTCGGCATCAAGGCGCACGGCGATCACGCGCGCGTCGCTTACCCGACGTTGGAACACATCCACGGCCGCGACCTGCGCGTCAGCGCCGAGTTCGCGCGCTACGACTCGATGGAAGATTGCTTCGCGGACCGCGACCGCCTCCTCGCCACGGCGCAGTGCTACGCCGGAGCCCGCGCCTGCGGCGGCGATCCGGAAGCCTTCGCGCGTGCCCTGGCCGCTCACTGGGCCACGGATCCGCACTATGCGGACAAGTTGCTGCGCATGTACCGAGACAACGGGCTTGACGAACTTGATTCCAGATCACCCGATCCCGCGATCACCGGATCACCCGATTCTCCATTCAAGGAGCAACTATGAATTTCCTGGCAACTCTTCTGCGCAGTATCGCCTTCGTTCCCGCTGTCGTACAAGGCGTGGAAAGCGTATTTGGCAGCAAAGCGGGCAGCGACAAAAAGGAAGCCGCACTCAACTTCGTGGCCTCGGCGCTCTCCATCACCGAAGCCGTGACCAACAAGGACATTGTCAATGAGGATCAATTCCGCAGCGGTCTCGGCCAGATCATCGACGGCACCGTGCAATGCCTGAACGCCTCCGCCTGGGCGAAAGCAAAATAGTCTTCAGTCTTCAGTCGTCAGTCTTCAGGCCACTTCTCGGGCAGTCTTTTTTCGCTGACGACTGGCGACTGGCAACCGAAGACTGAGGACTGGCGACTAGCCCAGCGGCTCGTTCCAGCTTTCCAGGTACCTGGC
>JAIQFM010000310.1 GCA_020073285.1 Terriglobia bacterium | reverse complement strand
GCCCCTTCTCGGGGTTTGTCTGCGGTCAATCTGCGCGAGATTTGGGAATATCGCGAACTGCTTTACTTTCTTGCCTGGCGCGACATCAAGGTGCGCTACAAGCAGACCGCGCTCGGCGCCGCCTGGGCCTTGCTGCAGCCGCTCTTTCTGATGGCGATTTTCACCCTGCTCTTTAGCCGCATCGCCAAGGTCCCGGTCCCGGTGCCGTATCCTATCTTCGCTTTTTGCGGGCTCTTGCCTTGGCAGTTGTTCGCATTCGGTCTTTCGCAGTCGAGCAACAGCCTGGTGCAGAGCCAGAACCTGATCACCAAAGTCTATTTTCCGCGGCTGGTGATACCCATCGCCTCCGTCCTTGCCGGCCTGCTGGATTTCGCCATCGCTTTCCTCCTGCTGTTGGCGATGATGGCGTACTATCGCGTGCCGTCCGGCAAAGGCGTGTTCTTGCTGCCCGTGTTCGTGCTGTTTGCCGTGATGACTTCCTTGACCGCAGGCGTTTGGCTCTCCGCCATCAACGTCCGCTACCGCGACGTTCAGTACACTCTCAGTTTTCTTGTCCAATTCTGGATGCTCGCCACCCCGGTCGGCTATCCCGCTTCCGTGGTTCCAGCGCGCTGGCGGTGGGTGCTGGTGCTCAATCCCATGGCGGGTGTCGTCGAGGGCTTTCGTTGGGCGCTGCTCGGAACCGGCCCGAGGCCCGGCGCCATGCTGGGCGTATCGGTCGGACTGGTCCTCTTACTGCTCATTGCCGGCCTCCACTACTTCCGCCGCATGGAAAAAACCTTCGCCGACATCGTGTGAGCCTCCGCTCCCGCGGTCGCTGCGCCATCGGACCGGACGAGAGTAGTCGGTTAGCAGGATCTGCGCGGTCAGGCGGTGCACTGAAATGTGCCACGCCGCGGCATGGCACTTGCACCAACCAGACGGTCGTCGGACCAGTCGAGACCGCTGTTCCTGCATCACGCTCCTCACAATTCCTGAGCGCAATATGCCACTCCAATCAACGAAACCGACAACGCAGTTCCGGCAACTCTGGTTGCCAAATGCAGCTCTGCCGAAGTAAGCTTTGCCGAACCCGTCCCCGGTTTAGTTACCGATCCTTCTGCCAGTGAGTTGTCGGGTGAATCAGGTCAAGATTGCTGTTTGTGTTTGTTTTGCTGTTGCCGCGCTCGCGGCAGCGCAGGCAAACGCGCCCGGTCCGAGCCGCGCGATTAACGACGCCGATGTCGTCGCCCTGCCGGGGCACGTGCATCCCCTTGCCAAACCGCAGTTTGATGCTGGCCTTGCCGATCCTGGCGATCGCATGGAGCGCATGATTCTCATGCTCTCCCTGCGTCCCGGCGCTGCAGCAGATCTCGATTACCTTATCAAGCAGCAGCACGATCCCTACTCCGCGCTGTACCACCAGTGGCTGAGCCCCGATCAGTTCGGCGCCGCCTTCGGCATGAGCGACGCCGATCTCAACACCATCGTGTGGTGGCTGCAGCAGCACGGCTTCACCATTGACGAGGTCGCGCGCGGCCGCCGCTGGATCAATTTCACCGGCAGCGTTGGCCAGGTCGAAAGTGCTTTCCATGCTGAGATCCACAGGTACGTCGTCAACGGCGAACTCCATCACGCCAACGCCACTCCGCCAGCGATTCCGCGCGCCCTCGCCGACCTTATCGTCGGCTTCGCTTCCTTGCACGACTTTCACAAGAAGCCCTTCCATGGCCCGGTTACGGCAGTCGCGCCTGACTGGACCACCGGATCGAGCCACTATCTTGGGCCCGGCGATTTCGCCATCATCTATAATTCCCTTGACCTTTATTCCCGAACGCCCGCCATTGACGGTACCGGGCAGACGGTCGCAGTGGTCGCACGCAGCAACATCAACCACTCTGATCCCACCGCGTTTCGCAGTTTTTTCAAGCTCCCGGCCAAGAGCCCTAATTACATCCTTAACGGAACTGATCCCGGGCTGGTGGGCGGCAGCCTCGGCGGCGAGGTGACCGAGGCCGATCTCGACGTGCAATGGTCGGGCGCCATTGCCTACAACGCCACCGTTGACATGGTGATCTCAAAGTCCACCCTGTCCACCGACGGCGTGGACCTCTCGGCGCAGTACATCGCGAACAACAATCTGGCGCCGATCATGACCACCAGCTTCGGTCTGTGCGAGCGAGACCTCGGTTCGGGCAACACCTTCTACGCCAACCTGTGGGCGCAGGCGGCATCCCAGGGAATCACCCCATTCGTCTCCTCCGGCGACAGCGGCGCCGCCGCATGTGACTCCGGCAGCTCAACCACCGGCACGGTGCGCGCGGTTAACGGATTGTGTTCGCCACCCAACAGCGTGTGCGTCGGCGGCAGTCAGTTCATGGACACCAGCAATCCCAGCCTGTACTGGTCGTCCACCAACAGCGGTGCTACCAATTCGTCCGCGCACTCTTACATTCCCGAACAGGCGTGGAATGAAAGCGGCTCGGTTACCAGCGGCTCCAATCTCTGGTCCACCGGCGGCGGCGCAAGCACGGTGTATTCCAAGCCGATCTGGCAGGTCGCGCCGGGCGTTCCCAATGACGCCGCCCGCGATGTCCCCGACGTGTCGCTTTCCGCTGCCGGACACGATGGCTATCTGATTTATCAGGCCGGAGGGCTGTACGCGGTTGGCGGTACTTCGGCCGCGTCACCTTCTTTCGCCAGCCTGCTTGCCCTGGTCATTCAGCAACAAGGCGGAACGCGCCAGGGGAATGCCAACACAGTTTTTTATCCCATGGGCGAAAACCAGTACGCCGGCAGCGGCGCGCCCTTGGTGTTCCACGACATCACCGTTGCCAACAACACCGTTCCCGGCGTGACCGGCTATAACGCCGGCACCGGCTTCGATCTGGCCACGGGTTTGGGTTCCGTCAACGTCAACAACCTGGTATTGAACTGGGG
>JAIQFM010000111.1 GCA_020073285.1 Terriglobia bacterium | reverse complement strand
AAATACGAAGAGGCAATCGAGAAGTTCAAGAACGCGGTTGCCCTCGATCCGTCGCTGATTAATGCCCGCCTTTATCTTGCCACTGCCTATGCCCAGCAATACATCCCGGGCGCCGACACGCCAGACAATAACCGCATGGCGGAGCAGGCGATCAACGAGTACCAGGACGTGCTCAAGATGAAGGCCAACGATCTTAACGCCATCAAGGGCATCGCCTATCTCTACCTGCAGATGAAGAAGTTCGACAAGGCCCAGGAGTACTACCGAAAGGTCATCACCGTCGATCCCAACGATCCCGAGGCCTATTACTCCGTCGCCGTGATTGACTGGACCCAAACCTACCAGCCGCGCATGGAGCTGAAGGCCAAGCTCGGCCTCAAGCCCGACCAGGCCATCTCCGACAAGAAGGCCTGCGAGGAGCTTAGGGGCAAGAGCCAGGAAACCGTTAAGGACGGCATGACCATGCTGGAGAAGGCCATTTCTCTTCGCTCCGACTACGACGACGCCATGGCTTACTTGAACCTGATGTGGCGCGAGCAGGCCGACATCGAGTGCGGCGACCCCAAGGCCCGCGAGGAAGACCTCAAGAAGGCCGACGAGTGGGTCAAAAAGACCATGGCCACCAAGGCTGCTAAAGCCGAAAAACAGTCGGGCCCCGGCGGCATTGTCCTGGAGAAGAAAGACTAGCGGCGGAAAAGCCGGCCCGTGGATGAAATGTTGGAGCGCGCTCGCCCTCGAGCGCGTTTTTTCTTTCCCTGTGCACCACTCGCGACTTGCTACAATGTCCCCCATCGCATTCCGGCGCTGCCGGTGGGAGCGGCGCCCGCGGAGGTTCCCCGCATGTCAGCTCAAATGCATTCGCTGCCCCAACCGTCAGCTCAGCCGCAACCCTCGCCTATGCTGTTTTTTGAAACCATCAACGGCTACCAGCGCAGCGCCGCCGTCAAGACCGCCATCGAACTGGAGCTGTTCACTGCCATCGGCGAAGGCGCCACCATCCCCGAAGCCATCGCCTTTCGCTGCCAGGCCTCGGTCCGCGGCACTCGCGTTCTTGCCGACTACCTCGCCGTGCTCGGATTCATCACCAAGCACGACGGCCACTACGCTCTGACTCCCGACTCCGCCGTCTTCCTCGACCGCCGTTCGCCCACCTATGTCGGCGACGCCATCGGCTTCCTCACCGATGAGCGCCTCAAGGGAAAATTCGACGACCTCACCGCATGTGTGCGCCTGGGCCGCACCGTCGCCGGCGACGATGGCACCATGTCGGTCCAGAATCCCATCTGGCTGGAGTTCGCCCGTTCCATGGGCAAATTGCAATCCGGTCCCGCCGAGCAGGTGGCGCAACTGCTCCACGTGGAAAGTTCCCCCAGGCTTAAGGTGCTCGACATCGCTTCCGGCCACGGCATGTACGGCATCGCCGTGGCGCGGCATAACCCGCACGCCGATGTGGTCGCCGTGGACTGGCCCGGCGTCTTGCTCGTCGCCCGCGAAAATGCCGGGGCCGCCGGCATCGTCGATAGCTGGCGTCCCCTGCCCGGCAGCGTCTTCGAGATCGACCTCGGAACCGGTTACGACCTCGCCCTCGTCACCGGCTTCCTGCACCATTTCGACCCGCCGACCAACGCAGCGCTGCTGCATAAGATCAAGAACTCGCTCGCGCCCCACGGCCGCGCCGCCATCGTCGAGTTCGTTCCCGACGACGGCCGCCTCACTCCGCCGCCTGCTGCGCTGTTTCCCTTGACCATGCTGGTCAGCACCCGCTCCGGCGACGCCTACACCTTCGCCGAGTACCGCCAGATGATCGCCGACGCCGGCTTCACCTCGTGCGAACTGCACGATATCCCCAACAACTTCCAGCGCTTGATCGTCGCCACCGTCTGATGTGGCACACGCGCCCTCGCCTGTGCTGTCGCTCAAATACCTGAATTGCCGGTTGCCGTGGCCCCTTGATGTGGCGCGGGCGCCCTCGCCCGCGACCCTCCGCCGCGCAACCGATAACCGAAAACCGGCAACCTTGCATTACAATCTCCGGGGCATCCCTATGTTCAAAAAGATCCTCATCGCCAATCGCGGCGAGATCGCCGTGCGCGTCCTCCGCGCCTGCCGCGAAATGGGCATCCGCTCCGTCGCCGTCTTCTCCGACGTCGACCGCGCCTCCCTCCACGTGCGCAAGTCCGACGAGGCCTACCACATCGGCCCCGCCACCGCCAGCGAGTCCTACCTGAACATCGACAAGATTCTCGACGTCGCCCGCCGCTGCGGCGCCGAGGCCATTCACCCCGGTTACGGCTTCCTCTCCGAGAACGCGCGCTTCGCCCAGGCCTGCGTCGATGCCGGCATCAAGTTCATCGGCCCGACCGCCGCCTCCATGGAAGCCATGGGCTCCAAGACGCGCGCCCGCCAGGCCATGGAAAAGGCCGGCGTGCCCTTCGTTCCCGGCTCTTCCCGTGGTCTCGACTTCGGCGAAACTCGCAAGATGGCCGAAAGCATCGGCTATCCCGTAATGCTGAAAGCGGCGGCCGGCGGCGGCGGCAAGGGCATGCGCCTGGTGCGCTCCGCCGCCGAACTGCGCTCCGCCTTCGACGCCGCCACCAGCGAGGCCCGCCGCTCCTTCGGCGACGACGAGGTCTACGTCGAGAAGTACATCGAGAACCCGCGCCACATCGAAATGCAAATCCTCGCCGACGAGCACGGGCACACCGTCTATCTCGGTGAGCGCGAATGTTCCGTGCAGCGCCGCCACCAGAAGGTGCTGGAAGAATGTCCTTCCCCCATCGTGCCTCCCGAAATGCGCCGCAACATGGGCGAGATCGCGGTGCGCGTCGCCCAGGCCGCCGGCTACACCAACGCCGGCACGGTGGAATTCCTGGTTGACCAGCGGCGCAATTTTTATTTTCTCGAGATGAACACGCGCCTGCAGGTCGAGCATCCCGTCACCGAGCTGGTCACCGGCCTCGACCTCGTCCACCTGCAAATCCGCATCGCCGCCGGCGAGCCGCTGCCCTTCCAGCAGGAAGACATCGCGCTGCGCGGCCACGCCATCGAGTGCCGCATCTACGCCGAGGATCCCGACAATAATTATTTCCCCAGTCCCGGCCGGATTTCGCTGCTGGAAATTCCCGCCGGCCCCGGCATCCGCCGCGATACCGGAATCTACGAGGGCTGGACCGTGCCCATCGACTACGACCCGCTGCTCGCCAAGCTGATCGGCTATGGCGCCGACCGCGAGCAGGCCATCCACCGCCTGCAGCGCGCCCTCTACGAATACGTCGTTGCCGGGATCAAGACCAATATCATGCTCTTCCAGCGCATTCTGCTCGACCCGGATTTCCGCGCCGGCAAGCTCGATACCGGGTTTCTGGATCGCCTGCTCAGCCAGCCCGCGCCGCCGCCCGGCATCACCGACGACGGCGTGGACCGCACCGCCGAGCGCGAGCGCGTCGCCGCCCTCGCCGCGGGAATCTTCGCCGCCATGGAAAGCGCGAGCGCCTCCCCGAAACCTGCCAACGGCGCCGCCGCCAACGGCGCTGTCGCACCGGGCAAACCATCAGCCTGGAAACAGGCCGCTCGCGTTGAAGCGCTACGCACCATATGACAACAGAATCCAATTCGCCACTGATGAACAAAGATGAACACGGATACGCTCATTCGGAGCTAACACAAGTCATCATTGGAACCTTTTACGAGGTCTACAACGAACTAGGTTTCGGGTTCGTCGAGTCCGTTTATGAAACCGCCCTGTCCATTGCCCTCAGGGCAAAGGGGCTCAAGGTCGAGCGGCAATGTCCTGTTCCCGTGTGGTTCCGTGGTGAACAGATCGGCAGTTTTTTTGCCGACCTCATAGTAAACGGATCTGTGATTCTGGAATTAAATGCAGCTCGCGCCCTTGAGCCGAGTCACATCGCTCAGCTGCTGAATTATTTGCGTGCCACCACGATTGAAGTTGGATTGGTCCTGAACTTCGGTCCACGCGCATCGGTTCGGAGATTGCTATTTACGAACGACCGAAAGAAGAATCAGTGTTCATCTGTGTTAATCAGTGGCTAAATTATTTCCCATGACTTACGAAATTCTCATCGACGGCAAGCCCCACAAGCTCGAACTGGAGCGCGAGGACAATCGCTGGACCTGCCGCCTGGACGGTGAGACCATCCAGGCCGACGCCGTCCTGCCCAGGCACGACGTCGTTTCCATCATCATCGGCGGCACGCACTACGAGGTGAAGCGCGAGCGCACCGCCACCGACGTGCACTACTGGGTGAAGAATTCCCGCTTCGCCGTCGAAGTCCGCGATCCCCGTTCGTTGCGCAGCCGCAAAGCCGCCTCCGCCTCGGGTGAAGGCCCGCAAAAGCTGCTGGCGCCCATGCCCGGCAAGGTCGTGCGCGTCATGCTCGCGGCCGGCAGCGAGGTCGAGGCCGGCCAAGCCGTGCTCGTCGTCGAGGCCATGAAGATGCAGAACGAACTCAAGTCGCCCAAGAAGGGCGCCGTCAAGCAGGTCATGGTCGCCGAAGGCGCCTCCGTCACCGCCGGCGAAGTCCTCGCCATCGTGGAATAACTCCGGCCCGCTAACGCCTAACCCCCAACTACCAACTACTCGAAGATATGCGGCACAAACCGGCTCAGATTCGTCGTGATCGGGCCATCCGACTCGCGAATCCCCATCCCCGCCGCTTCCTGGTCGATCATCCAACTCCCAATCACCGGATAATTTCCGTCCAAGTTCGGCAGCTCCGCCAATGCCTGAAAGACGTATCCCTCTTCACCGTACGTCCCTTCCGTCGGACCAACGGTGCCTTTCGGCGTGGTCAGCGTGATGTTGGCTCCCTCGCGCGCCAGCAGCGGTTTCTTGGCGTAGGTGGACATCCACCGCGCACTGTCGAAATACGTCTCCAGCAGGTTGGGATGGTTCGGGTGCATCTCCCACAGGATCGCCAGAATTCCTTTGTTCGACAGCACCATTTTCCAGATCGGTTCCACCCACTGCGTTTCGCCGTAGGTCAGCAGCGCCCGCTCCCCGAACTCATCCGCCAGCAGCCACTCCCACGGATACAGCTTGAACACCGAGCGGATCGGCTTCACATCCAGGTCCACGAAATAATTCTGGTCCGCGTCCCAGCCGATGTCCCCGATCAAAATCGACTTGCACGTCAGCCCCGCCTGCTCCGCCGTGTCGCGCATGTAAGCCGCCGTGATCGTGTCCTCGGTGGTGTCCATGTTGGTGAAGTAGAGCGGCGATTGCAGGTAGTTCTTTAAGTCTTTCCATTTCGCGATCAGCCGCTCGTGAAGGGAATTGAACTGGTCGGCCTTGGGAAACTGGTCTTGCAGCCAGTACCACTGCACCACCGCCGCTTCCAGCAACGACGTTGGCGTGTCCGCGTTGTATTCCAGCAGCTTCGGGGGATTCTTCCCGTCGTACGCCAGATCGAACCGCCCGTAAATTGCCGGCGGCTCCTCTTCCCACGCGCGCTTGATCACCGGCACCGCCGCGGCGGGAATTTTCAAATCCGCGAAGCGATCGTGGTCGATCACAAACTGCGCCGCGTCCAGGCACATGGCATGCAGGTCGTTGGTGGTCTTTTCCAGCATGTCCACTTCGGCCGCGGTGAACGCGTAATACGACGCCTCGTTCCAGTAAGTCTCGTCCGGCGAATGAAACACCAGCCCGACGTCCTCGACCTTCTTTTCCCAACCTTCGCGCGGCGTTATGCTTTTGCGCTTCATCGTAGTTTCGAAGCAGTTTCGCTGCCTCTTTCCCCACTGTGGATGCCTTGTCCCAGCTACCACCTACCAGCTACCAGCCACGTCCTTGTACCACGCCAACTCGTCAGTTCTTCAATTCGTAAATTCGTAAATTCTTCAAGTCGCAAATTCTTCACGACCCCGCCGAGTGCGCCGAACCCGATGCGCCGAAACCGCCGCGCGAAACCCCCGTGCTGGAGCTGTGTCCCACGCCCGGCGTCGTGCTGCCGCCGTTCACGTACGCGCCATGCGCAAAGCCGCCGCGCCCGCCGTAATACCAGTGATAAAACCCGTGATACGTGGCCGGCCGCGCCGGGTCGCAGTAGAACTCGTCCACCACCTGGTTGGACGTATTGACGCAGCGCTTCGTCTGGCTGCGCTGGCAGCCCAGCAGAACCATGGCTGTGCTGACCACCAATCCGAGCGTAACTTTACCGGACTTCTTCATCGATGTGGCGCTGACGTGGCGCGGGCGCCCTCGCCCGCTAAATTCGCTCGATGCTAGGGTCTTCGCCCGGCGCTGTCAACACTTCCGCTGACCACTGTCCACTGACCTGTTTTTCCACCGCTAATCCACAGTCATTCCGATTGATTTCGTGCTGCACACAGCCCACAATGGGCTTTCTTCATGCGCGCCTATCTCTCAGGTCCCATCGAATACTCGCCCGATCGCGGCAGAGGCTGGCGCGCGCAAATCACCCCGTTTCTCCGCGCTCTCGGACATGAGGTCTACGATCCCGCGGCCGACGAGAAGAAGAACCTCAGCGACGAAGAGGTCCTGGAATTCCGCGACTGGAAGACGGCCGACCTGGCGCGCTATCAGGCCACCCTGCGCAAGATCATCACCTGGGACCTGGATTGGATTCAAATGCGCTGCGACTACGTCATCTGCTACTGGGACGCAGCCGCCGCGCGCGGCGCCGGCACCCAGGGCGAGCTTACCTTCGCCTATCGCCGCGGCATCCCTGTCTATCTCGTGCTCGGCATGCCGGTGCGCGTGGTCAGCGGCTGGATTCTAGGTTGCGCCGGCAAGGTGTTTGACAGCTTCGCCGAATTGCAGTCGTTCCTGACCCGCACCTACTCGCAGCGCTATGCCGTCAACATCGCCAAGGAAGTTCAGGCCATCGCGGCGCGCCGCCTGCCGGTGGCGGATTGATGGTGAGTTGCGAGTTGCGAGTTGTGAGTGCATGTCGTTGGTCGTTAGTCGATGGTCATTGGCCGCAAGGGGCAAACATCTTTGGTGGGCCACGAAAATTTTGCGAACGACGAACAACCAACGACGCTGTTTTTTTGCTGAAAGCTGAAAGCTGATAGCTTCCATGAATTTCGCCAAAGGCAGTCTGGGCTGGATTGAAGTGGTTTGCGGGCCGATGTTCAGCGGCAAGAGCGAGGAGCTTATTCGCCGTCTGCGCCGCGCCGAGATCGCGCGCCAGCGGGTGCAGATTTTCAAGCCCGCACTCGACGACCGCTACTGCGACGACCACATCGTCTCCCACAGCGAGCTGAGAATCCGCTCCGTGCCGGTGAAAGACGCCGCCCAGCTCGAATCCCGCCTCGACCTGCGCACCGAGGTCATCGGCATTGACGAAGCGCAATTCCTCGGCGCCGAACTGGTGGACGTCGTCGTCCGCCTCGCCGACCTGGGCAAGCGCATCGTCATCGCCGGCCTCGACACCGACTACCTCGGCCGCCCCTTCCACCCCATGCCCGAGCTGCTCGCCGTCGCCGACGAGATCACCAAGACCCTCGCCATCTGCATGCAGTGCGGCAATCCCGCCAAGCACACGCAGCGCCTGGTCGCCAGCGAAGATCTGATCGTGGTGGGCGCGGCCGGCATGTACGAGGCCCGTTGCCGCCGCTGCTTCGAACCGAATCTCGCCAAGCAGGAAGTTGAGCGCGCCGCCGCGAAAGCCTGAAGATCCGCTATTTCATGCCACCGAGCCGAGAGTCCTGAGAATGTCCTCCAGGTGCCCCACGGTTCTGTAGTCGGCATCGTTCTCGGTGATGAATTCGATCCCGTAGGTGTAGCCACTACGATTCCGAATAAAGCCCCGGACCCGGATTGGCTGCCCAGCGTAGGGAGGCGTGAACTCGACCGCGACTTGTTCGTCGAGAGACACTTCAATTCCGGCAAAGACCGCCATCCCACTGCGATTTAGTTCTTTGCCGCGACCGTGCGCGATGGCGACTTTGGTTGGTCGCTGGGCGATCAGCCGAACCGGCACATCGATTTTGTAGCGCGGCCATCGGCGGATGGTCTCATAACTTTCTTGAGGGAGAATGACTTGGATGCCCATAACGGTCGCTACAGTCTACGCCTTTCGAGCGGCACGGAAAGGTTACCGAAGTGGTGAGACTGCCGGATCATTCGCACCTCACTCCCAACCTTCCCGCCAGCTCCGATAACACCTCCACCCAAACCACAGCACCGTGCCCATCATCCCCGCCCAGGCGAGCTTGAATACCGCGGCGGCGATGCGCGTGTCGTACTGCAGCACCCCGAAGCGCGAGAACAGGTTGTACCAGTCGTGCATGGAGGGGTCGGGCATCTCGTCGCCGCTGAACGATCCGCCGCCGATGGCGATGTAGCTGAGGGCGCGCGCCCTCGCGTCGCCCATGTATTTTGCGACATAGAGCAGGTTTTCGAACACGACCAGCAGAAACAGCGCGTAGCCCACCGCCTGCCGCCGCACATGAAACGCCAGCGCCAGCAGCAGCGGCGCCAGCAGTTGCAGGATGGTTCCGCCGGCCACGCCCAGAAAATCGCCGAAGTGCCCGAACAGGGCGTGTCCGCCTTCGTGCACCACCGCGTTGCCGGAGTCGAGAAAGAGGAAATCGCCGCCTTCCTTGCCCATCGCGTACCAGAGAAAGAAGACGAAGAAGAGCATCCATCCGATGGCCTCCACCTTCGACAGCGTCAGCCATTCCGCCTGCCACACCTGGCGCAGGTAGTCGCGAAAATCGCGGAACCACTGGATGATCACGCCCATGGAAAATTGGTGCGATTCTAGAACAAGTTCCGGTCTCGCTTTTACGAAACGAAGTGGTCAGAAACGCAATTTGTTGAGGAACTCTAAGCTGC
This sequence comes from Terriglobia bacterium, assembly GCA_020073285.1. GTDB lineage: Bacteria > Acidobacteriota > Terriglobia > Terriglobales > Acidobacteriaceae > JAIQGF01. The sequence continues at coordinate 5,589 of JAIQFM010000111.1, read as the reverse complement.
CCGCCGCGATCGTCCCCAGGAATCTGAGCCATTGGAAGCTGTGGTACATTGGCCTGTGTTCGCCGCCTTCGGGTGCTTCCGTGCCGCTTACCACCATCTTCTTTGATGCCGGCGGGACCCTTGTCTTTCCCGACCTCGCTCTGACGGAGCGGCAACTGGCGTCGCGCGGTATTGTCCCTTCCGACGAGCAACGCTACGCTGCTGAGCGGGCGGCCAAACGCCAGTTCGACAAGGCCCGCGCCGAGCATCATTCAGTGGACTCGCAATACTGGGACATCTACTACCTCCGCCTCTTCCGAGAGCTGGGGATGGCCGACGACGCGGAACTGCGCGCCTCGCTGGTCGCCGCCACACGCAAGGGCACGAACTGGCAGCAGATGCGTCCCGACACCCGCGAGGTGCTCGCACGCCTGAAATGGCACTATCGCATTGGGCTCATCAGTAACTCCGACGGCAGCGTCCGCCGGCTTTTCGAATTGCTCGGGCTCGCCGACTGCTTCGATTCCTTCACCGACTCGCACCTGTGCGGTTTCGAGAAGCCCGACCCTCGCATCTTCGAAGCCGCCATGGCGTCGCTGGGCGCCACGCCGCAGCAGAGCCTCTACGTGGGGGACATTTTCTCGGTTGATTTCCTGGGCGCGCAGGGAGTCGGCATGCGCGCGGTGCTGATGGACGTCGCCGGCGCATACCGCGACACGCCTTACCCGCGGGTGGAGACGCTGGCGGAGTTGGAGTCCCACCTAGTTGGTAGTCCGTAGCCGGTAGCTGGTGGTCCGCGGTTGGTGGCCCGGAGTCTTGGCGGAGGCGCAGGCCTCGATGTCAAAACGCTCGCGGGTGGGTGATGGCTGGTAGCTGGGTGTCGGCGATTGGTGAGTTGTGGTAGGTGATTGGGCGTAGAGGTTCGGCGGCGGCGCGAGCGGATTCTGATACGCGTCGAGTTCGGTGGCGTCGGGCTCCGCTTCGGGTGGCTGCAGTTGCAATTGCATTTGCTGAAGCATCATCTCCGTCAACGAATCCTCGCGCGCTTTGTCGGCGGCGTCGGTCGTGGCCTTGGCTTCGTCGTGGAGGCGCTTGAGATTCGCCGAAGCGATCTGGCAGCCGTAGAGGAGCAGGGCGGCCTTCTTGTAGTCGAGGAGGTCGTTGGCGAGACCGCGCATGATCTGGTTGAGGGCGAGTTGGAGGCTGGCAGCGTCCTCGACGACGGGCAGGGAGAACTGGGGCTGCTTGCGAGAGGATTCGTCGTGGAAGCGGCAGAAGCGGCGTCCGCGGCGGGCAGGCTGGCCGCAGGGCTCGCCGCTTAGCTTGACATGCTGGCAGCGCGGCGGCTGCAGGTCGGCGGCGAATTGAGTGCTGTTAACTGGTTGGTTAGGGTGCATGAGACCCCTACTCCCTTCATGTTGGAATGAACAACTTACGCCCGAGATCACGGGAAGGCTCTCGGTCGACGGTCCAGGGTCGACGGCCCCGGAAGTCTCGGGCAGCAGGTTGGGGGCGGCCACGGTATGCGGTCGACGGTCGGCGGCGGAGCCAACCTGCGGGTAAAAGCCGGGTTGTCAAAAGAGCGTGCAAAAACTTGGCCGCAAGGAGGTTTTCCCTCCCTGCGGCCCCTAGGGACACATATCCCCTCACCGTCAGGATAGAAAAGTGGGGGGTGGGAAGGATGTGACGTGGGTCACGGATGGACGTGACAAGGGAGTTGCGAGTTGTTAGTTGCGAGCGGGGAGCCCCGGCGTCCGTCCCGGAGCGCAGGGACTGAGCGGGGCAGGCACCCGGCTCCCGCCACTGAAGTGGCGGGCTATTGTCACCGGTCCCTCCGGGACCAATTTCCTACTGAACCATCCCAATCTTTCCTATTGAAAGTGCTCATATCCTAGCGGACCTTCCCAATCGCCTGCTCAACCCTATTGGACCTTCCCTATTGCCTGCTCGATTCGTGCCAGCGTCTTCTCTTTTCCCAGCACCTCCAAGGTCTCAAACAGCGGCGGGGCGTTTTTGCGGCCGCAGACGGCGACGCGAATCGGTTGAAACATCTGGCCTGCTTTTAGCTTTAGTTCCTGCGCGGCGGCGCGGAGGTTGGCGTCGAGGGTGTCGTGTTTGAAGTCGGCGGCGGGCAAGTTGGCCAGAACCTCGTGGGCTTTTTTCAGAGCCTTCAGGGCCATGGCGGCGTCGCCTTTTTGCGGGATCAGTTCGGCGGGATTGTAGGGCGGCAGTTGGTCCACGAAGAAGAAGTCGGCGACGGTGAGCACGTCTTTGAGTAGCTTGATGCGCTCGCGCACCAGCGGCGTGATGCGCAGCATGTACTCGGGCAAAACGTTGAACCCCGCCTCGCGCACCACGGGCAGCAGGCGCTGGCTGAGGTCGTCCAGCGGCAGCGCGCGGATATGCTCGGCGTTCAGCCAGAGGGCCTTGGGGTCGAACATTTCCTCCGAGCTGAGAAAACCCCCACCCTGTCGCTCCAAACCCGGGAGCGACAAGGGTGGGCCACCCAATGCCTTCAAGGGTAGGGCAACCACCGGCGGAGACAAAGGTTGAACAACCACGTCCTTGAAGTTCACGACGGCGTTGGCGCGGTTAATGCCTTCCAGCGAGAACAGGCCAATCAATTCCTGGCGGGACATCATGGTCTGGTCGTTCTTCGGCGACCAGCCCAGCAGGCACAGGAAATTGACGAATGCTTCCGGCAAAAATCCGGCGTCGCGATAGGTGGTCACGCTCACCACCGGCCCGTGCTTGCGCTTGGAGAGCTTGGTGCCATCGGGCGCGACCAGCAGCGGCAGGTGCGCAAACTGCGGCAGCGCGGCGCCGGCGGCCTCGAAAATCAGAACGTGCTTGAAGGTGTTGGTGAGGTGGTCCTGGCCGCGAATGATGTGGCTGATGCGCAGGTCGGCGTCGTCGGCGCAGGAGGCCATGTGGTAGGTCGGCATGCCGTCGGAGCGCAGCAAGGCGAAGTCTTCAATGTCCGCCGTGGACTTGGCCTGCTCGCCATAGACCGCGTCGTTGAAGCGAATGATCCGCTCCGGCTCGCGCGGCACGCGGAAGCGCAGCGCGAACGGCTCGCCGGCGGCGGCACGGCGATCGCTCTCCTCGCGCGATATCTCACGTGCACCGGGATTGAACAGCCAGGCGCCCCCACCCTGTCTCGCCCCCTCAGTTGGCTTCGGGGCAGGCTCCCCCGGGCGAGACAAGGGTGGGCCAACCGCGATGGGCTTGGGGCTGTCGCCTTCGTGCGCCGGGGTAAAGTCTCGGTAGGCAAGGCCCGTGGCAAAGATCGCCTCGGCCATCTGGCGATGCAGCGCCAGCCGCTCCGACTGGCGGTATTGCTCGTCCCAGGAGAGGTTGAGCCAGCTCAGGCCCTCGAAAATCGAGGTGAGGGAGGCTTCGGTGTTGCGCTCCACGTCGGTATCGTCGACGCGCAGGATCATAGTGCCGCCGTTGTGGCGGGCGTAGAGCCAGTTGAAGATGAAGGTGCGCGCGCTGCCGACGTGAAGAAATCCCGTGGGTGACGGCGCGAAGCGGACTCGCAGCATGAACTTTCAGTATAACGGCAACGCGCCGCCGAATTGCGGAATTGCCGAATTGAAGAATTGCCGAATTGAGCCGCCTAGTTTGCCTGTTCAATTATTCCGCAGTTCCGCAATTCTGCAATTGGTTCTAATGCCGAAATAACGCGCGCCACTGCTCCAGATCGGCCAACGGATGCGACGCCACCGCCAGGTTCGCCTTGACGTGCTCTGGTCTGCCCATACCCACCAGCGCGGTCACTATCCCCGGAGCGGAGCGGGCAAACTGGATGGCGTTTTCCGCCGAATTGCTCATGCCCAGGCGCTTGGAGATGAACTCCGGCAGCTCACCGGCGAGTTGTCCCTGTGCGAGGGTGGCGCTGCCCACAGCCGCCAGGCCCATACGATGCCCGAATTCCAGGGGCGCCACCGCCTCATTTTCGAGCTGCTGGTTACTGGCAGCCCAAGCCTCCGGCATGGCGAGATTGAACGGTAACTGGATAAAGCGAAAGTGGTGGTCCTCCCCGCCGGCGTCGTAGGCGCACTGCAAGACGGCTTCCAGCGGCATGTAGCCCTTCTGTCCCGGCGGAACGCGGAAAGCATTCCAGGTGGCCACGCCATACCAGAGAATCTTCCCCGCCTTAGCCGCGTCTTCCAGCTCGCTGAAGGCAGCCAGCAGGCGCTCGACGAACTGCTTGGGCGGAATCTCTCCGAGTTGCGTCTCGGGATTGTGCAGATAGAAGACGTCGATCGTATCCAGCCCGAGGTTGTGGCGCGAGCGGTCGATCTGGTCGGCGAGAAACTTCGGCGCCATGCAATGCGATCCAGCCGCAATCTCGGCCGGGTCCAGGATCCCCGGCTCAATGTATTCCCTGGTGAAGTAGGCGCGCGGGTCGGCGGGCATGTCGCCGTCGAAGGTCAGGAACCCCGCCTTGGTGCAGACCAGCACTTCGTCACGGCGCAGCGTTCCGTTTCCGATCAGCTCGGCCAAGGCGGCACCGATATTCTTCTCCGAACGCTGGTGGCGATAGTTGATCGCCGTGTCCACAATGTTGATGCCGGAGCGCAGCGCCTCGGCGACGGCGGCGGTGTAGGCGCGGTCGGCGGCGGCATCGGTCTCGCCCAAGTAGGTCCCGAGGCCGATGGAGGAGAGCGAGAGCTCGCCTACATCCTTGACCCAGTCGGCGCGGCGGAAGTGTCCGGCGTCGCGCGCCTGTGGAAAACGCCCGGCGTAGCGCGCGGTGCCTTCGGCGGAAGCAAATCCAGAGATCATGGCCGCCTAGTGTATCAGCGCCCTAGCTGCCCCTCTGCTTTTTGGGACTCCTTGCACAATTGCACCACATGCGCAGCGGCAACTTCATCGGTATTCTGGCATCTGTATAGCGGTGCGAAGCGAAGGAGGAGGAGAGCATGAAAGCATTTCTGTTTGGTTTGGGACTGGGAATCGGCCTAGGCGCGCTATTTGCGCCGATGAGCGGGGAGGAAGCCCGCAGCAGCCTGCAAGAGCGCGCCCAGGACCTGACCAACTCGGCGCGTGGACGCTACGAGCAGGGCCGCGAAAGAGTGCAGCGTGCGGTCAGCAGCATCCGCGGTCAAGGGGATCGTCCCACGGGCACCGAGCCCGGCGCCTAACCAACGTTTTCAGAGCTGAATCCGCGGACGGCAGCCACGGGGCTGCCTTTGTCTTTTCCGCATTCGGTCCTCGCGCAGCTTCCCACCGCGGGAGAAGCCCGTGGCCGGGCAAAAGCTTTGATTTGCAATCGGCCGCACGTTTGATAATGTAGCTCGCAGTAGGGGAAGGACATGCGCCGGCAACGCGGGTTTTCGCTGATCGAGTTGCTGATTGTGGTAGCCATCATCCTGGCCCTGGCGGCCATGGCCATCCCCAATCTGCTGCGCTCGAAGATGTCGGCTAACGAGGCCTCAGCGGTTTCGTCGCTGCACGCCATCGCCAACGCGCAGACCACTTACCAGCTTACCTACTCCTATGCCGGCTATGCCGATCAATTGACCAAGCTGGCGAACCCGCCGCCGGGTCAGCCGATTGACGAAAACCACGCCGGCATCATTGACTGGGTGCTGGGCTGTA
>JAIQFM010000110.1 GCA_020073285.1 Terriglobia bacterium | reverse complement strand
CGAGGCTCTCCAAGTTCTCGTAGGAAAAATGGAAATCGCAGCCCAGGCTCAGCTTGGGCTTGCCACCGGTGCGCTGGCGCAGATCGTCGAGCAGGCCGCGCAGCCATTTCCGGTCGTAGGCGAATTCGCCGTTGGCGTGGGGGGTGGCGACCATGTGCTCGATGCCGTCCTGCGCCGCCATGTGGCACATGTGCACGGCCATCTCCCAGGATTGGGCGCCATCGTCAACTTCGGGCAGGATGTGGCTGTGAATGTCGACCATGCAGTGATCAGCATTAAAACAGATTCAGCGCGCGCAGGACAAACGGTCCATCTCCGATCAGGCCTTCGGCAGGTTCCAGTGGTGGTATACGGCGAGCATGCGGACGGCAAAACAGGTAACGATTCCCAGCGTGGAGGCCATGGCCGGAGGGAGCTTGGCCTTCAGCAGCAGGATGGTCACCGTAGCACCCAGAAGCGCGGCAGTGGCGTAAATTTCTGAGCGGAGCACGACCGGAATCTGCGCGAGGCAGATGTCGCGAATGGTTCCGCCGCCGACGCCGGTAACGCCTCCCATCATGATCGCCAGCAAAGGATGAATCTTGAAGTCCAGTGCCTTGGCGGCGCCCGCCACTGCAAAGAAGGCGAGCCCAGCAGCATCCAGGGTTACAAAAACCCAGAAATTCATCGCCGCAGTCGTAGTGTGAAGCAGGAAGAGGAATGCGCCGGCGGTCAAAGCGGTGGCAGCATAGCGCCAGTCGCGAATGGCGCTCGGTGGTACCGCTCCGATGAGCAGATCACGGATGATGCCTCCGCCCAACGCTACGGCAAAAGCGAGCACCAGAACGCCAAATAGATCGAGATGCGCATGCGAGGCTGCCGAAGCTCCTTCCGCGGCAAAAAGAGCGGTGCCAATGAGATCGATGGCGAGCAGCAAGCGCGCGGAGTGAAATTCCATCTGGTTCTCCAGCTTCCGAGAGACGCGCGATAGAGTACGCTAAGCGGAGCTACTGTGCTGAGCTGAGACGATGAGCGGTAACTTTTGAGGTATTAACTCCTATCGTTCGTTGTTTTAGATCCCCCTCCCCCTCCCAGAACGAAGGGTCAACAACTTAGCCACGGTATACCGTCGGGTAACCCACGGTTACCGTGAGCTTGTGATGTTAACCGTTGAGCATACTTCTGCGGTCGCCGAGAAGCGGCATTTTGTTGTCAAAGAACTAAACAAGGCCGCAGTGATATTTGAAAGACACTACAACCTCGCGCGCACTGAGCGCAGATTGAGCATAGCGGTTCCGTGCGGCGAAGTCTGTGATACATGAACAAGAATTTTCTTTGACGATTTCTGAAAATGGGAATAGATGAAGGACCCACATCTGCCAAAGGCGGGCAGATGTGGGGCACCATCGAGCTACTTGGCGGCGGCTGCGACCTGGTCACGCGCGGCGCGGGTGTGATTGAGATCGAGGAGCCGGCGGAGAATTTCATCATCGGAGATGTCGGCGGGCCAGCCGTAGGCGGCGAAAACGGCCCGATCAAGCGCGCGATGCGAGTCGTCCAACCACGTCGGGCGCTGGTTGTAGAGGTTGGTCAGGGTGCGCTTTTTGAGTTCCGATTCGGAGGCACTGGGAGGATTCAGCCAAGCATCACGTTTGGCAACGAGGTCGCGGGCGGCGGCGGCAATGGCTTCGGCACTCAGATCGCCAGCGGGTTCGTGTCCTGGCGGCCAAGGGAATGGGAATGGTTCAAAGCAGGTGCTTGTATTGTACGTAGGATCATCACCTACGCCATGCCACGAGCAAGTGGCGAGAGTCCAGACCTCATGTGCGCGGGAGTGTAAGACGCCAAAGAAGTAGCTGTCGTCCCTTGCAAACGCAAAGAGCCGACTGTCGGGCACCAGCTCGGAATCGGCCCAAACGAAAAGGCGATGCTTGGCGACGCGCGGCGTCACAATGATACGGTTCTTGTTTTGCTTAGCGCGACGCAAGTCAGCGCCACTTCTCCCCAATCTCCACCACTTCGTGCGGCGCTGGGGGTCGTTATTGAGCTCCCGAATGGGTCTGATGTGTTGGTTTACGTACTCGAATGGTTCCTCGAATAGGGCAGCATCGTTACTTTCCATCTCCCCAAAATCTATGATGTGCATGCCCCTAGTGCGCCTCGTAATGTCCGAGGCGTTCATCCAAGGTTTAATGACCTCCGAATTCGGACGGCCATGTGGGTGAAACGCGATGCCGCTGTTCTCTGTTAGCTGGGGTGCGCTTAGTACGTCGATTCCGGTTGTCAGATCAGCGTTTATGTTGGTCACACTCTGTCCATCGAGCAGGCGCTGGCTGTCGGTTCCATCGTCGAATCCGACAATAGAGACCCGAACCGCCGCCCCATCGAGTACCCAGGGACGATCACTCCACGCCATGAATATGCCGCCCGTCCTCTGGATGTTGTCTAACACACGGCGGCTAGCGCCGCTGCGGATAGAGTTCGTCGCCAGCAAGCCCGCTCGTTTTGCCGTCCCCGCGGCGATTTGCGCTCTGGCTCGTTCATGCCAGTAGGTTACAAAATCGGCTCCTCCGGGTACACGATCTGCATACAACGCGCGGAGGTCGTCCACATATTTGTCTCCCAGGCCCTCGCGCATCTTTTTATCGCCCAGGAACGGCGGGTTCCCGATTATCACGTCGGCGTCGGGCCATGCCGGTTCGACCGGCTTGCCGTCCGCGTTGTAGTCGAGCACCGCATCCATGCGGCGGATGTTATCCAGCCTGCGAAGGATCGGCACTGGCGGAACGCCGAAGCCATTCTCGCGGAGCCACTGGATGTAGCCGATCCAGACGACGACCGAGGCCAATTCCTGAGCGTAAGCGTTGGTCTCGATTCCGAATAGCTGGGACGGATTCACTTGGTAGGGGAACAAGCCTGTGAGACCGTGACTGTTGCCAAAGCTGCTGACCTCCTTCCAGAGATCGAGCAGTCGTTTCAGGGCCACATAAAGAAAGTTTCCGCTACCGCAGGCGGGATCGAGAACCCGGAGGTGGGATAGTTCATCAACGAACGCCAGCAGTATCGGACGCAGCGTAGCCTGGTAATCCTTCGTCATGCGCTTGCGCTGGCCAGCGGTCGCGGTCCGCGACCCCTTTTTCAGCGGTGCAATCTTCGTTGCGAAGTTGGCGGCGACAGCTTCCGCTTCGGCTTTGACCTGCGCCCACCGCCGCCGCAGCGGTGCCATCAGGACGGGCTCCACGACCAACAGAATGTCGTCCCTCGAAGTGTAGTGCGCGCCCAACTGCGACCGCTTATCCGGGTTTAGGCTGCGCTCGAACAGGGTGCCGAAGATCGCCGGTTCGACCGATGACCAGTCGAGGGCCGAGACTCGCGACAACACGTCCAGATCAACAGTGGTGAGTTCGAGAACCTCCGCGTCGGTGAACAAGTCGCCATTGAAGTACGGAATGTCGTCGGAGCCGAACGCTCCGCCAGTTGCCATCGAGGAAAACAGACCGGCAAGGCGAGAGCGGAAGTCATCCGGCCGATTGCGAGTTCGCTCGACCAACTTGGTGAACAGCGCAGGCGGGAGCAGCCCGATGTCTTCCGCGAAGAGGCAGAACAGCAGGCGCATCAGGAAGTGCGCCGCACGCTGCGGATCGTAGCCCCGATTGCGCAGGCTGGTAGCGAGCGTGGCAAACTCGCGGGCCGCGCGCTCCGTCACTTCCTCGCGAGTGAAGTCCGGTCGCAGCAAGCCGGGGTTACCGAACAACGCGCGCAGGACTTCCAAAGGCGGCGAGCTGCATTCCGGCGTCGGACGGTTCGCCAGCAAGTCATCGAGCGTGAAGGAATAGACCTTCTTTGCGGTTGACGTGAAGTTGGTGTGAACCTGGAAGCGATTCAGGTCGCACACGACCAGCAGGGGAGGATTCTCCAGGTCTTCCCGGTACTGAAGTAGTTGCTGATACGCGCTGGCGAGATTCTTGTCCTTTCCCTTGTATTCCCAGCCGAAATAGCCCTTCTTCCATACGTCCGCCCAGCCCTCGCCGCCGCTCGTCTTCCTCACACCCTTCTCAAAGGTGTACTCCTCGCCGGTTTGGTCCATTTCGGCTGGATGCGGCTCGCCCAACACATCGCACAGATCGAGGAAGTGCTGTTGGTAGCCACTACGCTCGGAAAGGGTCGAGGCTTTCCACCGAGTGACGTAATCCGCCAGAGTCAACTGGGCCATGTGGTGAGGTCCTACTTACGAAGTTCGTCCAGCAGCACCCAATCGCCCGGCGCGCGCTCGTATTTCCAAAACACCCAGCCGTCGCAAGCATTCTGGGTAACGGCGCTGCCAGCTTTGGATGGTGATGTAAACACGTTTCGATTGACCCGAATCGATCCATCGTGGCGGATGGTTCCGGTGTACGTCTTGCCCTTGTACTCTGCGCGCAACTTCATGGGGCCACTGATGTAGGTGCGCAATACAGGAGTGCGGCCTCCCGCGCCGACGTCCTGTTCCGTCTTGCCGACAATCACAATCCTGCCAATGATGCCGTTTAGCTGCGCCCGCTGGATGGTCTTGATGTCGGCCGTGAGTTTGCGCTTGAGATTCTCCGATCGGGCGAGCTTCCCCTTGACCCTGTTGCCTTTGGGTTTTGTGATTCGCAGGATCAAAGACTCAAGCTCTTTTAGGTGCTTGTCGCCGATGGTCAGGTAGAGGCTAAACCGATCCCAAGAATTGCCATGGTGATCTTTTGCTTCACGGCTGATGTTCTCGACGTGCTGGCACACTAATGATGATGGCCTTCTCGCCATATGCCTTCTTTCTAGGTCTTATGGGGTCAATCGTGTACGAATGAAGCGGGAATTTCAAGCATATACGGTGATTCCACCATCGGAGATGTGGGTACCCTTCGCGCGGTGTGGATATAATTCGGAGGCACGAAAGTGGGTGGGTGAGGAGGCGGGATGGCACAGGACTTCGCACAATTATTTTCCCTGCACGAGCGCACGGCGTTTGTGACGGGGGCATCGTCGGGATTGGGTGTCACATTTGCCGAGGCGCTGGCGGCGGTCGGTGCGCGCGTTGTGCTGGCGGCGCGCCGGGTCGAGAAACTGCGCGAAGTCGAGCGTCGGATTGTGGCGCGCGGCGGGCAAGCCATGTCGGTGCAGTGCGACGTGGGAGATCCGGCGCAGGTAGAGTCGGCGGTGGAAGCGGCGTGCCAGCGCTTCGGACGCATCGATGTTTTCGTGAACAACGCCGGCATTGCCGCCGAGGTCGGGGCAGTCCCGGAGAACATTCCCCACGAACAGTTCGAGCCCAATGGATGGTGCCCCACATCTGGCCGCTTTTGGCAGATGTGGGTCTTTTCGTCGGAGGAATGATACGCTCTGCCCGATGCCATACGGGCTGAAGCGGTACCAGCTAGCGAAGCAATCCCACTTCGTGACCTTCAGTTGTTACCATCGTCTGCCGCATTTGCGAGACGAGCGGCTCCGCGACCTGTTTGTGGAATGTCTGGAGCGGACACGGAGAAAGTATCGCTTTCGCGTGTACGGCTACGTGGTTATGCCGGAGCATGTGCACTTGCTGGTGTCTGAACCGGAAGCCGAGTTGCTGGCTAGGGCCATTCAGGCATTGAAAATCTCGGTGGCGCGCCGAGGGATGAGCCGTCGCAGGGAAGCCGGCGGTGCACTCTGGCAGAAACGTTACTATGACCACAACGTGGGGAGTCACGAAAGCTTCGTCGAGAAGCTTCGCTATATTCATCGCAACCCGGTGAAGCGCGGGCTGGTAGACAAGCCCGAAGACTGGAAGTGGAGCAGCTTCTGGCACTACGCCACGGCTGAGATTGGTCCGGTGGAGATCGAGTCCCAGTGGACCGCCGACCGACGGATGGGAAGAACTCCGAAGTTGTTGGAGATTCGGGAGGAGTAAACAATTCGAGACCCACATCTGCCAAAAGCGGGCAGATGTGGGGCACCGTCAGTATTCCATCTGAGGACGTATCCGAGACCCCACTGGACCCACATCTGCCAAAAGCGGGCAGATGTGGGGCACCGTCGGTATTCCATCTGAGGACGTATCCGAGACCCCACTGGACCCACATCTGCCAAAAGTGGGCCAGATGTGGGGCACATCGATACCTACACGCGGTGTGGATATAATCGCATGCAAGAGAGTGGGTGGGTGAGGAGGCGAGATGGCACAGGACTTCGCACAATTATTTTCCCTGCATGAGCGCACGGCATTTGTGACCGGGGCATCGTCGGGATTGGGCGTCACATTTGCCGAGGCGCTGGCGGCGGCCGGTGCGCGCGTGGTGCTGGCGGCGCGCCGGGTCGAAAAACTGCGCGAAGTCGAGCGTCGGATTGTGGCGCGCGGCGGGCAAGCCATGTCGGTGCAGTGCGACGTGGGAGATCCGGCGCAGGTAGAGACGGCGGTGGAAGCGGCGTGCCTGCGTTTCGGGCGCATCGACGTTTTCTTGAACAACGCCGGCATTGCCGCCGAGGTCGGGGCAGTCCCGGAGAACATTCCCCACGAACAGTTCGAGCAGACCATCCGCACCAACCTGCTGGGCACCTGGTATGGCTGTCGCGAAGCAGGGCGGCGGATGCTGGCGGATGGGCGCGGCGGAAGCATCATCAATATCGCCTCGATCTGCGGCCTGGGGGCGTACCAGGACTGGCCGAGCGCCTACCAGGCGTCGAAGGCGGCGGTGATCAACCTGACGCGAAACCTGGCGGTGAGCTGGGCCGAGCGCGGAGTGCGCGTGAATGCGCTGGCGCCGGGATGGTTCTCCACGGAAATGACCGACGGCGTGCTGGCGCTGCCGGCGTTCAAGAAATGGGTGGAGGACGGGGCGGCGATGCGGCGGCTGGGAGATCCAGAGGAACTGGTCGGGCCGCTGCTGTTTCTGGCCTCGGATGCGTCCAGCTATGTGACCGGCGAGACACTGGTGGTGGATGGCGGAGCCTCGGTGTCGATGGGAGTGTCGCGCCTGCCGGAAGAATTCAACAAGCTGCGCGAGAGTTTTCCCGGTGACGTTGGGAAGAAGATCGGCAGCCGGCGCGAGATGGCAGCGGACTAAACCTTGATCGCCTAGTGCCTGGCGCCCCACATCTGCCCTACTTTGGCAGATGTGGGTACATCGTGCCCTCAGCAGCCTGATGGCGCGTACCGCAGGGCGATTGATGGTAGCCCAGCGATGAATCGCTGGGCTACCATCAATCGCCCTGCGGGCTTTAATTTTGTGTTTGGGTGAGTTTTCAATCGTCCTGCCGGACTGGTTGACGATGGTTGTATTGTTACCCAGCGATGAATCGCTGGGCTACCTTGAATCGCCCTGCGGGCTTTAATTTTGTGTTCGGGTGAGTTTTCAATCGTCCTGCCGGACTGGTTGACGATGGTTGCATCGCTACCCAGCGATGAATCGCTGGGCTACCGTCAATCGCCCTGCGGGCACCGTTGGGGTTACTTCTCGGGGTTATTTGTAGTGCTCGCGGAGGTAGTCGGCCATCGCGGCGTAGGCTTTCGTCAGCGTTTGCTCGTCGGGCAGAAAGACGATACGGAAGTGTTTCGTGCCGGACTTCTGGCCGAAGCCGCTGCCGTGGACGACCAGCACCTGCTTCTCGGTGAGCACGCCTTTGACGAAGTCGAGATCGTCACCCGGAATGTCGAGCTTGGGAAACGCGTAGAACGTTCCCTTCGGTGAGACGCAGCTCACGCGCGGCGTGGAGTTGGCCCACTGCACGGTGAGGTCGCGGCGGCGGCGCAGTTTCCCGTTCATCGCTTGCAAATGGTCCTGCGGGCCTTCGAGCGCGGGCTTGATGGCGTACTGCATGGGGCCGTTGGAGCAGAGTCGCGCGCGCAACAGCTTGTGCACACCTTCGATGTAAGGCTTCAGCGCCTCTTTGGGGCCGCTGCAAATGGCCCAGCCGACGCGCCATCCGGGAGCGAGATAGGGCTTGGACAACCCGCTGAAGGTGACGACCGGCACGTCGGGCGCAAGCGAGGCGAGAGAGATGTGCTGGACGTCGTCGTCGAGGATGAGCTTGTCGTAAATCTCGTCGGCGAAGATGACGAGGTTGTGCCGGCGGGCGAGCTCGCAGATCTGCTCCAGCTTGTGGCGCGAGTACACGGCGCCAGTCGGATTGTTGGGATTGATGACCACGATGCCGCGAGTCTTGGCGGTGATCTTGCTTGCCATTTCGTCGAGGTCAGGCTCCCAGTGATTGTCCTCGTCGAGATAGTAGGCGTTGACGGGGCTCTCGATCTTGGCGAGCACGGCGGAGTAGAGCGGATATTCGGGCGCGGGGGTGAGGACGTTTTCGCCGGAATTGCAGAGCGAGCTGAGGCAGAGCTCGACGCCTTCGCTGACGCCGGCAGTAATGAAGATGCTCTGCACGTTGCTGATGCCGGCGCGCTCGGCCTCGGCGGCAATGGCCTTGATGCCCTCGTCGATGCCGAGAGAAGGCGCGTAGCCGTTGTGGCCGTCGCGCATGGCCTTGTGCACGGCTTCAATCATATGCGGCGGGGTGGCGAAATCGAACTTCAGCGGGTCGCCGATATTGAGCGGGAGAATCTTCTTGCCTCGTTTGGCGACTTCGTCGGCCAGGACGGCGAGATCGCGGATAGCGTAGCGGACGTTCTCCAGCCGCAGCGCGGCCAGGATTTCGCGGGCTTGCGTGGTCATTGGCATGGTCGTTGTCCTGGGAACCTACAATTGTAGCCGAACGGCAACCCGGAATTAGCCACACCCGCCCGGAATTAGCCACAGAGGTCACAGAGGAGGACTATTTTGAAAAAGCACCGCCTATTCAAACAAGCGTGCACGGCGGTTCTTTGTTTTCCTCTGTGACTACACATTGGGAACGTCGAACTCACAGGCGAGCGTGACAGGCAACGTTTGAACGTGGAGGAGAGTCACGTACAATTCGGGCTGCTTTTGCGGAGTCATCAATGCGAAGTTTCGACAGTCTGGATGAACGCGAGATTTTGGCCCTGGCCATCAGCCTGGAAGAGGAAGACGAACGTATCTACGCCGATTTTGCCGAAGGACTGCGAGAGAACTTCGCGGCGTCGGCGGCGATCTTCGAAGGGATGCGGCAGGAGGAGGCGGGACACCGGCGACGCCTGATCGAATTGTACCGCGAGAAATTCGGCGACCACATTCCGCTGATCCGGCGGCAAGACGTGCGCGGCTTCGTCAACCGGCGACCGGTGTGGCTGGTGCGCCCGCTGGGCCTGGAGACGGTGCGCAACCAGGCGGAGGCGATGGAGGTGGAGACGCGGCAGTTCTACCTTCGCGCTGCGGCGCGCTCACGCGACGCGCGAGTGCGGCAGTTGCTGGACGATCTGGCGGAAGAAGAGCGCTCGCACGAGCACCGCGCCGAGGAGTTGGAGCGCACCGAGCTGACCGCCGAGACGCGGCATACGGAAGAGGAAGCGCGGCGGCGATTGTTTGTGCTGCAGATCGTGCAGCCCGGGCTGGCGGGGCTGATGGACGGCTCGGTGTCCACGCTGGCGCCGGTGTTTGCCGCCGCGTTTGCGACCAAGAGCACGCACGATGCCTTTGCCGTCGGACTGGCGGCGTCGATCGGTGCGGGCATCAGCATGGGGTTCGCCGAGGCGCTGTCGGATGATGGGAGCCTGACGGGGCGAGGCCATCCGTGGATGCGTGGGCTGGTGTGCGGGTTGATGACGGCGCTGGGCGGAATCGGGCATACGCTGCCGTTCCTGATCCCTTCTTTCAATGTGGCGCTGATGGCGGCAATTGTGGTGGTGGTGGCGGAGCTGGCGACGATCTCGTGGGTGCGCCATCGCTACATGGAAACTCCCGTCTTCTCGGCGACGGTGCAGGTGGCATTCGGCGGCGCGCTGGTGTTCGCGGCGGGCGTGCTGATTGGGAGTTCGTGAGGTGGAATTGAAGAATTTGCGAAATGTCGAATTTTCCGAGTGCGCCCGAAGGGGTTGACAGATGTATCCGTTCGGAGCGGACCGGCATCCGATAGGTGACTCAAGGAGGCCGAGATGGCGATAGCGCAATCATTGTTGCCGGAATTCGAGATGGAGATGGCGAACACGCGCAGGACGCTGGAGCGCGTGCCGGACGAAAGGTTCGAGTTCAAGCCGCATCCGAAGTCGGGATCCATGGGATGGCTGGCGGGACACCTGGCGAACCTGCCGCTGTGGGCGGCGATGACGTTGCAACAGGACTCGCTGGACATCGCGCCGGCCGGCGGACAACCGTTCAAATTGCCGGAGACGAAAAATACAAAGCAAGTACTGGAAGTCTTCGATCGGCACGTGGCCGAGGCTCGCAAGGGAATCGCCGCGGCGAGCGATGAGCAGTTGATGAGGCCGTGGTCGCTGCTGAAGACGGGCCAGACCATCATGACCATGCCGAAGATCGCGGTGCTGCGCTCGTTCGTGCTGAACCACATCATCCATCATCGCGCGCAGATGGGAGTGTATTTGCGGCTGAACGATATTCCGGTGCCGTCGATTTACGGGCCGAGCGCGGATGAGGGGAGTTTCTAGGGCCGCTTGACTACCGGGCGCGCTTGGGAGGGCACAGTAGCGGGATCATGTCGCGCTTGTTCCGCCGATAAACGCGAAAATCGGTTTCGTCCACCGTGATGACGATGTGCCGCGGAAAGAGTTCGCTCATGCGAATAACGCATAAGTCGGCTAGGTCAGGTTGTCGGTCGGCGTACCGGTTTGCGAGCTCATGCAATTGTGAGATGTTCGGGATCAGATCGAAGGCGGGACGGATCAGGTCTGCCTCAACGAGCTCCAAAACCAAATTGGTGGAACGCAGCTTGAACGCTGCTTCTGCGAGGACTGCTTCGCAAGTGAGCGCCGGCGGTGAGAGGTCGGACGCAACCTGCAGAGCCCACTCATGGTAAAGGTCGTCGGAATTTGCGAACGCCACGATGAAGCCGGTGTCCGCAATCACGTTCATCAGCGGCTGAAACCTTTGCGGGCGGACAGGTCGGGCGGACCCTTGATTTTTCCCGCCAACCTCATATACGGACGAGGATCCTGCTCATTTCTCGCTCGCTGCAGTTGCTCGCGGACAAAGCGACCGACGGGAACGCCTGTCTTGCGCGCAACATCGGCGAGCCATTCGGCGAGATCTTCGGGAAGCCGGACTGTGATTGTATTACTCATCCGACAGGATTGTAACACACGCCGCCGGGCCGAAATTACCAAGGCGGCTAGAAAAATCTGACGGCCTTGTCCAAACTCTCGAGCCTAGAGCCAGTCTGCTTCACTCCGGACGATCGATCTGCGCTTTCTGCAGGCGGTCGGAATAGTCAACGTAGACCGATTTCCATTCGGTGTAGAACTCAATGGCGCCGAAGCCGCCTTCGCGGTGGCCGTTGCCGGTGGCCTTGGTGCCGCCGAAGGGCAGGTGGACCTCGGCGCCGATGGTGGGAGCGTTGATGTAGGTGATGCCGGCGAAGAGGTCGCGCATGGCCTTGAAAGCGCGGTTGACGTCGCGGGTGTAGATGGCCGAGGACAAGCCGTACGGCACGCCGTTGGCAATTTCGATGGCGTGCTCGAGGTGGTCGCAGGGGATGATGGAAACCACCGGGCCGAAAATTTCTTCCTGGGCGATGCGCATCTTAGGGTCGACGTCGCTGAACACGGTGGGCTCGAGGAACCAGCCGTATTGATAGGGGCCGCTGTCGAGGCGATGACCGCCGCACAACAGCTTGGCGCCTTCGGATTTGCCGATCTCGATGTAGCTGAGGTCGGTTTCCAGTTGCGCCTTGTTGATGGCGGGGCCCATCTCGACCGTCTCGTCGAGGCCGTTGCCGACCTTCAGTTTTCTTGCGCGCTCCACAAACTCGCCGACAAACTCGTGGTACACGCCCTTCTGCACGATGATGCGGCTGGTGGCGGTGCAGCGCTGGCCGGTGGTACCGAAGCCGCCCCAGAGGCCGCCTTCGAGGGCAAGCTCGAGGTTGGCGTCATCGAGGACGATCATCGGGTTCTTGCCGCCGAGTTCGAGGGAGCAGCGCTTGAAGCTGCGCGCGCAGGATTCGCCTACGATGCGGCCCACGTCGCTGGAACCGGTAAGCGAGACGGCGCGGATTTCAGGATGCTCGGTCAGCGGTGCGCCGATCCTGGAACCGAAGCCGCTGACGATGTTGACCACGCCTTTGGGAACGCCAGCGTCGAGCAGCGTCTGCACGAAATTGAAGACCGAGAGCGGCGTGTCCTGCGCCGGCTTGATAACGCAACAGTTGCCGGCGACGATGGCGGGGAAGAGCTTCCAGGAGGGAATCGCCATGGGAAAATTCCACGGGGTGATCATGGCGCAGACACCGACGGGGTGGCGCACCGCCATGGCGAACTTGTTGGGCAACTCGGAAGGCACGGTGGCGCCGAACATGCGACGGCCTTCGCCCGCCATGTAGAAGCCGGTATCAATGGCCTCCTGTACATCGCCGCGGGTCTCCTTGAGGACCTTGCCCATCTCGCGGGTCATGTCGCGGGCGTAGTCTTCCTTGCGCTCGATGAGCATCTGGGCGGCGCGATAGATAATTTCGGCGCGGCGAGGCGCGGGCACCAGTCGCCATTTCTCGAAGGCGCGGCGGGCAGCTTCGACGGCGGCTTCGACGTCGGCCTTGCCGGACTTCTGGAAGACGCCGACGACATCGCGGGTGTCGGCTGGGTTGATGTTTTCGAAGGTTTCGCCGGTGGTGGCTTCGACCCAGTCGCCGTCAATGAGGTTCTTGTAGATTCTTGCCGTGGCAGTCTTGCCGATTACATCGGTGGCCATGCTCAGCGCCTCCCGCGAGATAGCTGCGAACCAATTATCGTATGCGCCGCCGCGGGGGCGTGCAAGAGGGCCAGAACACGGGGGCAAGTGAGGTTAAGAGTGGGACCACACCTGCAAAAAGCGGGCAGATGTGGGGCACCGTCGAAAAGCGGGCGGATGTGGGGGCACGGGCAGGTGCATCCCTAGTTATTCACCTATTTGCGACGGTTATCCATTGTGGTACTCTCGCCGCGTTACCCCAAAAGCCATACAATTCACTCGACTACAGCGTGCCACTGAAATCCAAAACGGGCTTCCACGTGTCGTGGACCACGGTCACCTATCGCAGCGTGTTGCTGGTGATCCTAGGCGTGGTGACGTTCGTTTCATTCGTCCTCTACATCCTATTTCCGGAGCAGACGAAGAGTTTCGCGGAGAATGCGGGCGACGAAATCAGCGACTGGCTCGGAAGTAAAGGCGGTCGTCCGACGGGGAAAGTCGGCCAGCAAACGGCGAGCTTCACCGCGATTGACGGCACGGTGCGGGTGAAGAGGTCCAACAGTAATACCTGGATCAACGCCAACTTCAACGTGCCGCTGGAAAAAGGTGACGTGGTGCAGACCGGGGCGGAAGGCATCGCCAAGGTCGTGTTTGCCGACAACACCAACTACACGATCAAGCAGGATTCGCTGATCGTGGTCCAGGAGAACTCGACCAATACGGCGCAGCAGACGCAGGTGGCGGTGGAGTTGACGACGGGCACGGTGGATTTGTCCACGTCGTCGTACGGGCAGGGGTCGAAGTCGCAGGTAATCATGGCGGGGGCAACGGCCTCCATCGGGGCGGAAAGCTCGGCGTTGGTGCACAACGATCCGCGCGCCGACCAGCACGAGGTGCTTTTGAAACGAGGGTCGGGCCAGATCGCGCGCGGGTCCGAAGTGGTGAAACTGGGGGAATACGAGCGTGTGACCTTCAAGGCGGATTCGCCGAAGATGACGAAGGTGAAGGAACTGGCGCCGCCGACGCTGATCTCGCCGGCCAACGTGGCGCCGGTCTTCGTTAACCTGGAGAGCCCGGCGCCACTGGACTTCAGTTGGACGCAGGTGCCGGACGCGCGCCAGTACCATGTGCGCATCTCGCGCAATCCGTACTTCTCGTCCACGGTATACGACAAGAAGGTGCCGGCGCCGCAGGTGAGAGTCTCGGGCCTGAGCGAAGGCGCGTACTACTGGTCGGTGCAGTCGGTGGACGCCAACAACAAGGAGTCGGTGGAGAGCGAAAAGAACCGGTTCACGGTGATCGCAAAGGGATCCGACACCGTGGAGATGGTGCTGGAGCTTCTCCCCTTTGTGCAACACGGGCACGTGATTGAGGTCAAGGGCAAGACGGAGAAAAGCGCGCGCGTTATTATCAACGGTTCGGAAGTGCCCTACATCGCAAACGACGGATCGTTCCAGTTCTTTACGCCGCCGTTGCCGAATGGCGAGAATGTGATCACCGTCACCGCGCAGAACGCCAAGGGCGGGGTGAAGACGAAGCAGCAGAAGGTGGTTATCCAGTAATCGTGGGAGCACTCGCCTACCGCGCTCCCGTGTTGGCGACCTTTCACCCGGAGATTGCCAGTCGGGGGCGAAATGCAAGGTAAGGGCTAAGCTATGGGGTTGCTTCGGCGAACACGACAAATCACCGGAGGGCTGCGACTTTAGTTTCACCTAAGT
>JAIQFM010000109.1 GCA_020073285.1 Terriglobia bacterium | reverse complement strand
AACGGTTCGCGGGCGGCGGAGAATCGGGCACAAGCGGGCGGAGAACCAAGTTATTTCACGCTGCGGCGCATGCGCACCGCGCCAGAGACGGCCTTTTCCGGACCGGAGCTGTGCGGCGGTTTGCGCATGCCGTCCAGCAGTTCCTTGAGCACGACGGCGTTGTTGTGCTCCTGGTTCTTGGAGGCAAATACCAGCGTCACCTTCTTGCGGCTGCGGGCAAAATCGTAAAGTTGAGCCAGGGCGGGCGCGGCTTCGGGCTGGCCAAGCTCCGCGAGATATTTCATGCGGAATTGCGGCCACATCGTTGGACGCGCGTGGAACCAGCGCCGCAGTTCGTTGGACGGCGCCAGATCGCGTAGCCAGGCGTCCAGGCGCGCGGCTTCTTTTTTCAGGCCGCGCGGCCACAGGCGATCCACTAGGACGCGGGTGCCGTCGCTGGGCGAGGGCTCTTCGTAGGCGCGCTTGAGAATCACGGACATGTCTCTGGTATTGTAGCTCTGAGGAAAACACTATCGGCGATCAACCGTTTAGGTTGAAGCGTAGGAGTTGCTGGTGCGTAGTGCGTAGTCGGTAGTCCGCAGTCCGGGATCGAAGTTGCCGGACTACTGGCTACGGACTACCGAGTTATGCGAAAGCATCTGGTCGTAGCCATTCTCGCCCTCGCGGCAGTGCTGCTGGCAGGCTGCGATACACAGCTCCGCAAGAGCGATACGGAACTGGGGCTGAATCCGCGGCAGGCGAGCGGGCGGCGCGTATTCGACCGCTACTGCGCCACTTGTCACGAGGCGTACAGCGCGAAGTCGTGGCGCGGGCCGAGCCTGCAGGGCGTATTCAAGAAGCAGTTCATGCCCAGCGGTACCCCCGCCAACGACGACCGGGTGCGCGAGGTGATAACCTTGGGGCGGAGCAAGATGCCGGCCTTCGGGCGGGTGCTCGACCAGCCGCAGATGGACGACTTGCTGGCTTACCTGCACACGCTCTAGTTACTAATTCATTAGGTGTTCAACTAAAAGAGTCCTCACCAGTTTCTCCGCGTCTAATGTAGAATATAGAAGCGAGTGGATTTGAATTGATCTAAGCACGTTCTGCCGAAGCTCTGCTGAAGCACTACCTGCCTTTAGTTTCCGATTTACTTCACCGCACAATTCAACACAGAAAAGAGCAACACGAAAATGGAACAAGGAACAGTGAAGTGGTTCAACGACGCCAAGGGTTTCGGTTTTATCAGCCGCCAGAACGGTGAGGACGTATTCGTCCATCACACCGCCATTCAGGCGCAGGGATTCCGCAGCCTCCAGGAAGGCCAGGCGGTCCAATTCGACGTCAAGAAAGGTCCCAAGGGCTGGCAGGCTGAGAACGTACAGATTCTGTAAGTCCGGCGTTCGCAGAATCATTTCGGGGTGGCTTCGGCCACCCCGATTTTCTTGGGCGGGAAGCGGAAGTTCGCCGAATCGGAGTGTTACGATGCGCTTCGTGGGGACTGCGAGAAAAGCAAAGGAACGCGTAACGAAGTTCGCGGACGTACGGCAGGCGGATCGGCAGGTCAATTCAGGCCACTACATCAAGCATGAGGACATGAAGGTATGGCTGCTCTCCAGGCGCACCGAGCACGAACTGCCGCTACCAAGATGCGTCTGCGGCAGGGCCCACGACGACATGGGCCTGTACCGATAGACTTGGTCCGAATCGCTATCCTAAAGTACTCACACTAGAAGGCATGAGCCGCCGCGGTTTGGCGGCGCATCGTACAATGGGACGCCCCCATGTCCACCACCTTGGTCCAGATCGATGTAGCGCGACGCCGGCCGGGGCCCAAGCCGGAGTGGCTGAAGGCGCGCGCGCCCATGGGCGAGAACTATCACTCGCTGAAAAAGCTGGCGCGCGGGCTGGGACTGCATACGGTGTGCGAGTCGGCGCAATGCCCCAACATCGGCGAGTGCTGGAACCATCGTACGGCGACCTTCATGCTGCTGGGCGATCTCTGCACCCGGCGCTGCGGTTTCTGCGCCGTGCCCAAGGGACATCCGGGGCCGATCGATTACGACGAGCCGCGGCGAGTGGCGGAAGCGGTGGCGCGGCTGGGGCTGAAGTACGCGGTGGTGACCAGCGTCAATCGCGACGACGACAACCTGGGCGGGGCGCGCGTGTTCGCCATGACCATCGAGGAGATCCGGCGCGTGGCGCCCGGCTGCAAGATCGAGGTGCTCATTCCCGACTTCCAGGGCCACGACGATTGTCTCGAAGTGGTGCTGGCGGCGCGGCCGGACATCCTGAATCACAACACCGAGACGGTACCGCGTCTGTACCGGGTGGCGCGGTCGGGCGCGCGTTACGAGCGCACGCTGCGGTTGCTGCAGCGTGCGAGGGAAATTGCCCCGCGGACGGTGAGCAAGTCGGGGCTGATGGTCGGGCTGGGCGAAACCACCGACGAACTGCTGCAAGTCTTCCGCGATTTGGCCGAGCGCAACGTGGACATCCTCACCGTCGGGCAATATCTGCGGCCATCGCGCGACCACCTCCCGATCGCGCGCATCGTTCCGCCGGAGGAATTCCGCTTCCTGAAGGAAGAAGCGCTGAAGATGGGCTTCCGGCACGTGGAAAGCGGGCCGCTGGTGCGTTCGTCGTACCACGCGCATGAGCAGGCGGAGTCCACGGGGATATCGTAAGCGTTCGCCGCCGTTAGAAAACTCTGCTAAGATGGCGGAAATTCAAGGTAGGAATTGAATCAAAGCAACATGGCAATCGCGACGCGCACCTTCGCATCGTCGCATCGACCGAACCTCTTCGCCGAGGACGCCCAATACAAACTTTTCCAGGACGATGCCTTTGAGTGGCTCGCGGCTGCCCCCCCCGTTTCCATCCACGCCGTAGTGACAGATCCTCCTTACGGCCTTGTCGAATACACATCCCGTGAGTTGAACAAGATGAAAAACGGCAAGGGTGGAGTCTGGCGGATACCACCGTCATTCGACGGATGCCAACGGCGCCCCTTACCACGGTTCACGATATTAAAGCAGGAGGACCATCAAGCTCTCAGAAAGTTTTTTACCCGATTGGCCTCCTCATTGATACGGGTTCTCGTGCCGGGCGGACACGTGTTTGTTGCCACTAACCCGCTCGTTTCTCACCTGGTGTATGAACCCTTTGTGGCTGCCGGGTTTGAAAAGCGCGGTGAGATCATTCGCGTCGTTCACACATTGCGCGGCGGAGATCGTCCTAAGAACGCGCACGGCGAATTCCCAGACATTTCGGTTATGCCCAAGTCATGCTGGGAGCCGTGGGGATTGTTCCGGAAACCGTGCGAAGGGCGCGTTCAGGATAATCTCCGGAAGTGGAAAACGGGAGGACTGCGCAGACTTTCAGCGGAAGAGCCATTCAAGGACTTGATTTATTCATCACCCGCTCGTGGCATCGAACGCGAAAGCGCGCCCCATCCATCCTTGAAGCCGCAGGGATTCTTGCGTCAGATTGTGCGAGCGGCGTTGCCCATGCAGCAAGGAACGATATTGGACCCATTCATGGGATCGGGGTCAACGATAGCCGCTGCCGCAGCGTGCGGTTATTCCAGCATCGGGATCGAAAGCAACCCCGAATACTTTCTTCTCGCCGTCAAGGCCATTCCGCTCCTGGCCAAATTTGAGCCCGGCGAGTGTAATGGCAATGGTAAGAAAGCGTGAACGAGAAGGTTGGTTCGACGCGACAGTGGAGCTACCGACCGGGTTCGGTGGGATCCCGGCAACTCGACGCGCAATCGAGTACATGGAGCGTCAACTTGCTGACCTTGTCGAAATCTATTTCGAGCAAGCGAACGTATTCAGCGCTCTGGTGGGCATATTTGGTACGAGGGCACTTGACTCGGTCAGTAACTGGGAGAAGAGCCGGCACGTATACACGGCGCAGACCCGCTTCCCGGATCTCTGCCGGCGCGGGTGTGCGATTCCACCCTGTCCCGAAGACTGCCTAGAGAGCAAGGCCAGCAAGCGGCCTTGGGCAATCCAATCCCACTATGACCATCCAGGCTGGTACATCGTGTGGCGATATTTAGTGGATCCCACCGAATCGATTGAACCTCGAAAGCCCGTCATCATCTGGCGCGTCGATGTTGTCTTTCTTGAAAAGTCCGATTGGAAGTATGAGGGCAGTACCGCGGGAGCGGGTGGAGGCGGTCGGACCCACACGTTTGGGGTCAAGAAGCCCGCCGAAAGACTGAACGGGAAAGCTGTTTACAACCGATCGGACATCGTCATTCGCGACGGCAAGCCCATTCCCGTTAACGGCAAGAAGCGTCGGTAAGCAGCTCTCTGAACTTCAGCCGCCATTCTGAGGTACGATACGCTCTCGCAGCCGAAAATGGGGGCCCATGAAAGATTTCTACGTCCGCGATGCCGCGCAGTTCGAGAACAAGGTCATTACCACCAGCTTCGTAGTGGCCGCCAAGCAGGTGAAGCCGAAGAAAACCGGCGAACCTTATCTGGCCCTGACTCTGGCCGACCGCACCGGTCACATTGAGGCCAAGGTGTGGGACAACGTGGCCGACATCATGGCGTCGTTCGAGCAGGACGACTTCGTCAAGGTGCGCGGGCTGATCAACAAGTACAACAGCCGCTTTCAATTGACGGTGCACAAGCTGAAGCGGCTGGAGGAATCGGCGGTTGATTACTCCGACTACCTGCCCAAGACCGCCAAAGATGTGGACGAGCTGTGGCGCACGCTGGGCGAATTCGTGGCCACGTTTCAGAATCCGCACCTGAAGGTCCTGATCGAGAATTTCATGAGCGATGCGGAGATCGCGCAAGCCTACCGCAACGCGCCGGCGGCCAAGACGCTGCATCATGCCTACATCGGCGGGCTGCTGGATCACGTGGTGTCGCTGCTCAAGCTCTGCGACTTGGCCTGCCGCAATTACCCGCAGGTTGACCGCGACCTGCTGCTGAGCGGCGCGTTCCTGCACGATATCGGCAAGATCCACGAGCTTTCCTACGCGCGCTCGATCGCCTACACCACGCGCGGACAACTGCTGGGACACATGATTATCGAGCTGGAAATGCTGCAGTCGAAGCTGCCGCCGGAGTTCCCGCCCGATCTGAAGACCATGCTGGAACACATGATCATCAGCCATCACGGGCATTACGAGTTCGGCTCGCCCAAGTTGCCGATGTTTCCCGAAGCGCTCATGCTGCACTACCTCGACGACCTCGATTCCAAGATGGAGAGCATGCGCGCGCACTTTGAGCGCGAAGCGGAAGTGGTCAGCCCGTGGACAAGTTACAACGCTTCCCTGGCGCGTCCGCTGCTCGACACCGCGAAATTCCTGCATCCGAAGGCGGCGGCCGCTGCGCCGGACTCAGGCGCGGCGGAAGCGCCGGAACCGGTGGAACCGACGGAGGAGCCGCCAGTCGCGGCAGCAGCCGTTACATCGGCCGAGGCGGTGCCGCTGGAGAGGCGGATCGAGGCGCTGCAGAACAAGTTCAAGCCCGCTGGCAACAATAAGGGGGAAGCGAAGTGAGGTCGGGCGCGCCGGCGTCGCTGGAGATGGAATGCCTCAAGGTGCTCTGGATCCAGGCGGAAGCCAGCGTCGCCCAAGTGCGCGCCGGGCTGCCGCGCCCGCTGGCCTACACCACGGTGATGACCGTGCTCGACCGCATGTGCGCCAAGGGGCTGGTACAGCGCCGCAAGCGCGGGCGGGCGTGGTCCTATTCCGCCGGGCTCGACCTGGAAACCGCGCGCGCCGAGGCGGTGCGGAAGTTGGCCGCCAACTTGTTCGAAGCCGACACCCGGGCGCTGGTGCGCTATCTGCTGGGGGAGGGCGCAGTGCGTCCACGTCGGCGGGCGGCAGCAACCTCGGGCATTGATGATGAGCTGCTGTGAATTGGTAACTTTGTAACGGAAGTATGTACTTTACGCAAACTAGCGATAATCCGTCGGATCAATGCAAGTGTCGTATGTTTGTCGGTCAATCTGAACCCAATCGCTGTGATTGATTCCCCGTTTGTTTTTTGTCGTTGGACTAATCGGGTAGGCGCAGGCGATGCGAATCCACCTTCCCCGCAATTTTGAGATGATTCGAATTTCGTCGGCAACTTCCGAAAGGTCCTGATCCTGGGAAAAAACCACAGCCACATCGTACTCATTGCGAACAGCCAAACGAATCACGTCCAACGCAATTCGAACATCGATACCTTTCTCACTACCGCGAAGGAACGTGTGTGTTGTTCCATCTGGCAGTTTCACGCGGTCGTTCCGGTATCGTAACGGTCTGCTAAAGACTTCGACACCAGCCTTACCCATCACCGCCAGTTTCCCAATCCAAAAGTGATTCCAGCGAGGGTCATCGGCTTTATCAGGAACACCCGTATAAAACCTGACTTGTGTGAGATTCCAACCCCTGGCTTGGCAGACAGACTCAGAAAGCTTCTGAACGTCGTAATTTGGATAGTGGTAACCGAAAGATTCTTTTACCGCCCTGTAGAGATTTTGACCGTCGATGAAGGCGACGGCGCGTTTAATCGCCGGTTCAACGAGCGGAGCTGGAGTGGTCGCCACAAATAAATAACCCCGCCCGAGGCCCTTTCGGGCATGTCGGACGGGGAGCAATTTCGTATTTAGACTAAACGAATTAACAAAAGGATGCAAGCGAAAACTGCAGGTGCCCAATTGAAAACCAAAGCACTCAGTCTAGTTGCTCCCCTTGCATGCATTCGTTGCAACAGTTCCGAGCTGCTGGGTTTCGGACTTCATTCTGCCTTCTGACTTCTTAATTCTTCATTCCTCCGCGGCTCCGAGTCGCAATCCCCATTGACCTCGAATCGCGAACTCTGCAAATTACCCAATTGCCCGATTACCAAATTACCCAATCCTCTCTTTCCTTCCCGTCACATTGCTATCGGACTGCCATTCTGGTAGAAAGCTGCCGAGTAGGGAGGTACTTATGCGGCGAGCATTACTGCTGAGCATTCTGTCGGTGTGCATGATTTCCTTGTTGATCGCGTGCAGCAAGAGGGAGCCGCAACCCGTGACCAGCCAAGGCGGGCCGTCGTCAACCACGACCGCTGCCGGCGGCGCTGGCGGGACAGGCACCACCGCTGCCAAGCCGCCAGACGCGACGGCCACGAAGGCGGCCGAGGCAAAAATGGTGCCGGCCGGCCAACACATCGTGGTACGACTTGGTCAATCGGTGGGCTCGAAGATCAGCTCCGCGGGGGAGTCGTTTACCGCTACCGTGTCGCAGCCGGTCGAGGTTGGCGGCAAAGTGCTGATTCCTTCGGGGGCGGAAGCGACCGGCACGGTGGCGGAAGCAGTCCCGCTGGGGCGCTTCAAAGGCGGCGCGCGCCTGCGGCTGGCGCTGAACTCGGTAAAGGTCGGGGGCAACACCTACAAGGTTGAAACGGCGGCGATCACCGAAGCGGCCAAGGGCAAGGGCAAGCGCACCGCCGTGGCCGTAGGCGGAGGCGCGGGACTGGGTGCGATCATCGGCGGACTGGCCGGCGGCGGCAAGGGCGCGGCCATCGGCGTACTAGCGGGTGCGGGCGCCGGCACCGCGGGCGCTGCCTTCACCGGCAACAAGGACATCGTCCTGCCGGCGGAGACCGCGTTGAGCTTCAAACTGTTGCACCCGCTGGAACTGAAATGAGCCAGGCTTTAGGCTTCAGGAAAGACGGCCCGGAATCTGACTGTTGGATTTGACGACTAAAGCTTTGCGCCTGACGCATGACGCCCGAGCCTCCTTATGCCTGATCTCGACTTCTCCCAGTTTTCCTGGCTCACCTTCGACTGTTACGGCACCCTGATTGATTGGGACCGGGGAATCCTGTCCACGCTTCGTCCGATCCTCGCCGCGCACGGTCGCAACCTGAGCGATGCCGGGATTCTGGAACTGTTTGCCGCCATCGAGCGGGTCGAGGAAGCCGGCGAATACCGCCCGTACCGGCAAATTCTGGAATCGGTGATGACGAAGATGGCGGCGCGCCTGGTGTTTCGCATCAGCGGCGAAGAGGTGCGGTCGCTGCCCGATTCGCTCGGCGACTGGGCGCCATTTCCCGACACGGTCGCGGCGTTGCGGCAGTTGAAGCAGCGCTACCGGCTGGCGGTGATTTCCAACACCGATGACGACCTGTTCGCGCGCACGGCAACCCACCTTGAGACGCCCTTCGATGCCGTCATCACGGCGCAGCAGGCGCGCAGCTACAAGCCGTCGCTGAACAATTTCAGAATCGCGCTGGAGCGTCTTGGAGTGCGGCGTGAAAAGGTGCTGCACGTGGCGCAAAGCCTGTATCACGACATCGCGCCCGCCAACGAGTTGGGAATTGCCAGCGTGTGGGTGAACCGGAACGAACGCGCGGGAGCGTCGGGCGGCGCGGCGGGTGCGGCCAAACCCGATCTCATCGTACCGGACATGGCGACGCTGGCGGCGATGGCGTCGCGCTAGGCGCCGGTGGCCATCGACCGGCACGGCTCACGGCGTAAAATTGGCACCGCCATGATCAGCAAGGAACTGCTCGATATCCTCGCCTGCCCGGTGTGCAAGGCGCCCCTCAGCTTGGGGACCGACACGCTGAAGTGTTCCGCTTGCCGCCGGGTTTACCCGATTCGGGATGGCATCCCGATTTTGCTGGAAGAGGAAGGCCGGATCGAGAACCAGTAACCGGGCTGCCATTCTGTCCACGATTGAGCCGGATTGCCCACAGCTTTTCCCCCAAGGGGAACAAGATTTGCCACGCGTGGGGCTAGGTATGGGTCACCGGAGGAGCCTCAGCAACGAAAATGTCCTACATCAAGTCATTGCTGTTCAGTTACTTAGCATAGGAATGAGGGAGTGCCGCCGGTCCGCGGTCCGGTGTGGGCAGGAAATTGCTGGCAACTAATGTGAGAACGCGGAGTCTAATCTGATAGGCAGGGGTGGGGAACCTGGCCTTCGGGATCGGAGGTGGTCCATGATGGCTGAAAAGTTTTCGAATGTCGAACTAGCCGCCTTGCGTAGCGAGTTGCTACAAAGCGGAGTGGATTCCTGGGACGCGGCCCGTGTGCTGCAAATCTTCCTCGCGGGGCGGGGCTATGGAGTTTCCCCCGAGGCTGCGCTTGATGCGGCCAGCCGCGTGGAAGGCGCCGGTTGCGCCTTGGATGTGATTCAGAAAGAGCTGGAGGGCATTGCCATGGTGATGTAAGTGGCGCGGAAGGTGACGCCGCGCCCCACAACAAGCTTCGTCGGAACCTAGACGAAATTAGAAAGATCAGCCGGGCGAACCAGCCCGGCTTTTTCTGTTCTCCGCGCCGCCAGCCGGAGCAACCAATACGTGCGTTAACTCATCAGAGGTTGAACCCCGTCCCATTCGGGGAATGCTATTTGCGCACCCGTGGGGGCATTCCTGACTGGGGGTCGGAATGGCAGTTGGCGCGGCACTGCCTGTTTTCTCGGGTCCCCAAAACCGTCGCAAATCCATGACTGGAGGAGGAGCCCATGATGGCTCGTAGGAAGGGTTTACCTTTGAAGGTGTTGGTGTTTGTTGTGCTCATTGCCTGCGCTACATTTGTGAGCGCGCAACAGACTCGGGATACGAAAGACCTAGTTCCCACCGGCAAGGGGTGGGGAGTAGCGTCGGAATATGCTCCCGATCGCGTCGACCACGCCGGCGTGAGTGGCAACGCCGGATTGGCCAGAATAACCTGCCCGAATGGCATCTGTAATCACGGCGGGCCGGTGATGGGAAGCAGTCCCAACATCTATTACATCTGGTACGGCAACTGGAGCGGGAGCGGAACCAGCCATCCCATCTCGGATAGCCCCAACACCAAGGGTCTGCTCAATACTTTCCTGAACGGGCTGACAGGCTCGTCGTACGAGCACATCAACACCACCTACAGTATCTCGGGAACCGCTATTACCGGCAACGTAACCAACGGCGGGGACGCGTCGGACAACTATTCGCACGGCACGGCGCTCTCGGATTCCGCTGTCCAGGCGGTAGTGGCGGCGCAAATCAGTAGCGGCGCATTGCCGGCGGATACCAACGGCGTCTACTTCGTGCTGACCTCATCGGACGTAAATGAAACCTCCGGCTTCTGCACCCAGTACTGCGGGTGGCACACGCATGGCACGATTGGCGGAAAGGACATCAAGTACGCCTTCGTCGGCAATCCGGACCGTTGTCCGTCGGCCTGCGAGTACCAGACCACCAGCCCGAACAACGACAGTGGCGCCGATGGCATGGCCAGCATCATCGCGCACGAGCAGGAGGAGGCGATCTCCGATCCCGATCTCAACGCCTGGTATGACCGCCGTGGCGAGGAGAATGCCGACAAATGCGCCTGGACCTTCGGTACCACGCACACCGCTTCGAACGGATCGCTGTACAACATCACACTGGCAAACACCAACTACCTCATCCAGCGGAACTGGGTCAATGCCGGCGGCGGATCTTGCGCCATGAGCTACTGACCAGAGTGAATTCTCGGTCGCGGGCGGCCTGAAAAAGCGCCGCCCGTTTTATTTGTGGGATCATCTCTTCTAGCGGAGAAACCGACAATGAAGACAGCTATGATGGCAGTCCTGCTCGTGCTGACACAGGTTTCGATCAGCTCAGCACAACGGACCAAGCCGGGTGCGCCAGCGGGAAGCCGCATCCACACGGCAACGCGGCTGGTGGTTACCTTCCACGACCTGGAACGGCAATTGACGATTGCCCTGCGGCAGAACGACGCAGCCACGCTGGACCGCTTGCTGGCCAGCGAGTTCGAAGTGTGGACGCCACAGCCGCCGGGCGAGCCCATCCCGCGCGCCGTCTGGGTGCAGGAGCGCCAGTCCGCGGGCGTGCCGGAGGCTTTCAGCATCCAACAAATGGCGGTGCGAGCGTTAGATGAGCACGCCGTCGCCAGCTTCGTTCTGATTGAAGGCGCCCCCGCGAGGCAAACTGCTCAATTCGTCGTTGACCTCTGGGCGCGCAGCGGCGGCGAGTGGAAACTGACCGACCGCTATACTTCTCCGGCGCCACCCGCGCCATACTCGGGGGAGAGAAAACCAACGGGCAAAGACTAGAGTGGTCCTGGCCTCGCGCTCGCGCGTGTTCCGGCGGTACTATAGCAACGCCGAGCCGTTGCCGTTCTGGCTGCTGGTAACCTGCATCGGGGGCGTCGCGGGCCTGCAACGGCAGAGGCGGCTTCAACAGTCAAGAGTCGAGGTCAAAGAATGCGCGTTCTAGTGACGGGCGGCGCTGGATACATCGGCAGCCACGGTGCGCGTGCCTTGAAGCGGCGTGGGCACGAGGTCGTGATCTATGACAATTTCAACACCGGCCACCGCGAGCTGGCCCAGGGATTCGAACTGATCGAAGGCAATGTTGGCGACGCCTTCACCCTCGCCCGCGCTCTCCGCGACATTGACGCGGTCATGCACTTTGCCGCCCACTCGCTGGTTGGGGAGTCGGTGCAGAACCCGCGCAAGTATTTCGAGAACAACGTTGGCGACGGCCTGGTGCTGCTCAACACCTGCGTCGAATGCGGCGTCCACAAATTCATTTTTTCCTCGACTGCCGCCGTGTACGGCAATCCCCGCGAAGTGCCCATTGCGGAAGACGCGCCCAAGCAGCCCGTCAACCCCTACGGTTTCTCCAAGCTCTCCTTCGAATACGCCATGCAGTCCTACGATCCCGCCTACGGCCTGCGCTTCATGAGCCTGCGCTACTTCAACGCCGCCGGCTGCGACGAAAGCGGCGAAATCGGCGAGCTTCACGATCCCGAAACCCACTTGATTCCGGCGGCGCTGCAATCGGCCACCGGCGCGCGTAACGAACTCCAGATCTTCGGCGACGACTATCAGACCCCCGACGGCACCTGCATCCGCGATTACATTCACGTGGACGACCTGGCCGAAGCCCACGTGCTCGCCCTGGAGCATCTTGCCGCCGGCGGCGCGTCCAACATTCTCAATCTCGGCACTGGAAAAGGTCACACCGTCAAGGAAGTCGTCACCACCATCGAGCGCGTCATCGGGCGGGAACTGCCGAAGCGCATCGTCGGCCGCCGTCCGGGCGATCCCCCGGTCCTGCTGGCCGATCCCTCGCGCGCGGAAAAGATGCTCGGCTGGAAGGCCACGCGCTCCCTGGAACAGATGGTCGCCAGCGCCTGGAAATTCCACCAGCTCCGCTCTCGGGCCAGAGCAGTTTAGTAATTAGGTTTCCGCCGACAAACTGTTTTTCGGAGGGGCATGGCTTCTTGACTCCACCCCGAAGAGCTTTCGCGCCTGCAGACCGATAACCGATAACCGACCACCGTTTACCCCTTGCGCGCTTTCAGCAACGCCGAATCGAACTCTCCGGCCTTCGCCGCTTCCGCTTCCCAAAACGCTTGCGACTTCATGCTCTCCAGATACGAATCGGAATACCCAAACTTGCTCCACGTCTCCTGCTTGTAGCGGAATAGCCGCTCTTTCTGCTGGCGCGGACGAACATCGAGAATGTCCGCCGAAGACCCGCCGCGGAAGATCGCCTCAAACGAATCGCGCAGCGCCGCTTCCGTGGTGAGCGGTCTGCGTTTCGCCAGGTCGGCGAGAACGGAAGGATAGCGGTCGAAGCCATCGGTCGCGATGGTCACCACGTTGTCCTGCGACCCCAGCTTGAGGAACTCCGCCACACGGATCGCGCCCAGGATGTTGCACACGCCCGAAATGCCGAACACGCCGTCAAATGCGCGCAGCGAGCCTTCGTGAAGACGCAGCAGCTTCTCCACGAACGGTCGCCGTTGCTGCAGCAACTCCAATCCGACCACGCAGTCATCATCATGGATCAGCATGACGTAATCGGTGGTCATCACGTTGTGGATGAGCGTGACCATCTTGTCGCCGATACCCTCGATGCGATGCGTTCCGCGCCCGTTGTTGGACAGGGTCGAGCACTCGCGCGGCTCCAGCGCGCAGATCGCCGCCTCGGGAAACTGCGCTTTGATCTCGTCCCCCGCGGCCAGCGTTCCCGCCGAACCAGGGGCTGCAACGAAGGCTGCGATGCGTCCGTTGCCGTGCGCGCGCGCCGCTTCCACAGCGCTTCCGCCCGTGACGTGACGATGGAAACGGTAATTCGGCAGCAGTTCGAATTGCGCCAGCACCTTGTTGCGCGCATCCTTCTTGTATTCCTCGGTGCGCTCCAGAACCAGGATGACGTCGCTTTCCGACCCCGGAGTGAGATCGAGCTTGCCTCCGTATTGCCGGATGCGCTGGTAGCGCTCGGCGCTCATCTGTTCCGGCATGATGACGATCGCGGGATAACCTTTGAGCTTGGAGATGTACGCCACGCCGATGCCGAAGTTTCCCGTGGAAGGCCCGATGATGGTGTTCTCGCCCTGATGAATCTCGTCCGCCAATTCGCCTTCCATCAGCGTGGCGTACGCAGGCCCGACCTTGTGGCTGCCGGATGGGAATTCGCGGCCAACGAGCACCACGATGTTGGCTTCCACTCCCGTAAGTTCCTTGGGCAACACGATGTGGCGAATCGCATTGCCTTCATCGCGCCAGGTGATGTTGTACAGATTGATCGGGTCGAGTTCGTTGGTTCGCGCTGCCAACGCTTTTTGCCGTATGGACTGCGGCAGCGTCTCCGGATGCAGCATTTCGTTGTACGTCGGGCCGAAACCGGTTTCGGATTCCAGGCGGGGTGCTGGCATCAGAATCTTCTCCATAATTCGCGCGCGCACGACGCGGCTTTTTCGGCCACGGCGCGCTCGTCCACGTTGACGAACTCACGATTACGCATGACGAAGCGTCCGTTGACGATCAGGGAATCCACCGGCGCGTGCGCAATGCCGAACAGCGCGTGGCCGAAGATGTTGTCGCGGGTGAGCGGCGTGGGTGGAAAATAGTCGTAAAGCGCCAGGTCGGCGCGCGCGCCTTCCTCGATGCGCCCGATGTCCAGGTTCCAGACCTTCTTCGCGATGGTGCGGTTGTTCAGCAGCGCCAGCGCGTAAGCCTCGGCATAGGCGACGCGCGGATCGCCGGCGCGCAGCTTCTGCACGTGGAACGCGGTCTTGAACTCGTCCCACATGCGCGGGCTGTAACCGTCGGAGCCGAGGCCGACCAGCACTCCGGCCTTGACCATTTCCAGGACGCGCGCCGCGCCCACGGCGTTGTTGCAGTTGGACTGCGGATTATGCACGACGTTGATCTTGCGGCGCGCCAGCGCGGCGATGTCGCCGCCGCTGACATGAATGCAGTGCGCGGCGAGCGCGCGCTCGTCGAGCACGCCCGCCTCGTGCAGGCGGCGCACCGGCGATTTGCCGTACTTGCGCCGCGCGTCTTCGTTGTCGCTGCGGTCTTCCGAAACGTGCACGTGGAATCCCGCTTGCAGCGAGCGGTTGGCTTCCACACAGCGCCGCAGCGTGCGCTCGCTCAAGGTGAACGACGCATGCAGCCCGAAGCTGGCATTCACCAGCCCGTCCGATTTCCGCGCGCGCTCAATGAAGCGGATATTTTCGTCGAGACCTTCCTGGGCGTTCTTCGGGCCGTTGCGGTCGGTGGTCTCGTAGCAGAGCACCCCGC
>JAIQFM010000108.1 GCA_020073285.1 Terriglobia bacterium | reverse complement strand
AAGCAGACTTTCGGGGTCGGTGGTGAGCTGTTCGTGGTAGTTGCTTCCGATTGGGGCGCAAATCGGGAACAATCGCCAAGGTGTCGGGAATGGCCACATCTCCGGTTTGCCACAATACGGCGAAGTGGAGCACAGTCGATAGACTCCGGCGACTTTGAAGCGGAACGCGTTGACTTGGAAACGCGCACAACATACGATTCGCCCCATTATGCAGTCTTCACCAGCATCCCTCATCCTGCGGATGTTGGGCCATTATCGGATTATTGAGCAGATCGGCGCCGGCGGCATGGGCGTCGTATATCGGGCGCGCGACGAGCGCCTGGACCGCGACGTCGCTGTCAAGGTTCTGCCTCCGGGCACACTGGCTGATGACTCTGCACGCAAACGCTTTCGCAAGGAAGCTCTCGCCTTATCCCGCCTGAATCATCCCAATATAGCCACCGTGCATGACTTCGACAGCGAGGCGGGCATTGATTTCCTGGTGACGGAACTGGTTCCCGGCATGACCCTTGACGAGAAGCTCAGGGCAGGGGCGCTGCCGGAGCAGGAGGTGGTCCGGATCGGCATGCAGATGGCCGATGGCCTGGTGGCAGCGCACCGCGAGGGGGTGATCCATCGCGACCTGAAGCCGGGAAACCTGCGACTGACGCCCGAGGGGCGGCTGAAGATTCTGGATTTCGGGCTGGCCAAGCGCGTGGACCCGGTGGATCAGGGAACCATTACGCAAAGTATCGCCGAGGCGGGCGGAGCAGGCGGCACGCTGCCCTACATGGCTCCGGAACAGCTTAAAGGCGAGAAGGAGGACACGCGCTCGGACCTGTGGGCGGCGGGCGTGGTGCTTTATGAAATGGCTACCGGGCGACGCCCCTTTGAGGGCAAAACGACGATCGCGCTAGCAGACGAGATTGTCCATGCTCCGCCTCCGTCGCCGCAGGGCTTGCAGCCGCGGCTGTCGCCACGCCTGGCGGACATCATTCTGAAGTGTCTGGAGAAGAACGCCGAGAATCGCTACCAGTCGGCGAAAGAGCTACTGGTAGATTTGCGGCGTTTGGCAATGCCGACACCGCTTCCCGCCGCTGCGGTCACCCCTCTTGGGCACCCGGCATCGCGACATCGGGGATGGGCAACGGCCGCTGCGCTTGGGTCTGTTGCTTTGGCCATTGTGTTGCTGGCCATGTTTCAAGCACGGAAGGCAAAGCAGGTTCCAGAGTCCTCACGCGCGGTGTCGGCGAACAGATTGAGTACCGGCGGTGCAGCTTCCGCGTTTACCGAGGCGAACGAGTATTTTGAAAAGGCGATGCTTCTTCTGAAGGCGCAGTACGACTTGAAGCGGGCACGAGAGATGCTGGAACGGGCGCTCCGTATAGACCCGCATTTTGCCGAGGCTCGTGCCTGGTACGGGTTCAGCGACGTCCTAATGGTTGACGGGGGCTCCTCCAACGACAGCAACTGGTTCTACAAAGCCGAGCAAGAAGCGCGACGTGCCTTAGAGGATGATCCCAACTCGGGGCGCGCACACTCGGCCTTGGCGGCTGCCTATCTGCTGCAAGGCCGGAAAGAGCTTGTACCAATGGAGGTAGAGCAGGCGCTAGCCGCCAACCGCGCAGATTTGGATGCCAGGGTCTGGCTGATTAATTATTACCGCTTGAACGGAAACTACTCGCAGGCCGAAGTGGTGGCCAAGCAGGCGCTGGATATGGACCCACTCTTCTTTCCTGCGCGCATGAATTTGGGCGACGCATTCTTCGAACAAGGGAATGTCGACGAAGCCGTCCGCCAATACGAAAAGATTTTTGAAGTCGATTCCCTTAACCACTATGCGATCACCAGGTTGACCCGAGCGTTCATGAGTACCGGCGACCTGCCCAAGGCTCGTCGCATGCTGGATCTAGTGCGATCCACAGAGCGCAAGAACTTCGAGACCCGACTGGCCTGGGCTCTGTTGTTTGCACTTGAGGGCAACAAGGAAGCAGCCACTGAAGAAATGGACTCCGACCTGGAGACCTATGCCCAGATTAGTGTTTGGTCAACACTCCCGGTCGCAGAGTTCTACTCGATTACAGGGGATACACAAAAATCGCTGCAATGGCTCGAGCGGGCAGTTCGCAGTGGCGACGAACGCGTCGAATGGTTCCGGCGCGACTCCCTGTTGAGCAATGTTCGCAAGCATCCCCGTTTTCAGCAGATCGTGGAATCTACCGCCTACCGACAGCAACAGAGGCGACCGCCCGCGCCACTTCCGTAGTTTCGAGTCTGAAGCGGAGCGCGTTGACTTGTTATCACCAGGGACCGCTCTAAGATATTGCGGGACTCGACTGAAGATCCGACCCACATAACAATTCACGGAACTGCTCGCAGACGTGAGCTGCAGCAACGATCTACAAGGAAGTCGCGATCGTCGCCACCAGGCTCGGGATGGTGTACTCGCGGGCTTCGATGTCCACCCGCAGCCCATGCTGGCGCATGGTTTCCGACGTCACCGGCCCGATCGAGGCCAGCTTCGTGCCGGTGAGCAACGCGTGGTTGCCCTTCCCCAGCAGGTCGAGGAAATTCTTCACCGTCGAGGAACTTGTAAACGTGATGACGTCGGGTTTTCGGCGCGGGTCGCGCAGCACCTTCGCTAACTCCGTGCGCGAAGATTCGGGCAGCACGGTTTCGTAGGCCTCGATGACGTCCAACCTGGCGCCGGCCTTGATGAGTTCGGTGGGAATTAGGTCGCGTGCGATCTTGGCGCGGACCAGCAACACGCGTTTGCCCTTCACTTCCCCCTTGAGGGCGGCGACCACCGATTCGGCGACGTATTCCTCGGGCATGACGTCCACTGGGAGGCCGTGTTTCTCGATGGCCTTGCGAGTGGCGGGGCCGATGGCGGCGAGGTTGAGGTGCAGCAGGTCGGCTTCGGATTTGCCCAGCCGGGCGAGGCGCGCAAATAGGGCCTGCACGCCGTTGACGCTGGTAAGGATGAGCCAGTCGTAATCCAGCAGGCGGGCGATCGCCTGGTCGAGCGCGCGCCAGGACGAGGGCTCGCGGATCTCAATGAAGGGGATTTCGATCACCTCGGCGCCCAGCAGGCGCAGCGCGTCCGAGAGAGCGCTGGCCTGATGGCGAGCGCGGCCAACCAGAACTCGGCAGCCGGCGAGTGGACGGGGCGGAATGTCGGGCGTGGCGTTCATAACGATGTCGTTGGTCGTTGGTCGTTGGCCGATGGTCGATGGCAAAAACGTGCGGCTACGCGGATTTGCGAACGACTAACGACTAACGACGGTTTTTTTACGGCTGTTGCGGGGCCGCGGCGGTTTCGCCGTAAACTTCCTGGAGAATGCGATCGCCGCCGCGCTCCAGCAAACGCCTGCCCACGGCTTCGCCGAGCGATCTCGGATCGCTGCCGGACTGGTTTTCGCGCAGCAGTTTGGAGCCATCCGGACGCGCGACGACGGCGGTCAGATGAATCGCGCCAGCGGCCATTTCGGCGTAGGCGCCGATGGGAACCTGGCAGCCGCCTCCCAGTTGATTGAGCAGCGCGCGTTCGCACATCGTGGTCGCTGTCGCGGCGGCATCTCGGAGAAAGCCAACGTACTGCGCGGTGAGCTCATCGCCACTGCGAATCTCGATGGCGAGCGCGCCCTGGCCGACGGCGGGACACATAACCTCCACCGGCAGGATGGCGCGAATCCACTCGGTGCGTCCGAGGCGGTTGAGGCCGGCGGAGGCGAGAATGATGGCGTCATACTCGCCCTCTTCCAGCTTGCGCAGGCGCGTGTCCACGTTACCGCGCAGAGGAAAAATGTTGAGGTCGGGCCGCAGGGCCTTGAGTTGCGCCTGGCGGCGCAGGCTGCTGGTGCCGACGCGCGAGCGCTGCGCCAGGTCGTCGATGCTGTTGAAATGCCGCGAGAGGTAGGCGTCGCGCGGGTCTTCGCGTTGGGTGATGGCCGCGATTTCAAACTCCGGCGCCAGCTCCGTCGGCAGGTCCTTCAGGCTGTGCACGGCCAGATCCACGCGGCTCTCCAGCAGCGCCTCCTCGATTTCCTTGGTGAACATGCCCTTGGTGCCGACCTTGGCGAGCGCCACGTCGGTGATCTTGTCGCCGGTGGTCTTGATGACTTCGATTTCCACTTCGTGGCCGCGCGCGCGCAGCAGGCCGGAGATGTGGTTGGCCTGCCAGAGCGCGAGTTGCGATCCGCGGGAGCCGATGCGGAGGCGCGCCATCAGCGCTGCGCTCCGTTGGCCGCCGACTCCACCTTCTCTTGCTTCTCTTCCTTGTCCTGCTTGTGTTGCAGATTGAACAGGCGCCGCACCACGTCGATGACGGTTGTGCCCTGCTCTTCGCGCGCCGCGGACTTCAAGGTCGTGATGGGCGTATGCATGATCTTGTTTATGATGCCGCGGCTCATGGCCTCGATCGCCAAGTCCTGCTCGGGCGTGAGCTGGCCGAGGCGGCCGCGCACGCGGTCGATTTCGGCCTGGCGGATGGTCTCCAGGTGCTCCTGCAGGGAGACGATGGTGGGGACGACGTCGAGCGTCTGCATGCGCGCCAGGTAGCGCTCAACCTCGTCATTGACGATGTCTTCGGCGCGCTGCGCCTCGCGGTGGCGGTCGGCGACGTGGGTGGCGACCACCTGTTGCAGGTCGTCAATGTCGTACACGAAAATGCCGTCGAGCTTGTTGACTTCGGGGTCCACATCGCGCGGGACTGCGATGTCGATGAAGAACATCGGGCGGTTGCGGCGGCGGGCGAGGAACTTCTCGCCGTGTTCGCGGCGGAAGATGGCCACGGGCGCGCCGGTGGAGGTGATGACGATGTCGGCCTTGTCGGCGGAGTCGTAAAGCTGGTCCCAGGGCAACGCATGGCCGCCGAATTTCTGCGCCAGCTTTTGCGCGCGCTCCAGCGTCCGGTTGTACACGAAGATGGAACCGGCGCCGTGGGCCAGCAGGTGGCGCGCGGCAAGCTCGCACATTTTGCCGGCGCCGACTAGCATGACGGTCTTGCCGCTGAGCGAGCCGAAAATTTTCTTGGCCAGGTCCACGGCGACCGATGCGACCGATACGGCCGAGCTGCCGACGGCGGTCTCGGTGCGGACTTTCTTGGCGACCGCGAAGGCACGCGTGACCAGCGCGTCGAGCTGCGAGTTGACGGTGCCGACGGCGCGCGCCACGGCATACGCTTCCTTGACCTGGCCGAGCACCTGCGGTTCGCCGACCACCATCGAATCGAGGCTGGCGGTGACGCGGAACAGGTGGCGGATGGCGTCCTTGTCGAGGTACTCGTAGAGGTGCTGGTCGAACTGCCCAGGATCGATCTTGAAATACTCGCCCAGGAAGGCGCGCAGGTCGGCGCCGCCATTGCGCGAGCGCGCCAGCAGTTCGACCCGGTTGCAGGTGGAGACGATCATTCCTTCCTCGACGCCGGGATGCTGCGCCAATTGCTGGACGGCGGCGGGCAGCTTCGCTTCGGAAATCGCCAGCCGCTCCCGGACTTCGAGAGGCGCGGTGCGATGGTTCACGCCGATGAGCTGAAAGGTCATTGCGCGACGAACCTGTGAACTCCGCTGAAGTAATTGGCCGCCCAAGCGCTGACGGCCGCGATGAAGGCGAAGGTCGCAAGATAGGCGGCCTTCCGGCCACGCCAACCGGAATTCCAGCGGGTGTACAACAACACCATGTAGACCGCCCACATCAACAACGAGAGCAGAATCTTGGCGTCCAGGAAATACATGGGCCCGAAATGCTCCTGCGCAACGACCGAGCCGGCGATGAGGCCGAAGGTCATGAAGGGAAAGCCCAGCAGGAGCGACTTGTAGCCGATCTCGTCAATCACTTCCAGCGCGGGCAGCCGGGAAAGATAGCCCGCCAACCGGTGGGCCTTGAGACTGCGCTCCTGCAGCAGGTAAAGAATGCTGGCGCCGAAGCTGAGAAAGAGCGCCGCGTATCCGGTGAAAATGAGCGCGATGTGGGCGAAGATCCAGCCGCTGCGCATCAGCTTGGAGTCGAACAGCGGCGGCCCCTGGCCGATGGAAGACGCGAACGTCAGCAGAAACGCCAGCGGGAAAACAAAAATGCCGGGCGACAGCGTCTTGTACTTCGCATAAACCAGCAGGAAAAAGGCCAGGATCACGAAGGCCAGCAGCGACTCGGATTCGTGGATGGAGACCAGGGTCAGGGTGAGGTGGCCGGTCGTCATGGCGCTTTCCGCCAGCGAAACAAAGTGGAAGACCATGCCCAAGCCGAGCGCGGGGAATACGATTTTCGACAGGAAATTGCAGGGACGGCTCACCGTCGCCGTGGCCCAGAGCAGCCCCACGGCGTAGAAAGCGACGGCGACTTTTAACCATACCAAGGGCATGGACTGGTCCGCTGAAATCGGCGCGAGCCGCGGATGCGGGCGGGAAGCTACGATTATAGCGCCCGCTTCCATGTCCATGATGCTTCCCGGGCCCACGAGGGTGCAGCGGAGACGGTCACAAGCATCAGTGACCTGGGTCACAGGCCGCCCGGAGACTACTCGATACCCAGGCTGCCGAGGAGTTCGCCCAGTTCAGCGGCGGCATCGAGGGTGAGACGGCGGCCCGAGGCCAGCATGTCGCCAATCTCGTCGAAACCGCGCAGCAGGCGCAGCTTGACGGCGGCGTACTGCTCCGGCTCGGTGAGCAAGCGGCTGTGCGAGGCAGCCCAGTCGCTCACCGCGGAATCGGCGAGGAAGACGCTGACCGCATACCGGGTCTTGCGGTCGGAGCTGACGTCGAAGATGAACTCGGTGGCGGGGAGTTGGTCCGGCAACGCGCGGCGCTTGCCCACGAAGTAGTACTCGTAGACGTAGCCGGTTTGCGCGCTATAGGTCTTGATGCGGCGGATCGTCATCGCAGGCTTCAGGTTCCAGGCGCCGGGCTCCAGACGCTACGGATGAGAATTGTACGGCGAGACGGTGCGGCCGTAGGCGGAAGAGCGGCCGAGGCGGTCGAAATAGTCGTAAGCGGCGGCGGCGATCTTGCCAATGGCCGCTTCGCCCGCTGCTTCGTCTTTCAAATACGCGCTCATGACGCAGATCACGAAGGGGCGGTTCTGCGCGTAGACAATGCCGGAATCAGCGCGCACACCTTCGAGTTCGCCCGGCTTGTCGGCGGAGACGACGGCGTCGGGCGCCGCTTTGCGGATGGGGCTGTGTTTGTGGGTGGCGAGCATCTTGATGAAGTCGGCGGTCAGTTCCGGGTTAAACAGTTTGCCGCGATAGACGGCTTCCAGCAGGGCCATCATCTCGCGCGGGGTGGAGATATTTTCGCGGCCCTGCTTCGCGGCGTTAATATCCATCATCTTGCGCCGGAGGCGCGTATTCTTCAGGCCGAGGCCGGCCAGCATGGCATTGACGTTGTCCATGCCGACGCGGTCAATCAGCACGTTGGTGGCACTGTTATCGCTGACCGCGATCATCATGGTGGCGAGGTCGCGGAGCGTAACGCGGGTGACGCCCGGAGTGAGCCCGCCCATGATGTCGCTGCCGGGGACGAGGTCGGATTTTTCCACGGTGTACAGGTCGGGGAGCCTGAGCTTGCCTTGCTGCGCCTGACGGTAGAGCTCGGCGAGCACGGCGATCTTGATGGAGCTGGCCTGCGCGAAGACCTCATCGGCGTGGAGCAGACTTTGTTCGCTGCTGGTGAGGTCGAGGATGGCGACGCCCAGAACCCCATTCAGATCGCGGTCTACGTCACGAATCGTGGACTCCAGCTTCTCCCGGAGGAGGAGCTGCTTTATGTCGGTCGCGTCGGGGCAGCAGGGAGGCCCCGCGGTCTGGGCGCACGTGGCGAGCGACACGAACACGATTGCCAGAATTTTCAGCTCTTGTCGCAAGACGGCCATTATAGCGGGCGATCAGCCTCCCGGAGAGGCCTCGCGCAGGCGCGCCGCCGCCGACTCCGACGTCACCGGCGTGAAGTACACCTCCTTGAAGGTGTACGACTTCGAGGTCTTGGGCAGCAGCGGAAGAATCTCGATGTGCCAGTGATAATCGTCGTCGATCGTCTTCCAGTAGTTGAGGATTTCCGAGCGGTGCAGCGTGTTGGGAGCGGTATGCACCACGAGGTGGAACTGCTCCGTCACCGAGCGGATGCGCTGCAACGTGCGCCGCAGCAGCGCACTCAGGTCACGGGTGCCGCCGGGACGCTGCGCGGTGCGTTCAAAAAAGGCCTCGTGGATACGCGGCATGATCCAGGTTTCATAGGGCACGCGCGGCGCATACGGACACAGGGAAACATATTCGCCACGGACCTCCACCACGCGCAGGGCCTGTTGCTCCTCCTGCGCGATGATGTCGCAGAAGACGCAGCGCTCCTTCTGCTGGAAATATTCGCGTCCGGCGCGCAGTTCGTAGAGGACGCGGCGCGGCACGAAGGTGCTGGCGGTGATCTGCGACGTGGGGTGCTCGAATTCCTGACCCGCCATCGCCCCGTGATTCTTGAACACGGTGATGTACTTGAAACGCCGGTCGCGCTTGAGGTCCAGGATGCGGAGCGCCGTAAGCAGCAGGAACTCGTCGATGTCGGGGTCGCTGGCGTTCCACAGATGCCCGTCGTGGCGCGAATTCTCCACCAGCACCTCGTGCGCGCCCACGGGACGCATGCGGTCGTAGA
Source organism: Terriglobia bacterium (assembly GCA_020073285.1). Taxonomy (GTDB): domain Bacteria; phylum Acidobacteriota; class Terriglobia; order Terriglobales; family Acidobacteriaceae; genus JAIQGF01. Next base: position 5,932 of record JAIQFM010000108.1, on the reverse strand, counting down.
GTCCGTCGCCCCGGCGCTGCGGCTCGCCCTCGATGCGGTAGAGCGGGTTGGGATGAACCACGGCGCGCGCCGACCACGCGCCACCGTCCAACGAGGGCCGTGTCGAGATCACCTGCGGCGCGTCGGGCGAGTCCGGACAAAAGTGGCAGCGGGTTTCGCTGGCGGGCGTGGATATATCGTCGCCGGTGATCACCCAGGAGCGCGTGATTGGGTCTTTGCGTAATTCCATCAGAGCTAGGTAAACACTGTCTCGGCTGCGCGTCAACCGCGGTGGCCTTTCGGCAACGCACGCGGTAATGCCAAGCATTGTACGCAAAAATCCTGGAGAGCGTAACTGACGCGCCGCAGCTTGCTATAATCCGCCCAAGTTTCGCCATCCATGGACGAGTCTTCCACCCCGAAGCCCGTTGCCGACACCGCGCCGGGCACCCCCCTGATGCGCCAGTATGCGGCGATCAAGAAGGAGCACCCCAACGCGCTGCTGTTCTTCCGGTTAGGGGATTTCTATGAGCTGTTCTTTGAGGATGCGGTGGTGGCGGCGCGGGAACTGCAAATCACCCTCACTTCGCGCAACAAAGAGAAAGGCATCGCGGTTCCGATGTGCGGCGTGCCGTATCACGCCGCCGAAGGCTACATCGCGAAGCTAATCAAGAAAGGATACAAGGTCGCGATTTGCGATCAGATGGAAGACCCGCGCTTGGCGAAGAAACTGGTGAAGCGGGCGGTCACGCGAGTGGTGACGCCGGGAACGGCGGCGGATGCGTCGCTGAGCTCGGACGAAAATAATTTCCTGGCAGCGGTGGCGCGGCTGGACAGCGTCAAGCCGGGCGCCTCGGTGGCGGGTTTCGCGGTGCTCGATCTTTCCACGGGAGAGTTCCGTGCCACCGAGTTCACGGGCGATGCGGCGGAGCGGCGCGTGCTGGAAGAACTCGAGCAGTTGCGGCCGCGCGAGGTCTTGTTCGGCTCTTCCCTGCCGCTGTTTGAGTTGTCGGCGCGCGGCAGGTCGCGCACCGCCAACGGCTGGGCGCGGACGCCGCTCGATGACTGGGTGTTCTCGCCGGATTACGCCATTCCTCTGGTGGAAAATCATTTTGGGGTGCTGTCCCTCGAGGGCTTCGGTCTGGCGGGCCGGCCGGCGGCAGCCGCCGCGGCGGGCGCGATCCTGCATTACGTGCGCAGCACGCAGCGCGGCGCCCTGGAGCATGTGGACCGCATCGGGTTCTACGAGCGCCAGAACTGCCTGGTGCTGGACGCGGTCACAGTGCGCAACCTGGAGCTGGTCGAGCCGCTGTTTGCCGGCTCCGGCGATGCCGTCACACTGTTTCGTGCCATCGATCGCAGCCTGACGCCCATGGGCAAGCGGCTGCTGCGGGCGTGGCTGCTGCGCCCGTCGATCGAGCCGCCGGAAATCAATGCGCGCCTCGATGCAGTCGAGGAGCAGGTGCGCGCGACCGTGGAACGCGAGGAATTGCGGCGCGCGCTGGACGGCGTGCTCGACATCGAGCGCCTGCTGAGCCGGATCACGCTGGAGACGGCAAACCCGCGCGACCTGCTGGCTCTGGCGGCATCCCTGGCGCGGCTGCCCGGGATTCGCGAGGCGCTGAGCCGTTTCCGGAGCGAGCGGCTGCGCTCGTTGCTGGCGTCGGTGGATGATCTGGCCGACCTGCGCGCGCGCATCGAGAACACGCTGGTGGAAGAGCCGCCGCTGACGCTGGCCGATGGCGGCGTTATCCGCAGCGCGATTGACGCCGAGCTCGACGAGTTGCGCACCCTTAGCCGCAACAGCAAGCAGTATCTGGCGCAGATCGAAGAACGCGAACGGCAGCGGACCGGCATTGCATCGCTGAAGGTCAAGTTCAATTCCATCTTTGGCTATTACATCGAGATCAGCAAAGCCAATCAGCACCTGGCGCCGCCGGATTACGAACGTAAGCAGACGCTGGTGAATGCCGAGCGCTTCACGACGCCCGAACTGAAGCAGTACGAGGCCAAAATTCTCGACGCGCAGGAAAAGATTGTCGAGATTGAGCGGCGCCTGTTTGCTGAACTGCGCGCGGCGATTGCCGGGGAGGCGAAGCGAATTCGCCAGACTGCGCTCGCCGTTGCGCAGGTGGACGTGCTCGGCGGACTGGCGTATTTGGCGGCGAATAGCAATTATTGCAGGCCGCAATTTGTTGAAGGCGGTGAGATCGAGATTCGCGAGGGCCGCCACCCGGTGGTGGAACGTCCGGAGTTGACCTGCAGCAACGATCGTTTTGTCCCCAACGATTTATACCTGAACGCGACCAGTGACACGATCCTGGTCCTTACCGGGCCGAACATGGGCGGTAAGTCCACCTACCTCCGGCAGGCGGCGCAGATTGTCATTCTGGCGCAAATAGGTTCCTTCGTGCCGGCACGCTCGGCGCGGCTCTCGGTGGTGGATCGCATCTTCACGCGCATCGGCGCCAGCGACAACCTGGCGCGCGGTCGCTCCACGTTCATGGTTGAGATGACCGAGACGGCGGCGATCCTGAACACCGCCACGCCGAATTCGCTCATCCTGCTCGACGAGGTCGGGCGCGGCACGGCCACTTACGACGGGTTGGCGATCGCCTGGGCGGCGATCGAATACATCCACGCGCGCACGCGGGCCAAGACGCTGTTCGCCACTCATTATCACGAACTCACGGAGCTGGCTGATCGGCTTTCCGGCGTGAAGAACTACCACGTCTCGGTGAAGGAAGGCGCCGGTGGGATCGTTTTCCTGCGCAAGGTGGAGCCCGGAGCGGCGGACCGTAGTTATGGAATTGAAGTCGCCAAGCTCGCCGGCCTGCCGCCGGAGGTGATTGCACGCGCGCGCGAAGTTCTGGCGGAGCATGAATCGGCCGAGCATCGCCTCACCAGCGAGTTGGCGTCGGACGAACTGCAACCGAGTTCGGTGCAGCTCACCATGTTCACGCCACTGTCGCAAAAAATCGTCGACCAGTTGCGCGCGGCGGACCTTGACCGAGTGACGCCGCTGGAGGCGCTGAACCTGCTGCACGCCCTAAAGCAGCAACTGAAATGAATTCAATCGTTACTTTAGATAAGCATCCTAAATGACTGTTGCTAAGAACATTAATGATCTACGCCAGCAGGTTGGCCAACTCCTAATCACGGGCTTCGACGGGGTGGAAATCTCCGCCCGCCTGCGCTCCACCTTCGCCAGTCTCCAGCCTGGCGGGATCATCCTGTTCCAGCGTAACATCACCGCCGCGCGGCAGACATGGGAGCTGCTGCGCGAATCGCAGAAGTGCATCACCACGCCCGCGTTTCGCTGCGTGGACCTGGAAGGCGGCACGGTGGACCGGCTGAAGGACGTGATCGCGCCCGTGCCCTCGGTCGCCGACATCGCTGCCACGGGCAACAAGAAGTTGTTTCGGCGGCATGGGCGGGTGCTGGGCGACGAGTGCCGGCGGCTCGGCTTCAACGTGGACTTCGCGCCGGTGGTGGATTTGGGGCTGAAGCCGTCGCGCAAGGTGCTGACGTCCCGCACCGCCTCCGACGATCCGGAGAAGGTCGTCGCCTACGCGCGCGAATTTCTGCGCGGGCTCAAAGACGCGGGAGTGCTCGGCTGCGGCAAACATTTCCCGGGGCTCGGCCGGGCAAACCTGGACACGCACACCAAGCTGCCGGCGATCACCACGCCCGCCGCGCGCCTATTGAAGGAAGAGCTGTGTCCTTATTGCGAACTGCACCGGCAGATGGCGTTTGTGATGGTGGCGCACGCGGCTTATCCGGCGGTCACCAACGATAAAACGCCGGCCAGCTTGTCGCGCAAGTGGATCACCGACATCCTCCGCAAGAAGATCGGGTATCGCGGGCTGGCGTTGTGCGATGACCTGGAGATGGGCGGCGTGCTGGCGGCTGCCTCGGTCGAAGAGGCGGCGGTCGAGACGCTGAAAGCGGGTTCCGACATTTTCATGGTTTGCCACGACGAGCAAAAAGTTTGGCGGGCATACGAGGCGGTGCTGAGTGCGGCGGAGCGAGACAGCAAATTCGCCAAACTGGTTCGCGAAAAAGCCCGCCGGGTGCTGTCTTTCAAGCAGCGCGCTCACCAACTGCGACGCCGCGTGCCGGTGCCCACTGAAAAGACGTTGGACCGCCTCCGTCGCCAGATCTGGGAGCTGAGCGAGGAAGCGCGCATGGTGGCGGTAGCGAAAGCTTGATTCACCACGGAGGCACGGGGAGACGGAGAAATTAAGCACGAAGAAGTCACAATGACGAATGCGCTCTCACTCGGTTTTTCGTTCTTAAATTCTGCATTCTTAATTCTTCATTCTTCATTTTTCTCCGTGTCTCCGTGCCTCCGTGGTGAAGGAGTTGTACAGGAGCGAAATTGATCGTTGCCGGCGTGATGAGCGGGACCTCGGCGGATGGCATCGATGTGGCCATCGTGCGCGTGCTGGGCCGCGGATTTCGCACGCGATTTGAGCTGCTCCATCATTCGGGAGTTCCCTTCCCGCAGCGCGTACGGCGCGCGGTGCTTGAGGTCATGAACGCCCGGGCCAGCGTGGCCGACCTCTCGCGCCTCAGCTTCCTGCTCGGCGAGCTTTACGCCGAGGCGATCGGAGCGGCGGCGAAAAAGGCGCACTTGCAGCTCGATCTCATCGGCTGCCACGGGCAAACGATTTACCACCAGGGAACTCCACGCGCGTTCCTCGGGCGCGACATAGCGTGCACTTGGCAGATGGGCGAAGGCGCGGTGATCGCGGCGCGCACAGGGGTACCGGTAGTCAGCGATTTTCGTCCTGCCGACATGGCGGCCGGCGGTACCGGCGCGCCGTTGGCTCCGTTCCTCGATTACCTGCTCTACCGGCACCGGCGCCGCGGACGTATCGTGCAGAACATCGGCGGGATCGCGAATTTCACCGCCATCCCAGCGAAAGCCTCACCCGAGCAAGTGATCGCCTTCGACACCGGCCCGGGCAATATGGTGATCGATGCGCTGATGGAGCGCTTGTTTGGCAAGCCGTTCGACCGCGATGGTCGCGTCGCCGCGCGCGGGCGCGTGCTCGACGTGGTTGTCTCGGATCTGCTGCGGCGGGCGTTTTTTCGCCGCCGCCCGCCCAAGACCGCCGGGCGCGAGGAGTTTGGGCGTGAGTTCGTCGCCGAATTCCTGCGCCGCTGCCGACGCGCACGTAAGCAGGACGTGGTTGCCACCGCCACCGCGTTGACGGCCTACTCCATCGCCGACGCGGTGCGCGCGTTCGTGGCGCCCGCCGGCGAAAAACGATTCCGCGAGATGATCGTCTCCGGCGGCGGGGCGAAGAACCGGACGTTGATGTCCATGGTGCGCGACGAGCTGCCCGACCTGAAAATCCGCACCTCGGACGAATTCGGCCTGCCGTCGGAGGCGAAGGAAGCGGTGGCATTCGCGGTGCTCGCGTACCAGACATGGCGCCGAGTGCCGTCGAATATTCCGGCCGCGACTGGCGCCGAGCGCGCGGTCATTCTGGGGAAAATTTCGTATCCTTAAATCAATGCCGATTAACCACAGAGGGCACAGTGGCTCACGGAGGTTTTCTTTCTTCCTCGGTGTCCTCTGTGTCCTCTGTGGCTTGCTTCTTTCCGTCGGCTGCACGACAAAACCGCCCGCGGATACGCTGGTGATGATCATCGAGTCCAGCCCCACCAACCTCGATCCGCGCGTGGGAATTGACGCGTACTCGGAGCGCATTGATGAGCTGCTGTTCGACGCGCTGGTGCACCGCGACGAGCACTTCAACCTGCAACCCTGGCTGGCGACAAGCTGGGAGGTGCCGGATCCGCTGACCTACGTGTTTCACCTGCGCCAGGACGCGCGCTTCCACGACGGCCGCCCGCTCACCGCGCGCGACGTCAAGTGGACGTTCGACTCCATCATGAACCGCACCGTGCGCACGGTGAAGACCGGCACCTACCGCTTTGT
>JAIQFM010000107.1 GCA_020073285.1 Terriglobia bacterium | reverse complement strand
AAGCCAGCGTCGAGCGTTACCAGGTTGCGCAGGGTGCGAACAAACAGCAGAGCGCCGACCAGCAACACCAGCGAGAGCGCAACCTGGGAGACCACCAGACCGCGGCGCACCGCGAAGCGTTCGCGGCCGGCGGTGGTCGCGCGGCCGGTCGCCTTCATGGCTTCGCCGGGAGCGGTGCCTGCTGCCTGAATTGCCGGGGTGCCGGACCCCAATCGGGTCGCCTATCTCACGCAGACCACTCTAAGCCTGGACGAAACGCGCGACATCGTCGAGGCGCTGGAAAAGAAGTTTCCCAATATCAAGGGACCGCTCGCGCAGGACATCTGCTACGCCACCGAGAATCGCCAGACCGCGGTCAAGCACATCGCCAGCGAAGTGGATTTGTTGCTGGTGGTGGGCTCGGATAACAGCTCCAACTCCAAGCGCCTGGTCGAGGTCGCTGGAAGCCTGCGTACGCCGGCCTACTTGATCGAAAACTACCGCGCCATCAAGTCGGAGTGGCTGGAGCGGGTGAGAATTGTGGCCGTGACTGCGGGGGCCTCCGCGCCGGAGTGCCTGGTGGAAGAGGTGGTCGAATACCTCCGTGGCAAGGGATATACCCATCTCCAGGAAGTGGAAGTGATGCCGGAGAACGTCCGCTTTGGACTGCCGCCGGAGATCGTCGAGGCGATCGGCAGCGCTCCGTCCGCCTCTGCGGCAGAATAAAACTGTAGGAGGAGGGTTCGGGCGGGTTTTTCCCCCAGAAACCCCGATGAAGTTCGGCAAGGTCGACGACATACTGAGCCGCGTCGCCACCGCCATGGATGCGGCGTGCACGCACTTGTTCTCCACCCAACATGAGGATGGCTACTGGTGTGGCGAACTCGAGGCGGATTCCACCCTCGAGTCCGACTACATCATGATGCACACCCTTCTCGGCACGGGCGATCCGAAAAAATTTCAGAAAGCCGCCCGCTGGATCGTCGAACACCAGAACACCGACGGCGGCTGGCCAATATTTCCCGACGGCCCTTCCGATATCAGCGCTTCCGTGAAGGCGTATTTCGCGCTTAAGCTGGCCGGATACGGCGCCGAGGATCCGGTGCTGGCGCGCGCTTGCCGCAGGATCCACGAACTCGGCGGACCGACCTGCGCCAACACCTACACCAAGATTTACCTGTGCTTCCTCGGACAATACGATTGGTTCGCCGTGCCCGCCATCCCGCCGGAAATCGTCTTGTTTCCCAACTGGTTCTGGTTCAACATCTACGAAATTTCGTCGTGGTCGCGCGCCATCTTCATCCCGCTGGCCATCGTCTACGCCAAGAAGCCGTACAAGAAAATTCCGGCGGAAATGGGAATCGAAGAACTGTTCCCCGGCGGGCGGGATAACTGCAACCTGTACCTGCATTGGGATTCCAAGATCGTCAGTTGGCGGAATTTTTTCCTGTTTTTCGACCGGGCCACGCACTGGTTCGAGCGCTTCCACATCCGGCCGTTGCGTAACATAGCGCTGCGCGCCGCGGAGGAGTGGATGCTGGAGCGCGTCGAGATGAGCGACGGCCTGGGTGCAATTTACCCCGCCATGATGAATTCCATCATCGCGCTGCGCTGCCTGGGCTACTCGGTGGACGACCCCCAATTCATCCGTGCCATGGATGAATTCGAGGCGCTGGGCATCGAGGAAGAGACCACCTTCCGCATGCAGCCTTGCAAATCGCCGGTCTGGGACACGGCCTATGCTCTTTACGCGCTCGGCGAGGGCGGCGTCAGTCCGAAGGACCCACGTATGGTCGCCGCCGCCGACTGGGCTCTCAAGAAGCAGGTCACGCACAAGGGCGACTGGTCAATGAAGGACCCGAAAGGGCAGCCTGCCGGCTGGTATTTCGAGTTCAACAACGAGTTCTATCCCGACGTGGACGACACCGCGCAGGTCTGCCTCGCGCTCGACCAGGTGGATCATCCTAACGAACGCTACCAGCACGAGTCGGTCTCCCGCGCCATTGACTGGGTGTTCTCCATGCAGTGCAAGAATGGCGGTTGGGCGTCGTTTGACAAGGACAACGACAAGCTCGTGTTCCAATACATCCCGTTCGCCGACCACAACGCCATGCTCGATTCGGCGACCGTGGACATCGCCGGGCGCGTGCTGGAAATGCTGGCGGCGCACGGCTACACTCGTGATGATCGTCGCGTCCAGCGGGCGATTGATTTCATCCTCAAGGAGCAGGAGCCCGATGGCTGCTGGTTTGGCCGCTGGGGATGCAATTACATCTATGGCACCCACCTGGTGCTGCGCGGGCTGGAAGCGATCGGCATCGACCATAACGAACCGTATATTCAGCAGGCGGCCGAATGGCTGCGCATGGTGCAGAACCCGGATGGCGGTTGGGGCGAGAGCCTCTGCTCGTATCACGATCCGGCCGCCCGCGGTGTCGGGCCGAGCACGGCTTCGCAGACGGCGTGGGCGATTCTCGGGCTGCTCGCGGCGGGCGACACCCGCAGCGATTGCGTGCACAAAGGAATCGTTTATTTGCTGAATACGCAAAGGCGCGACGGATCCTGGTGGGAGAAGTGGTACACCGGAACCGGCTTCCCCAAGGTCTTCTATCTCAAGTACAACATGTACGCCGAGTATTTTCCGTTGCTGGCGTTAGCCAACTATCAAAAAGCCATGACCGCCGTCGATGCCGCGGTCCGTCCGGCCGATCGCCGCGCGCCGGAAAGGGAACTGGGAGAAGCGTAATGCCAGTGCCGGTCTCGCAGATGTGGACGGTCGCCAGCTACGTCCTGAAGCAGAAGCTCAAGGGACGCAAGCGCTACCCGCTCGTCCTCATGCTGGAGCCGCTATTCCGCTGCAATTTGGCATGCGCCGGCTGCGGCAAAATCCAGTACCCAGGCCACGTGCTCAAACTGCAGCTCACGCCGGAGGAATGCTTCCGCGCGGTGGACGAATGCGGCGCCCCCACCGTCGCGATTCCGGGTGGCGAGCCGCTGTTGCACCCGCAAATCGGCGAAATCGTTGCCGGCCTGGTGGAGCGCCGCAAGTACGTTTATCTCTGCACCAACGCGCTCCTGCTGCAGCAGAAGATTGATCTGTTCAAGCCCAGCAAGTACCTGACGTTTTCCGTCCACTTGGACGGCCAGCGCCAGCACCACGACTTTTCCGTTTGCCTGGAAGGCGGCTATGACAAGGCGGTGGCGGGAATCAAGGAGGCGCTGCGCCGCGGCTTCCGCGTCACCACCAACACCACGCTGTTTGATGGCGCCGATCCCCAGAGCGTGCGCGCCTTCTTCGACGAAACCATGGAGCTCGGCGTCGAGGGCATGATGCTCTCGCCGGGCTATTCCTACGACAAGGCGCCCGACCAGAACCATTTTCTCGGCCGTGCCCGTACCCGGCGACTGTTCCGCGCTATTCTCTCCAATCGCAAGCCGACTTGGCGCTTCAACATGTCGCCGCTCTTCCTCGAATTTCTGATGGGCAAGCGCGACTATCCGTGCACCCCCTGGGGCATGCCGACCTTCAACGTCTTCGGCTGGCAGAAGCCCTGCTACCTCTTGCAGGACGGTTACGCCGACAGCTTTGCCGAACTGCTGCGGAGCACGCAATGGGAGCGCTTCGGCACCGAATCCGGCAATCCCAAGTGCGCCAATTGCATGGTGCACAGCGGCTACGAAGCCTCGGCGGTGAACCACACGTTTAGTTCGCTGCGTGGATTCCTCGCCACCGTGCGCGCCGCTTTGTCCAGCCGCTACCAAGATCGGAAAGCTTTGGAACTTCTTCACGAACCGGTGCACCCCGTTCATGCCTTCCATCCGCTGGTGCAAATCGACAGCAATGCGCCGCAGGAGACACGAGTTTGACCGGCCGTGAAGCGGGACATCGCGCCCAACTGCAAGCTCCCGATCCCGACAGCCTGGAAGTGGTCGAACCCGACGCGCGCGAAAAACTCGAGGGCTGGGTCCCGCAACTCGCCGATGAAAACGACCTTCGCGACGCCCTGGAGCGCGCCTTCGACTATCGCGGCGACGTGTTGATCACGCGCAAGGACGGCGCCAGGATCGAGGGATACTTATTCGACCGCCGCACCGGACAAACCCTGGCCGACTCGTTCGTCCGCCTGTTGCCGAAAGACGGGACAGGCAAGATCTCCGTATCCTATGCCGACATTGCCGCCCTCGCTTTCACCGGTCGCGACATGGCTGCCGGCAAAAGCTGGGAGGCCTGGGTTCGCCAGTACTGGGAACGCAAGGCCGCGGGCGAGCAAGCCATTTCGCTTCAGCCCGAGAAGCTCGATTAAGCCGGCTGCGATGTGATGAGGGCTTTCGTAACAGGAGCGTCGGGTTTTGTCGGAAGCCACGTGGCGCGCGCCTTGGCCGACAGGGGCGCCGAACTGCGGCTCTTGATGCGGGCTTCGAGTCCGACGAAGAATATCGAGGGGCTGAACGCCGACCGCGTCCTCGGCGACTTGCGCGAGCCTGACAAGCTGCAGTCGGCGATGAGCGGCTGCGATGTCGTTTTTCACGTGGCCGCCGACTACCGTTTGTGGACCCGCGACGCGGCCGACATGCAGTCCATGTATCGCTGCAATGTCGAAGGCACGCGCGGATTGATTGACGCGGCGCGGCAGGCGGGCGTGCGGCGGATCGTGTATTGCTCCAGTGTGGCGACCATGGGTTTCACCGGCAATGGTCGTCCCGCCGATGAAAATTCACCGGTGGAGTTGAAGGACATGATTGGCCACTACAAACGCTCCAAGTTCATCGCCGAGCAGGTGGCGATCGAAGCTGGTAAATCCGGCGGCGACGTGGTCGTCGTGAATCCGACCACGCCGGTTGGCGAGTATGACGTAAAGCCGACTCCGACCGGACGAATCCTTGTCGATTTCCTGAAGCGCAAGTTTCCGGCCTACGTGGATACCGGACTCAATGTCGTGGACGTGCGCGAAGTCGCGCGCGGGCACATTGCCGCCTTCGAGCGGGGAAGAGCCGGAGAACGCTACATTCTTGGCGGCGAGAATCTGACTTTGAAACAGATTCTGGACAAGCTGGCGGTGATCGCCGGACTGCCCGCGCCGACCCTGCGCCTGCCCTATGTGTTCGCGCTTGCCGCTGGCGTCGGGGACACCGTGGTCACGGGGCGAATCCTGCGCCGTGAGCCGCGAGTTACGCTCGACGCCGTGCGCATGGGCCGAAAAAAAATGTGGGTTTCCTCCGAGAAAGCGGAGCGCGAGTTGGGTTGGAAGATAGTGCCGGTCGACGATGCCCTGCGCCGCGCCGTCCAGTGGTTTCGCGCCAACGGTTATGTCGGTTGAGATCGCCATCATCGCCGCCATGGAACGCGAGGTCCGGTCGCTGGTGCGCCGCTGGCCCCGCCGGGACCTGGTCGCCGGCGATCTCACGCTCCCGGCATTTGCCGGCGACGGCGTGCTGGTGATTTGTTCCGGCATCGGCGGCAGGCTTGCCCGCCGCGCGGCGGTGGCGGTTTTTGCTTCGCACCGTCCGCGCGTAGTAGTCTCAGCGGGTTTGGCTGGGGCGCTGGATTCGAGCTTGGAGGTGGGGACGATTCTTCAGCCGGCAACGGTGGTGGATGCGGCTACCGGCGCGCGTTTCAACGCCTGCGGCGGCAGCGGCGTAATGGTCAGCGTGCCGTCGGTGCTGGACCGCGATGCCAAGAGCCGCCTCGCGGGTTCCTATGGCGCCGTAGCCGCCGACATGGAAGCTGCCGCGGTTGCCCTGGTCGCCGGCCAGAACGGCTGCCCGTTTATCGCCCTGAAGGCGATATCGGACGAGGCAGGTTTTCCCATGCCGTCGTTCCAACGCTGGATCGACGCGCGCGGCCGCATTCGAACCGCGCGCTTGCTGCTCGATTCCGCCCTGCGGCCTGCACATTGGCTGGCGCTGGCACGGTTGGGAGTGAATTCAAGCCATGCCTCCCGCGAGCTTTCCCGAGCCCTGGCTCATCTGATTGAGCGGGAAGGGGCGGCGCTGCAACCGGCGCTGTCCGGCAATAGGAACTGATGTCGGTCGCCACGCAAACCGGAGCACGTCGAGACGCCCTGTTCGTCCCTGCCACCATGCGGGCCGTCGTTTACCACGGGAAGGATGACGTCCGGCTGGAGGTAGTGCCTGTCCCCAGGATCGGTCCCGGCGAGCTGCTCATCAAGGTCCATACTTGCGGCATTTGCGGCACCGACTTGAAGAAGATCAGCACCGGCTCCCATTCCGCGCCCCGCATTTTCGGCCACGAGACCGCCGGTGTGGTGGTGCGGGCGGGCGAAGGCGTAAGCGGCTACGCGCTGGGCGACCGGGTCAGCGTCTTCCATCACATCCCCTGTGGCGAGTGTTTCTATTGCTATCACAAGGTGTTCGCCCAATGTCCCGTTTACAAACGGGTGGGATGTACGGCGGGCTTTGAGCCCAGCGGCGGCGGGTTTTCTGAGTATGTCCGCGTTATGGACTGGATTTTGGCCCGGGGCGGGGTGGTGAAGCTCCCCGACGAGGTGTCCTTTGAGCAGGCATCCTTCATTGAGCCGATCAACACCTGCATGAAGGGAATCCAGGTTCTGCGGCTGGCAGCGGGCGAGACGGTGGCCGTCATTGGACAGGGTCCCATCGGTATCATGTTGGCAGTATTGGCCCAACGAGCAGGTGCAAAGGTATTCACTTCCGATTTGTTCCCCCAGAGGCTTACAATAGCTGCTGAGTTCGGCCTGGGCAGGTCCATTGATGCCTCGCGGTCCGATTCCGTTCAAACCGTTCGCCAGTGGACTGAGGGGCGTGGGGCCGATGCGGTCATTTTGGCGGTAGCCGGAACGTCTTTGATACGTGCAGCCATCGAGGCTGCGCGCTCCGGGGGCAGGATCTTGTTGTTCGCCCAGACGGTGCGAGGAGAGGCCGTCATCGATCCCGCCGCAATCTGTGTTGACGAGAAGAGTCTGTTGGGCTCGTACAGCGCTTCCATTGACCTCCAGCAGGAAGCTGTGAGTTTTGTATGCCGCCGAGAAATGGATTTGGAGCGGCTCATTACCCACCGTTTTCCCCTGGCAAGCGCGGTGGAAGCACTGAATTTAGCTGCTCATCCCCGGCCGGAATCGATGAAGGTTGTTATACAGCCGGGTTTGGAACCCATACCTCAGGTGGGCGCTTCACAATAGGTTCCGCGGGCGGCACAAAAGGGAAGGAAAGCTAGTGAATGGACATATGACAGCAGCGGTCCTCTATGGTAAGGAGGACGTAAAGATTGAGCGAGTGCCGATCCCCCGGGTGGGACATGGAGAGGCCCTCATCAAGGTACAAGTCGCTCTGACCTGCGGTACCGATCTCAAGGTGTACCAGCGCGGATACCACGCCCGCATGATCGTCCCGCCCGCTCTTTTTGGCCACGAACTGGCGGGCGTGATCGAGGAGGTCGGAGCCGGCGTTAAGGGCTTCCGCTCCGGCATGCGCGTGGTGGCGCTGAATTCGGCGCCATGCCAAATGTGCTTCTACTGTTCCAAACACCAGGAAAACCTCTGCGAGGACCTGCTCTTTAATAACGGCGCCTATGCCGAGTACATCAAGATTCCACGCCGGATTGTCGAAAGCAACATGCTGGCCGTGCCCAGCAATGTCAGCTATGAAGAAGCGGCCATGGTCGAGCCGCTGGCTTGCGTTCTGCGCGGGCTGCACGAGACCAACGTCGAAATCGGCGACACCGTGGTCGTCATCGGCGGTGGACCCATCGGCCTGATGTTTATCCAAGTCGCCAAGCTGACCGGATGCAATGTTATCGCCGTGGCCAAGCGCGATTCCCAGGTTTCCGCGGCCAAGCGCCTCGGCGCCGACGACGTCGTCCAGATCACCCAGGTGCAGGACGCCGTGGATGCCGTGCGCGCGCTTACCCCGGACCGCCGTGGCGCGGATGTGGTCATCGAGGCTGTCGGACGTCCCGAGGCCTGGGAATGGGCCATTGATATGGTGCGCAAGGGCGGCACCGTCAACTTCTTCGGTGGATGCGCCAGCGGTACCAAGGTCGCTCTCGATACCAATCGCTTGCACTACTCCGAGATTTCGCTGAAGGCCACCTTTCATCACACGCCGGAAACGGTTCGCAAGGCCTTTGCCCTGATCGCAGAACGCAAGATTCGCGGCGCGGATTACATTACCGGCGAGGCGCCGCTGTCGCGTTTGCAACAGGTATTGCGCCACATGCTCAACCGGAATGGCGACATCAAAACCGCCATCATCCCCGGGCACTGAATTAGGTTCGGAACTACACCGGACACGGAGGGCCACCGAGGTCCTCCGTCGTTTTTTTGCCTCTGCGTTCCTCTGTGTCCTCTGTGGTTAAATTGAGTGGTTAAATTGAGATGCTGACGGCCACCCCCAATTCCGTTCCCTTCGCCGGATTGCCGCCTGAGTACGCCATTCCCGCGCAGGCGCCGTCGCTGACCGAAGCGCGCGCCTACTGCGAGCGGCTGGCGCGCCGTCATTACGAGAATTTCTCCGTCGCCACCTGGTTCCTGCCGGAGCGCGTCCGACCGCATTTCTACAGCGTGTACGCCTATTGCCGGATTTCCGACGACCTGGGCGATGAGGTCGCCGACCCGCACCAAGCGCTGCGCCTGCTCGACGAATGGGAAGAAGAACTGAACGCAACCTATCTCAGCCTGGTGGCGCTTCCGCCCCTGGACGTGCGCAAAAATGTCGAGCGGCTTGAGCCGGGGCCATCCTCCAGAAATCCGGCGCGGCCGCGCCACCCGGTATTCATCGCCCTGCGCGAGACCATTCGCGAATGCAACATCCCGCGCCAGCCCTTTGCCGATCTTCTGAAGGCCTTCCGCCAGGACCAGACGGTTGGCCGATACCAGACCTTCGACGATCTTCTCGGATATTGTTGTTACTCCGCGAATCCGGTAGGACGCCTCGTTCTTTATGTCTGCGGCTATTCTGACGACGAGCGGCAGCAGCTTTCGGATCACACCTGCACCGCGCTGCAACTGGCGAATTTCTGGCAGGATGTCTGGCCCGACTACGGCAAAGGCCGCATTTATATTCCCGTCGAAGACTTGCGGCGTTATGGCGTCGGCGAGCGGGACATCGCCGCCCAACGCTTCACGCCGCAGTTCCGCGAACTGGTGAAATTTGAAGTCGAGCGCGCCCGCGATTGGTTCGCGCGTGGCTTACCGTTGGCGCGCAAGGTAGACAAGAAACTGGCGATTGACATCGAGCTCTTTACCCGCGGCGGCCAGGAAATTCTGCACGCCATCGAGCGCCAGGATTTCGATGTCCTGACCCGCCGTCCGGCAATCTCGAAATTGCGCAAGCTGTCGCTGGTTGCACGCGCCGCGCTGAGTAAAATCTTTTGAGATGAATTCACCACGGAGACACGGAGACACGGAGAATAACCGGATAGAGCAGTCTTACTTTTACTGCCACTGTCATCCCGAGCGAGGGAGGGCTCCCGCGCGTTTCTACCAGCGCGGGAAACCCGAGTCGAGGGATCTTGGGTCTCTCGTTTCGACGACATCAATTTCTAAACCGCTCTAATTATTTCTCCGTGTCCCCGTGCCTCCGTGGTGGATTGAGACCTTTCTCACCGATCATGACCGTGCTCGCCCAAACCGGACAGGTACCCAGCGCCCCGCGCGTTGCCCCGCTACAACTGCGCACCGCCTACGGCATTTGCCGCCACATCACGCGCAAGGCGGCGCGCAACTTCTACTACGCATTCCTGGTGCTGCCGCGCCGCAAGCGCGATGCCCTCAGCGCCGTGTACGCTTTCATGCGCCAGGCCGACGACATCAGCGACGACCCGCAGCTCACGCCGGAAGACAAGCGCCTCAAGCTCAACGCCTGGCTCGACTCCCTGCACCGTGCAGTTGCCGGCGAGCCCACCGACGATCCCGTGCTCATGGCGGTCGCCGACAGCCAGCGCCGCTTCAAAATTCCCACCGAACTACTGGAGACACTGGTTTACGGCACCGCCATGGACGTCCCCTGGCCCGGTCGCCAGCAGCCAATGGCCGACGGCCCCCAGGTGCTCTACCAAACTTTCGACGATCTCTACAACTACTGCTACCACGTCGCCTCCGTCGTCGGCCTGGTCTGTATCTATGTCTTTGGCTATCGCGATCCGGCGGCCGAGGATCTCGCCGAGCGTTGTGGTGTCGCCTTTCAGCTCACCAATATCATTCGCGACGTCAAGGAAGACGCCGCCATGGGCCGCATCTACCTGCCGCGGCAGGATCTTGATCGTTGCGGCATCGGCGCCAGCATGTTCCGAGCGCCCAGGCCAACCCTTTTCCGTCCGCTGCTGGAGATGGAAGCCGAGCGCGCCCGCCAGTACTACGTCTCCGGGCGCCAGTTGATCGCTTACGTGGACGAGGACAGCCAGCCCGCGCTCTGGACGCTGGTGGAGATTTACAGCCGCTTGCTCGCCAAGATCGCCGACCGCAATTACGACGTGTTCACCGAGCGCGTCTGCCTGTCCACCGGCGAAAAGCTTCGTGTTCTGACCAAGGGAATGTGGCGGCGGATCGTTTCATGATGATGGCCGCCCAGAATGCGCCGACGGTGGCGGTTGTCGGCGGAGGCCTCGCCGGACTGGCCGCCGGATCTGCTCTGGCTGGCGCCGGCTTCCGCGTCTCGCTGTTCGAGCGCCGCCCGTATCTGGGCGGCCGCGCTTCTTCCTACCAGCACCCCGCTACCGGCGAGGTGGTGGACAACTGCCAGCACGTGCTGCTCGGCTGCTGCACCAATCTGCTTGATTTCTACCACCGCATCGGCGCCGCGGACAAAATCCGCTGGTACCGCCGCCTTACCTTTATCGAGCCTGGCGGACGGCGCTCCATCATCCAACCGGGCTTGCTTCCCGCACCGTTCCACAACGCCGTCTCCTTCCTGCGCGCACCCTGCCTCTCGTTTGCCGACAAGACGGGCATCGCACGCGCCATGCTGGCGCTCGCCGCTCGCCTGCCCGACGACGACGGCGATCCCTTCTTCGACTGGCTCCATGCCCACGGCCAGACGCAGCAGGCGATAGATCGCTTCTGGCGGGTGGTGTTGGTCAGCGCGTTGAACGAGGATCTGGAACGCGTCTCCTCGCGCTATGCGGCGCAGGTGTTCCGCGAATCATTCCTCAAGTCGTCGCGTGCCGGTGCGCTCGGCCTGCCTACGTTACCGCTCTCGGAGCTGTACGGAATTGCCGGCGATTACATCCTGCAACAGGGTGGCGCCGTCGAGATGCGCGTCGGCGTTGATTCCTTCCGCGCCGATGCCAATCAGGTTCGCATCTGCGCCGGTGGGCATGACTTCGCCTGCGACTACGCCGTCATCGCCGTCCCCTTCCAGGCGTTGTCAGGCATGATGCCCATGGATCAAGATGAAGATGAAGATGAAGACGATGTGTCGGCGCCCTTGCGCTCGATGCTCGATCGCTTCCAGACCTCGCCTATCACCGGCATTCATCTCTGGTTCGACCGCCAAATAACCGACCTGCCGCATGCCGTGCTTCTTGATCGCACCATCCAGTGGATGTTCCATAAATCGGAGATTCTCGAGCGTAGCGCCCGGATACCGACGGAAAAGACCGCTATACCGTCCTCGGACGCTGCAGCGTTCGCCGGCACCTTCGGCTCCGCTGCCGGTACACCTGACGCCAGCCCCGCAGGGGCGGCAGATCCCAGCGGTTCCGCTGCCGGTACACCTGACGCCAGCCCCGCAGGGGCGGCAGATCCCAGCCCGGGGCGTAAGCCCCGGGTAGCTGACCAAACTGAATCAGAGTCCCGTAGGGACGGCACGAAGGGGAGCTACGTAGAGTTGGTCGTCAGTTCTTCGAAAAACCTGGTCGAAAAATCCAAGCAGGAAATCCTCGACCTCGCCTTGCGCGAGCTGGCCGAATTTTTCCCCGAAGTGAAGCACGCCAAGCTGCTGAAGTCGACCGTCATCAAGGAAGTGAACGCCACCTACGCGCCGCTGCCAGGCGCTGATGCGCATCGCCCGGCGCAAGTCTCTCCTTGGCCGCGCGTCTTCCTTGCCGGCGACTGGACCGCCACCGGTTGGCCCGCCACCATGGAAGGCGCCGTCCGCAGTGGCTATCTCGCCGCCGAAGCGCTGACCCGCACGGCGGGGAAGCCGCAACGATTTCTCGTCCCCGACCTCCCGGCCCGCGGATTCATGCGTTTGCTGGGAAAATGAAAACGGATCACATGGGGCCTGAAGCCCGAAGCCTGAAGCCCGGAGCCTACCTAGCCACTAGCGCCACGCCGGCCGCAACCAGGATC
Organism: Terriglobia bacterium; assembly: GCA_020073285.1. GTDB lineage: Bacteria > Acidobacteriota > Terriglobia > Terriglobales > Acidobacteriaceae > JAIQGF01. Next base: position 2,501 of record JAIQFM010000107.1, on the reverse strand, counting down.
GCCGCCAGCCACCGTCGCCGGTCCACCTGCTCGCGCAGGAAGAGCTTGCCGACGATGGCATTCGCAATGAAGGTGAGGGAAGCCGACGCCGGCGCCACCAGGCTCACGTCCGCCCACGACAGCGCAAACAGCAGCGCGAAGAAGGCTACCGCCATGAACCCGACCCCGATCCACAGCGTCGTATTGCCAAGTACAACTTTAATGGTTCTACCTAACCCATTGCTGCGATATAGCTTACCTACATCGCCAGATTGCTTCATGGCGAGCGACGTGAGCCCGTCCCCGGCGGTCGAGGCGGCCACCACCGCCAGGATGCTTCCCCAGGTGTATGGCCAGTGCGTCATGCGCCTCCGACCGGAGGAAGATGCTGTGCTTGCCCGCGCGCACCCGCCGTTTTCGCCGGGCCCGATGTGACAAAGCCCACCCCCAGGGCGATCAGCGCAATGCCGGCCCAGCGCCATGGCGAAATGTTCTCGTGCAGGAAGGACTTCGCCATCAGGGCCAGGAGGATGTATCCCACGGCGGTCGCCGGCAGGACGTAGGTGAGGTCGGCGAAGGAAAGTGCGGTCAGATAGCTGGCAAAGAAGGCCAGCAGTAGGACGATTCCCACCGCAACCCAGGGTGTGAAAATAGCGGAAATGGCCTCAGTCCAGTGGCTCAGGGAAAGTGCGCCCACCGCCTTCATGCCGCGCGACAACGCAACGTCGCCACAGGCCCCGAACACCACCACCCCGGCCAGGATGGCTCGCTTGCGAAAGTTCACGGAAAACTCTTAGGCGTTGGCAGTCTCGACCGAGGCTTCCGCCTCCGAACCAGCTCCGTCTCCGTTGGGCGCTGCAGGCGGCGCTGCTACCGGTTTCTGCCGCTGCTGCTTGACCCAGCGATTGCGGTTGGCGCGCACCTTCAGGAATCCCTTGGCTTCATGGTAGAGGCGCTTTCGTTCGTCGGAATTGAAAAACGCCTTCCTCACGATGCGAAAGATCGCCTTGGGCCGGAAGTAGTACTCGTCATAGAACCGGTGTACCGCCTCGATGATTTCCTCCGCCGGCAGGCCGGGATACTCGATGTGCGCCAGTTGGTGCCCGCCCGCGTCCACCATCTCCTTGTTCGCCATGAATCCGTTGCGCATGGCGAAATCGTACAACTCGGTTCCGGGATAGGCGTGCGCCACCGAGACCTGAATCGTCTCCACGTCCAGTTCCTTCGCGAAGTCGATGGTGCGGCGGATGGTTTCCCGGCTCTCCCCGGGCAGGCCCATGATGAAGTCGCCATGGATCACCAGCCCCAGCTTATGGCAGTCCTTGGTGAACTGCCGCGCCCGTTCCAGGGTCGCGCCCTTCTTGATGTTCTTCAGGATCTGCTGATCGCCCGATTCGTATCCCACGATCAGCAGCCGGCACCCGGCATCGCGCATGGCCTTCAGCGTCTCGTAATCGGTGGTGACCCGCGACGTGCATGACCACGTCAGCTTCAGCGGCTTCAGCTTTTCGCACAACTCGATCGTCCGCGCCTTCTGGATGTTGAAGGTGTCGTCGTCGAAGAAAAACTCCTTGACGTACGGCCAGTACTCCTTCGCCTGCGCCATCTCGCGCGCTACCGCGTCGGTAGAGCGTTTGCGCCAGGGATGTCCGCTCAGGGTCTGCGGCCACAGGCAGAAGGTGCACTGCGCCGGACACCCGCGCGTCGTGTACAGCGAGACGAATGGATGGAGCAGGAATGGAACGTTGTAGCGGCGGACGTCCAAGTCGCGCTTGTAAACGTCGGTCACGTTCGGCAGAGAATCCAGGTCGGTGATCTGCGGCGCCTCCGGGTTGTGTACCACTTTGCCGTTCTTGAGGTACGACACCCCGGGAATCTCGGCTAGTGGCTTGCCCTTGGCGAAGCTGGTTACCGCGTAATCAAATTCCCGGCGCACCACGAAGTCAACCTGCGGCGCCTCGTTCAAACTCTTTTCCGGCAAGACCGAAACGTGCGGCCCGACAAACGCAATCTTGATCTTGGGATTGGCCGTCCGAATCGCCTCGCTCAACCGTATGTCGCCGGGGAAGCCGGGCGTGCTGGTAAATAGCACCAGGAATTCGTATTCCTTGGCGATCCGGATCGTCTCTTCCGCCGAGACGTGGTGCGGCGGCGCATCCAGCAGCCGCGAACCTTCCAGCATGCCTGCCGGATAGGCCAACCAAACCGGGTACCAGTAGGACTCGATCTCACGGGTTGCCGGCCACCGCGACCCGGCGCCGCCGTCAAAATTTTCAAACGAAGGGGGATTTAGGAATAACGTTTTCAATGGCATGCGCTTAAGTCAGGTATCGTAACACCCTCTCACAGATTGCGCTGGGTCTAGCCTGTTGACAACAGAAGCTCCCCCTCGCTTCGACGAGGTGAAAACTCTCGCGACCCACATCCGATCAAGCTACCAGCGCCCGGTCCCAGCCTGAAGATATTCTGGCTAAATGGTACCTTAGATGTCCTGAAAGGTACAAGAATTCAGCTTATTAGCG
>JAIQFM010000309.1 GCA_020073285.1 Terriglobia bacterium | reverse complement strand
CGCACGCTGCGCGCGCGTCCCGCGGCCCCGGGGCCGTATGTGCCAGCGCTCACAGCGTGAAACCCGCCGGGAGCAGGGCGTGCGCGGTGGAGTGTTCCAGACCCTGGCGGCCCTGGAAGATGACATCCGCATCCGGACCGAATTCGAAGATCACCTGGCGACAGGCGCCGCAGGGGGAACAAGGGGCGTCGTTACCGTTGAACACGGCGACGGCGCGAATCTTGAAGGACGCACCTTCGGCGGCGACCCCGGCGGAGATGGCCGAGCGCTCGGCACAGATGGTCAGGCCATAGGAAGCATTCTCGACGTTGCAGCCGGCATAGATGGCACCGGACGCGGCGAGCACGGCGGCGCCGACATGGAACTTGGAATAAGGCGCATAGGCGCGGGTAAGGACTTCGCGCGCGGCGACGAACAGGCGTTCCTTCTCAACCCCGGACAAAGGCAGTCTAGCGACGATGTGGGGCTGAGCGCCGAACACAGATTGGAATTAAAGGCGAGTTGAAGTGAATCGTCAAGCAGCGAGTCGGGTTAGTTCTCGGTTGGCGGTTTTCGGTTAGCGGTCGTCGGTTTTCGGTGCACACGCGAGGGCGCGTGTGCCACAAGACTGCGCGTGGGCCACAGCAGGCGGCTATTTCTAGGGAGCTTGGGCAGCGCCGGTGACCTCCAGCGTGGCAGGGTCCTGAAGGACAATGACGGCGCGAAGTTTGTCGTGGCGCCGGTCCGGTTTGAGAGAAAGCTGCGGGCGGGCCGCGAATTGGCCGGAGAAGGTCTTGCCGATATTGCGGAGGTCGCGCACCACGGCAGTGTGGCGGAACAGGCGGCCGTGATTCTCGCCGCGGCCCACCTGGGTGCTCAAATCCGATTCCGTGATGGCGAGCAGGACATCGAGCGGGTGCGGGCCGGCGTTGGTGATGTTGACATCGACCACGTTTCCGGCAGCAGCGATCGCGATACCAGGTTGGGTGTCACGGTGGTGGGCTGCGTCGGCGATGGCCCGAGAATCACGATCTGTTCCTCGATACGCTGCGCCACATGGTTACGGCTGCCCGCTGACATTCGAAAAGCTTACGGCTCAGAACCATCGGCATTACTTGCGATTGTGGACCGGATGCAATTAGATTGACATTGCATCTGCGATTCCAAATAATCTGCGCGACACCCCCCACTCACATGACGGAGATACCCGCAAATGGCAACTGTACCGCGCCAGCCCGAGGGTACGGACCAATCGTTCACAATTGAATTCGAGCAGGAAGAAAATGGGAAGTGGCTTGCAGAAGTGCCCGAGCTTCCCGGAGTCATGGCGTATGGGGACACCAAGCGGGACGCTGAAGTCGAAGTAACAGCGCTTGCCCTCCGCGTCATTGCCGACCGAACTGTGCAGGTCAGAAAACCGCCCAAATCCATCCATTTTCAACCGTGAGTGAGTGGCCGAGTACTAAAGCAAAACGCGTGTATGCTGCACTTCTTCGTATTGGATGGTCCCCGAAGAAGACGAAATCCGGCTCCCATATACAGCTTCAGCGACCCGGCTACCCCGATTTCACATGGGCATGGCACGACTCTGCCGAGCTGTGGCCCGGTGCTCTGCGCAGAATTGCGAAACATACCGGCCTCAGGCCTGAAGATTGTAACCGCAATTATCCCCTCTCGGTTGCTGATGCCATCACTGCTGTCCCGCTTTCCTTTCAGAAGATACCGGCTTCGTTCGCGGGCAAACGCGCTCCAACATTGCGCCTCCCGTTATGAAACGTCCGATAACGCGAGCCGAATTCCGACCCGTGAAAAAGGGCGGAGTTTCGGATAGTATGCCCATACCCCCTTTACATCGGCCCGTCGTGGTTATACGCCCCCCTAGGAGGCGTCATGCTCGAAACTGTCGATCTTATGAAGAAGCTGTCGAAGCCTGCGTATACCAAGACCATGGGCGCATTGCAGGAGAAGCTGCGCGGCTTGCAGTATGCGGCGAAAGAGGCGGAGGTCCCGGTCACCATCTGCCTGGAGGGTTGGGACACGGCGGGGAAAGGAATGATTGTCAAAAAGCTCACCGAGAAGCTGGACCCGCGGCTGTTTCGGGTGCAACCCGGAACGCCACCCACGTCGCTGGAGAGGCGTTACCATTTTCTGTGGCGGTATCAGACGGCGCTGCCCAATGACGGTGAGATGGTGGTGTTCGATCACTCCTGGTACGGGCGGGTCCTGGTGGAGCGCTGCGACAAGCTCTGCAACAAGAAAGACTGGAAGCAGGCGTACGAAGAGATCAATCAGTTCGAGCGCTGGCTGGCCGATGATGGGCAGATCCTGCTGAAGTTCTGGATGCACATCTCCAAGGCGGAACAGAAGAAGAGGTTCCGCGCCTGCCTGTGCGACCCCGCGCTGCGATGGAAGATCACCAAGGAATACAAGCGGCATCACCGGCAGTACAACAAGTGGACGGCCGCGGTGGAAGAGATGCTGGCAAAGACCGACTCTCCGCACGCACCGTGGACGCTGGTGGAGGCCACCGACATGCGCTGGGCGCGCGTCAAGGTGTTCCGAACCCTGGTGGAAAAGATCGAAGAAGCGCTGGCGAAACGCAAAGCGGCGCCGGGCGCCGTGTCGCGCTCGGCGGTGGCGCAACCGCTGATGCAGGCGCTGCGCGCCGAGATCAAGGACAAGGACGATGCCGCCATGGAAGGCGCCGGCGCGAAGCGAGCCCAACCGGCGGCGCGGCGGAAGGCGGAGGCGGCCCATGCTTGAGAAGCTGAACGCCAACCGGAAAATGTCGGAGCCGCAGTACCGCGTGCAGATTGGAAAAGCGTTACCACTTTTTGTGGCGGTATCAGACGGCGCTGCCCAATGACGGCGAGATGGTGGTGTTCGATCACTCCTGGTACGGGCGGGTGCTGGTGGAGCGCTGCGACAAGCTCTGCGACAAGAAAAGCTGGAAGCAGGCGTACGAAGAGATCAACCAGTTCGAGCGCTGGCTGGCCGATGATGGCCAGGTCCTGCTGAAGTTCTGGATGCACATTTCCAAGGCGGAACAGAAGAAGCGGTT
>JAIQFM010000106.1 GCA_020073285.1 Terriglobia bacterium | reverse complement strand
CCGGTGGCCAGCATCTGGTACAGCAGCTCGATGTTTTCCTTCAGCGGAATGAGCTTGCCGACTTTGTGCAGGTGTTCGCGGCGGCATCGTCGGAACTGCGGATCGTGCAGCAGCAGGTACGCCAGCTCCGCCCCTTGCTGTACCAGGTTCAGCTTCGTCATGCCCTTGGCCAGCCGCTTGAACTCCTCGGTCGGAATCCCCAGCAGCTCACTCAGCACCAGGCCGGAATCGTTGAAACTCAGCGTCTGATCGAAATCACTAGCGAATAAGTACCGTTTTACAAGTTTGTCAGCCATATGGAACATTAGATTCACCAGCGCCGCACAAGTCATCAATAGTGCGTAAAACTTCGAGCAATCCGTGAATCGTTCGCATCGCTTCTTTGCCGGTTTGCAACTTTGCTTTTACACTCGATAGTCGCTGCTGCGACGCTATGCGCCTCGATCGCCGCTTCGTCCTTGTCGCCCTCCTCTGCGCCACGCTGCTCGCGCAAGCGCCGCCGCGGATGCCCGCGGAGGGTTCCGAGCGCGCCATCGAGGAGCAGTTCCTCTCCGTTCCCGACCCGCGCCAGGCCGAACAGCACATGAAGATTCTCACGGCGGAGCCGCACGTCGCCGGCTCGCCCGGGGACCGCAAGACGGCCGAGTACGTGGCGCGCAAATTCCGCGAGTGGGGCTTCGACACCGAGATCGTCGAATACAAAGTCTGGATGAACTATCCCGCCGAGGTCAGCGTGGACGCCTTCACGCCCGCCGGCGCCATCATGCACGGTCCGACCAAGGAGCACGTTGAGGACGATCCCTTCCAGGACGATCCGCGCGTCGTAATGCCGTTCAACGCCTACTCGCCTTCGGGCGACGTCGAGGCTGAGGTGGTGTACGCCAACTACGGCCGCCCCGAGGATTTCCAGAAGCTGACAGAGATGGGCGTGGACGTGCGCGGCAAAATCGTGCTGGTGCGCTACGGCGAGAATTTTCGCGGCGTAAAAGCGTACATGGCGCAGGAAACCGGCGCCGCCGCCGTGCTGATTTATTCCGACCCGATGGAGGACGGCTACTTTCGCGGCGACGTCTATCCCAAGGGCCCGTGGCGGCCCGACACGGGCGTGCAGCGCGGCACCATCGAGTACGGATTCGAGCATCCCGGCGATCCCACCACGCCCGGATGGCCGTCCACCGCGGAGGCCCGGCGCATCAGCCCGCGGGATTCGCCCGACGTTCCGAAAATCCCGGCCACGCCTCTGTCGTATCGCGATACATCTCCCATCCTGCAACGCCTGGGCGGCGCCGAGTCGCCGCGCGAGTGGCAGGGCGCGCTGCCCTTCACCTATCACGTCGGGCCGGGGCCGGTGCGCGTCAAATTGCACCTCAAGCAGGATTTCGGCTACCGCGCCATCTGGGACGTGATCGCGCGCGTCCGCGGCACACGCTGGCCCGACGAATGGGTGATCGCCGGCGTGCATCGCGATGCCTGGGTGTACGGCGCGGTGGATCCGATCAGCGGCGCCACGGCGATGTTGGAAGCCGCGCGCGGCATAGGACATCTTCTGCAATCCGGCTGGCGGCCCAAGCGCACGATCATCTTCGCCAGTTGGGACGCCGAGGAGCAAGGCCTGATCGGCTCCACCGAATGGCTCGAGCAGCACGAAAAGGAACTGGAAAGCGCGGCGGCGTACTTCAATCTGGATACCGGCGCGTCCGGCGCGGATTTCCGCGCCTCCGCCGTCCCCAGCCTGCGCGGATTTCTGCGCGACATCGCCAAGTCCGTGCCCAGCCCCAAGGGCGGCACGCTCTATGACGCCTGGCGCACTGCGGTGCGCCGCGAAAACTCACCCACCGCGAACCCGACGGCTGAGCCGCAGATCGGCACCCTGGGCAGCGGGTCGGACTTCACTTCCTTCCTCGACCATTCCGGCGTGCCCGCCACCGACATTCGCTCCAGCGGCAACTACGGCGTCTATCATTCGGTTTTCGATAATTTTGCCTGGTACAAGAAATTCGGCGATACCAATTTTCTTTACACGCAGGAGATCGCGCGCGTGTACGGCCTGCAGGTGCTGCGCATGGCGGACGCCGACGTGCTGCCTTACAACTACGAAGCGTACGGCAAGGAGGTCGCCGGCTATCTCGACGCCGCGCAGAAAAGCGCCGCCGGGCAATTCGGTGACAAGGCTCCGAAGTTCGATTCCGCGCTCGCCGCCGCCCGCCGCTTCGCGCAGGCCGGCGCCGCCATCAACGCACTTGTGGCACACGCGCCCTCACGTGTGCGTGATGAGACACGGTCGGTTGCCCCACCCTTGTCGCTCGCGGGTTTCGAGCGACAGGGTGGGGATGTTGAACGCCTTAATAGAATTCTCCTCGCCACCGAGCGCGCGCTCCTGCTGCCCAATGGCCTGCCGCGCCGCCCCTGGTTTCGCCACGCCATTTATGCGCCCGCGGATTTGAAAGGCTACTCGGCCTCCACCATTCCCGGCGTCAACGAGGCCATCCAGCGCAACGACGCCGCCACCACGGCGCAGCAACTCGAGGCGCTGACCGGCGTCTTGAACCGCGCCGCCGCGTTGCTGGAAGGCTTCCACCCTGCCTCATCGGAATTGTTTGTTCTTCGTGCCGTCCCTACGGGACTCCGCTGAACTTTGGAATGGGCCTCCCCAGGACTGAAGTCCTGGGCTACTCTCGGCCGCCCCTTCGGGGCTGTGCCGCCCACATCGTTCACTCACTTGCTTCTACTCTCCGCGAACGGGTCCACCACCGCTCTCGGCGGAATCTCGATCGGTGTTTCTCCGCGCCGGAAGATCTTCGCTCCCGTGGTTCCTTTCAGCACCGTCGTGCCCTTCTCGACGCGCAACATGGAACCTTCCCGAATGCCCACCACCGGCGTTTCGTTTTCTTCGTGGAATTCGCGCAGCCGGACTTCGCGCGTCTCGCCCATGTGGGTCGAATTCGGGTCGGGATCGATGTAGTGCGCGTTGATCTGGAACGCCACCAGGCCCAGCGCGTTGAGGCTGGGGGGTTCGACGATCGGCATGTCATTGGTGGTCTTCATGGTCGGGCACGCCACCACCGTGCCGGCGCTCGATCCGATGTACGGCATTCCGTCTTCCGCGCGCCGGCGGATCACGTCCAGCAAGCGCTGTTCATACAGCGTCTTCAGCAGGCGAAAGGTGTTGCCGCCGCCGATAAAGATCGCCTCGGCGCTCTCCGCGGCCTTGCGCGCGTCGGGCGCGCGATGGATTGATTCCAGCGCGTAACCCATCTGCGCCAGACGCGCGGCGGCGATGCGCTCGTATTGGTCTTGGTCCTTCAGCGCGTACGGCACGAACAGCACGCGCTTCACCCCGCCGAGAAAACTGCGCAGCTCTTCTTCTGTGTGGTCCAGATATCCGCGTCCGTACTGCGACGAATTGCTGATCAGCAGCAGCCGTTTGTTGTCGCTCACGTGGTCCTCTCTGGCGCATTCTATGGCAAACGGGCACAATAAGCCGTGTGGGGAGGACGCCCGTGAGCACTCAGCCGGCCGTGAATGCCTGTTCCATCCAGGACTTCGTCAGCGAACTGCGCAAGTTTCCCGAAGCCGCGTTCCTTGAGGTCGCGCAGATTCAGCGTTTCCTTAACTCACATCCGGTCGCGCCCGATACGCTCGCGCCTTACCTCTTATGGGATCGCCAGCATTACACGCGCAACCTCATCGACAAAACGCCGCTCTACGAGTTGGTCGCCATCTGCTGGGAGATCGGCCAGGGCAGCTCCATCCACAATCATCACCAGCAAAACTGCTGGATGGCGGTGCCCATCGGACGCCTGCTGGTGCGGAACTATCGCACGCTGATGGAAGATCTCGCCGGCGGCCGCTGCCAGCTCGCACCCACCGACATCCAGGAAATGAACCCTGCGCAGTGCTGCGCCGTCGATCCCGCCGAGCCGGTGCACATGGTCTACAACCCGCGCGAGTTCAACCAGCGCGCCGTCAGCCTGCACGTCTACTCCAAGCCCTTCGATTCCTGCGTCGTCTATTCGGAAGAGCGAGGCACCTGCGGCGAAATCAAGCTCAGCTACACCACCGAGTACGGGAAGAAGAATTAACCGCGGATCGATGCGGATTACGCGGATCGAATCTGATCGTCCGCACCAAACCTGCTCTTCATGCCTTGCGCTATTTTCAATGGCTGTCATCCTGAGCGAGGACACGCCGGTTTTGCGCGTCCGAGTCGAAGGACCCCTACTCTTTCGGACGCACAGCTCCTGATAAACTTACTTATTGCCTCCACACAAGAAATCCGCGCCGACCCCCGACATCGCCGCGCCCTCCGGCCCCGCGCCGCCGTCCCCCAAAGCGCCGCCCAAGCGCGACGGCAAGCCGCGCATCTTCCTGATTGACGCCATGTCGTTCATCTTCCGCGCCTACCACGCCATGGCGCGGCAGCGGCCGATGAGCACGAAAACCGGCGTTCCCACCAGCGCCACCTTCGTGTTCACCAACATGCTGCTCAAGCTGGTGAAGGACTTCGCGCCCGAGTACCGCGCCGCCGTCTTCGACGTGGCCGCGCCCACTTTCCGCGACCAGCAGGCGGCGCAGATGTCGGAGGTCGGCAAGTTCGACCTGAAAACGCAAACCTTCCAGCAGCGGGAGTACAAGGGCTACAAGGCGCAGCGCGCGGAAATGCCCGCCGACCTGGCGCAGCAGATTCCCTACATCCGGCGGCTGCTGGAAGCATATCGTATCCCGATACTTGAGATGCCGGGCTTCGAAGCCGACGACGTCATCGGCACGCTCGCCCGCCAGGCCGCCGCGGAGTCGCGCACCGTCTATGTCGTCTCCAACGACAAGGACATGCTGCAGCTCGTGAACGACAAGATCTGTGTCCTCAATCCGCCCAAGGACAACCTGCTGTGCGACCCCGCCAAGGTCGAGGAAATTCTCGGCGTACCGCCGGAACGCGTGGTGGACGTGATGGCCCTGCGCGGAGACGCCATCGACAACATCCCCGGCGCGCCCGGCATCGGCGACAAGGGCTCGGTGGACCTGATCCAACGCTTCGGCTCGGTCGAAAACGCCCTCGAGCACGCCGCCGAAGTCGAGAAGAAAACTTACCGCGAGTCGCTGCAGAACTACCGCGAGCAGATTCTCTGGTCGAAGCGGCTCGCCACCATCGATGCCAACGTGCCGGTCACGCTCGACCTGGAGCCCATGCGCGCCGTCGAGCCCGACGCCGCCGCCTGCCGCGAGCTCTTCACCGAGCTGGAATTCACCGCGCTGCTGAAAGAATTTCTGCCGTCGGGCGTGGAACTCGGCGAGACCGATTATCGCGACGCCGCCTCCGCCGCCGAGGTTGAGAGCGTGCTCAAATCGGTGAGCAAGAACGCGCCGCTCGCCGTCGCCCTGCACGTGAATGTGGCGCGCTCGCCCTCGCCCGCGACTGAAGAAGGCGAAATTGCTGAAAACGACGCCGCGCTTGCCCCGCCCTTGTCGCTCCTGGGGGAGCCTGCCCTTGGTGAGAACGAAGGGGAGCGACAGGGTGGGGATGTTCCCGCAGCGACCGCTTCCACTCCCGACAAGCTCGCCGTCTCTGCCGTGTCCGGCCACGCGCTTTCCATCGCGCTGGACGACAGCCCCGCCGCCACGCGCATCAAATTAGCGCTCGCCGATCCCAAGCTGCCGAAATCCATTCACGACTTCAAAGCCGCCCTGCACGCGCTCTCGGGTGGCCCACCCTTGTCGCGCCCGGTTGAGCCTGCCCTGAGCGCAGCCGAAGGGGAGCGACAGGGTGGGGATTTTGCCCAACGGCAAACGGAACTCGCCGGCGTCGAGCACGACCCCATGCTTTATTCCTACCTGCTCGACCCGACGTACTCCAACCACGACCTGCCCACGGTTGCGCTGCGCCATTTCAATCTCAAGCTCTCCGGATCGCTCGCCGAAGCCGCCGACATCACCGGTCGCCTCGCCTCTTCCCTGCGCGAAAAAGTCGAGCAGGCCGGGCTGAAAAAGCTCTACGACGAAATCGATCTCCCGCTCGTACCCGTGCTGGCGCGCATGGAAGACGCCGGCGTCAAGATTGACTGCGACGTGCTGGCCGCCATGTCGAAACGCCTCGATCGCGACTGCCAGTCGGTCGCGCGCCACATCCACGAACTCGCCGGGCAGGAGTTCAACATCAACTCACCCAAGCAGCTCGGCGACGTCCTCTTCCACAAGCTCAATCTGCCCAAGCCAGTGAAGTTCGGCAAAGGCAAGACCATCTCCACCGCGGTGGACGTCTTGCAGGACCTCGCCACCGAGCACGAGGTTCCGCGCCTGGTGCTGGAATACCGCCAGCTTTCCAAGCTGAAGTCCACTTACGTGGATGCTCTGCCTTCCTTGCTCAATCCCTCCACGCGCCGCCTGCACACCACCTTCGATCAGACCAACGCCGTTACCGGGCGGCTGTCGTCGAAGAACCCGAACCTGCAGAACATTCCCATTCGCAGCGAACTCGGCCGCGAAATCCGCGCTGCCTTCATTGCCGAGCCCGGCTGCGTGCTGCTCGCCGCGGACTACTCGCAGATCGAACTTCGCTTGCTGGCGCACCTCTCCGAGGATCCGCTGCTGGTCGAGGCTTTTCGCCGCGGCGACGACATCCACACCCTCACCGCCTCGCAGGTCTTCGGCGTTCCGCCGCTCATGGTGGACGCCGAGCAACGCCGCCGCGCCAAGGTCGTCAACTTCGGAATCGTGTACGGCCTCTCCGCGTTCGGTCTCTCGCAAACGTTGGGCATCGATACCAAGGAAGCGAAGGCCTACATCGAAGCTTACTTTGAAAAGTACGCTGGCGTGCGCCGCTTCAGGGATCGCACTATCGAGCAGGCGCGCCGCGATCAGAAGGTGAGCACTCTGTTCGGCCGCATCCGCCCCATTCCCGACATCCTGAGCAAGAACTTCCCGTTGCGTGGGTTTGCCGAGCGCACCGCCGTCAACACGCCGCTGCAGGGCGCCGCCGCCGACCTGATCAAGATCGCCATGATCCGCATCGATGCGGAGCTAAGGCAAACCAAGCTGAAGTCGCGCATGCTCCTGCAGGTCCACGACGAACTGGTCTTCGAAGCGCCGGAAGAGGAAACCGAAATCCTGCGCGCGCTGGTCAAGGAACAGATGGAGCGGGTTTATGCTCTCAACGTTCCGCTCCTGGTGGAAATCGGCGTCGGCGGGAACTGGCGAGATATGGAATAGTTGGAGCGCGTTCGCCCCCGAACGCGTAAGACGTTCCTGACACGACCCTCGGACATTGCTTGTAACTACTTCCGCGCCGCCAGCTTGCTCTCGGTATGTGCCAGCAGTTCGCGCGCGCTGTCGGCCTCCGCTCCGGATGGCGAATATTTCAGGAACGACTGCAATTGTTCCGCCGCGCCGGCATAATCATCGCGCTGCAGCAGGATGTTTGCCAGCAGGAAATCGACGCGCGGCATGTGGTATTGCGAATCGAGCCGCCGCGCTTCGCGCGCGCTCTTTTCCGCCGCGTCGAAATTGCGCAGGTTGTAGCCGGCGATGGCGTCGTAGAAATACGCGAGCGGATATTCGTAGGGGTTCAGCGCCAGCGCCCGCTGGCTCAATTCCGCCATGCGCGGCCAGTCGCGCTGCTCGCCCGCCATCGACGCCAGGTTGACATACGGCGGCACGAACTTGGAATCGGCCTCAATCGCCTGCTGCAGCAGCCTTGCGGCTTCTTCCTTGCGCCCCTGCTCGGAATAAACTTCCCCCAACAGCGACAGCGCTTCCGCAAACTTCGGGTACAGCGCCACCGCCTTCTGCAGCTCCTGCTCCGCTTCGGCGGGATGTTTCTTCACCATGGCGTTGTGCGCGCGCTCGAACGCCTTGCGTGCCTCTGCCGGCGCCTGCAGCGTGGTCACGCTGATTTTCGTGCCCTCCACCTTGCCGATGCGGTACAGCACGATCGACCCCACGTTGGGATTATCGAAACTCCAGTGGCCCGCCAGGTTGATCGGCTCCGAACGGAATCCGCCCAGGGACGCGCGCAATTCGCATCCCGCCAGGTCTTTCGCGTTCACCGTCGCCGACTGCACTGCCGGCGGCACTATCGGCACGCCGGCGGCGGCGCCGCTATTTTCTCTTCCCGGCGCGCGCATCGTGTCGAACCCGCCCACGCTCGCGTCCTGCATCACGGTCGCCTCGCCCCCCATTTGAAAGCCGAAGTTGCCCCGCGAATCGGTGTAACCCTCCCGGCGCACCCGCCCATTGCAGACCCGCTCGATCGCCACCCGGTCCGGCGGCGGCGTGCCGTCTTCCAGCGTGACACGTCCGCTCAAGAACACTGGATTGCGATCCAGTTGCGCGTCTGGGCTACCGCTCCGCGTCGTTGTCCTTGCTGGGGCCGTGTTTTTGCCCGCCCCTCGCTGCGCCGGCGCAATCGTCGCCGCGCACACCAGGGTGGCCGCCAGTAAGGAAGGCAGGATGCGTCGCACAGTCATGGAACACCTCGAAGGCGCGGTCCTGAGGTGCCTGGCTTGAGATGGGACGGGACTCCGAATCGCTGGCCCTCACCCGCGTGCCCATCAGGGTAGGTCCGCCTTGCAGGCAAGTCAAACGCTTATTGCACTGAGCTGGGACCAGTGGAACAGCCGCGGAAGCGACTCACCTGCCTTGCCCAGAAAACACTCGTTGAACAGCGCGCGGTTCGCCGGCTCTTCCGGACCGACATAGTACGTGCGCACGCGCTGCTTGCCGCTGGCCCGAGCCTGCGCCACGAACGCCGCCGCCGGGTACACCACGCCCGACGTGCCCACCGCCATGAACACCGTGCAGCGCTCCAGTTCCCGCGCTATGCGCTCCAGCTCGTACGGCATTTCGCCGAACCAGCAGATGTGCGGGCGAATTTGTCCGCCACAGTCGCACCGGGGGACGTGGTCCTCGTAGCAATTTTCGTCGTCGAACGGAGGACGATCGCAGCGGTCGCAGCGGCTCTGAAATAACCGGCCGTGCATGTGGACCACGCGCCGCGAGCCCGCCTGCTCGTGCAGCTTGTCCACATTTTGCGTGCACAGGAACAGCCGCTCGCCGAGCGCCTTTTCCAGTTTTGCCAGCGCCAGATGCGCCGGGTTCGGTTGTTTCCCCCGATGCGCCTTACGCCGCATGGAGTAGAACTGCCAGACCATCAGCGGATCGCGCGCCCACGCCACCGGCGAAGCGACATCCTCCACCCGATATCCGCGCCACAACCCGCCCGCGCCGCGAAACGTGGGCAGCCCGCTCTCCGCGCTCACGCCCGCGCCGGTGAGGACGAACACGCGATCGCTGACGCCGATGTCAATCATGGGGCGGCTTGGAAGGATTTAGTAATTGGGTAAATTAGCGATTTCGTAATTTCGTAATTTGGAAGACACACCCGATCGAGTGCGCGCCGGCCGCCGCCTCGGTTTTCAAATTACCAAATTACTAAATTACCAAATTTACGAAATCCCCAACGCCTCCTGAATCGCTCCCGCGATCTCATCCGTGATCCGCCGCATCTTGTCTTCCGACTCCGCCTCCACCATCACGCGGGCCAGCGCCTCCGTCCCGGAATATCGCACCACGACCCTTCCGCTGCCGTGTAACTCCCGTTCGGCGGCGCGGATCTTCACGGCGATCTCGGGCAACTGCTCGAACGGCTTCTTCTCCCTCACCCGCACGTTCTTGATCGTCTGCGGAAACACCTTCAGGTCGGCCACCAGTTCATGTAACGCCTTTCCGCTGCGCGCCATCACTTCCATGACGCGCAACGCCGTCAGCAGTCCGTCGCCGGTGGTGGAATCGCCGTCGCGGAAGATGATGTGCCCCGATTGCTCCCCGCCCAGCGTCGCCCCTGTCCTCTGCATTTCCTCCAGGACGTACTTGTCGCCCACCGGCGCGCGCAGCATGCGGATGCCGCTGCGCCCGAGCGCCACCTCCAGGCCCATGTTCGACATCGTGGTCGCCACCACCGTGTCGCCTTGCAATCGCGCGCGCGCCTTCATGTCGCGCGCCGCCAGCAGCAGGATGGCGTCGCCATTCACCACGCGCCCTTCGCGATCGGAAAACAGCACCCGGTCCGCGTCTCCGTCGAACGTGATCCCCAGGTCGAAGATGCCGCGCCGCTGCGCGACGCTTTCCGCGACCTTCTTGGGATGCAGCGCCCCGCAGTTCTCGTTGATGTTGCGCCCGTTGGGCTGGTCGCAAGTGAACTCAGCCTGGATGCCGCAGGCGCGGAATACCTCGTGCGCCACCGGCGTTGCCGCTCCGTGCGCGCAGTCCACCAGCACGCGCAGACTGCGCAACGGCGTACCCGCCACATTGCCCGCCAGCCATCCCAAATATTGCTTCAGCAACGCCGCATCCGTGCCCACCGCGGCCGCTTCCGTGGCCTGCGCCGCCGACGCCGGCACATCGTTGCCGTGCAGCAGCGCGAAAATGTCGCCCTCGATCTTCTCTTCCGTTTCGTCGGTGAGCTTGTAGCCGTCGTGGCCGAAAATCTTGATGCCGTTGTCCGTCCACGGATTGTGCGACGCGGAAATCACCACGCCCGCCGCGAATCCACCGCGCGCCAGGAACGCTACCGCCGGCGTCGTGACCACGCCCGCGCTCCGCACCCTCGCCCCCGCCCATTGCAGGCCGCCCGTGAGCGACTCGGCAATCCACGCGCTCGACTCCCGCGTGTCTTGTCCGATCACGACTCGCGTGTCGCCGTGCTGCGCTTTCAAGTGGCGCCCCAAGGCCGCTCCCACGGCGAACACGGTGGCGCGATCCAGCGGCGGATCGCCCGCCACCCCGCGGATTCCGTCGGTCCCGAACAGCATCCTCATCGGCCGGAAACCTTTCCTATGACAGTTTGGTGAACCCGAATTCTACCCTACGGCGATGTCATCCCGAGTGAGTCGACGCCGAGTCGAAGGACCTGGCGTTTGATTTCCATCCCATCACAAACGCTCCCTCACTTCTTCTCCCCAATGCTGAACTTCGTCCACGGTCCCGCGATCAAGTCGGTGAGCACCGGTTTCTGCCACGCGTACTCCGGATGCGCCGCCAAAAACTCCGCCGCTTTGAAGTTCGCGCCGCAGGCATGGCCGGCGCGCGCCACGAACGTCATGTTCTTCGCCATGGTTGCGTCGGCGGCCTTGGCCTGCATCGTGCCGCCGGGATGGTAAGGCCCCCAGTCCCACTCCCTCACCCCGCGCGGCGACGTCTCCACGTGCCCGCACAGCGTGCGCTCGTTCGCCTCTTCTTTCTTCTGGAACGAATCGTAGTGATCGCTCTCGAAACTCTCCGCCAGCGCGGCGTCAATTTTTCCCTTGTGCTGCGCCATCAACTGGTCCCAGCGCGCATGCCGCGCATTCATCGAGTTCGACAGGTCATTCGCATCGAAATCGGTTTCGTCCCGGATCAGCGCCGGATCGCTGGGGAAATTCGACCCCACGAAATACCCGTCCTTGGTCCGCCACGCGCGTGTGTGCTGCAGGCCCTGCTCGAAGCGCGCCACCTCGCCGGTATTGAAGTCGGCCAGCAACCAGTCGTTGGCGTAGCCGCCGTTGTTGCCGTCGTTCATGATCTTTACGTACTCGTCAATGGACTTCGCGTACTGCGTCGCCTTGCGCGCGCGCACGAACTCCGGCTTGCCGCGCGGATCGAACCCGCGGAAGCGCGCGATCGTCGTCTCCGTCACCGCCAGCCCTGCCGAGTTGATGGTGAAATCGTCGTCGCTCACGATCACTCCCGGAAATCCGTCCATGATCATCCGGTAGCCCTTCTCGGGCACGATGTCGAAGATGATCCGCCAGCGTGCCCCGGGAATCACGCTCGTCCAGTTGTTGTGCGCGATCACCGGGCGGCGATCCTTCGTCCAGCTTCCGGTGGCGACGAACGCGCTGCAATTACCCGGCGCATGCAGCGATGGCGCTCCGGCGCGCTTCTCTTTCGCGTCCAGCCACGGAACGTAATAATCCGGCACCTCCTCAAACGCGTTCAGCGCCACCACGTCGTACAAGTCCATGGCCACGCTGCGCGCCTTGAGCCCGTCGGCGATCCCCTGCAATTCCCGTTGATACTCCGCCTCAATGCGCGGCCACAGCACCTCGCGCGCCGTCGCGCGGAAGAATTCCCAATCGCGCTTGCTGTTGTGCGTATCCTCCAACTTCACCGCCTGGAACGCATCCGCGATCTCCGGCGCCAGCAGGTATCCGTGCTGATATCCGATCTCCGCCGGCGGACCTTCCAGATGCACATACGTCCACCCGCCGCGCTGGAATCGCCACGCCTTCCGCAGCCGCGGATCGCCGGCCTTCGATGTCGTTTGTTGCGCCTGCATAGGCGAATACCGGCCCGACAGCGCCAGCAGACCCAGCGCGACCGCGCCAATTACCAACAACGTAAGGAGTAGCAGCGAACGGCCATTGTGTTCAGAGCGCATCGCGTAAGTTTATGTGCGGAACCCAGCCGCGTCCATGGATCGCCCACCGAAAAACGCCCGCGATGATAATCTCTCTGCCGATGTCAGCATCCCTCAACCTCGCCGGCGTGAAGGCGCTCACCTTCGACGTCTTCGGCACCGCCGTGGACTGGCGCGGTTCCATCATTCGCGAAGGCGAGCAGTGGGCTCTCGCCAGAGGATTGCATCTCGACTGGGCTCGCTTCGCCGACCGCTGGCGCGCCGCCTACCGTCCCTCGATGGACGCGGTTCGCCGGGGCGAGCTCCCGTGGACCAAACTCGACGACCTCCACCGCCGCGTTCTCGACGATCTGCTCGTCGAGTTCGATCTTACCGGCCTGACGGAAGAAGAAAAGGACCACTGGAACCGCGTCTGGCATCGCCTCATCCCCTGGCCCGATGCCGTCGCCGGGCTCACCCGCCTGAAGCAGAAGTTCATCGTCGCCACGCTCTCCAACGGCAACGTGTCGCTCTTGCTCGACATGGCGAGACACGCCGGACTGCCCTGGGACACCGTGCTCTCCGCCGAACTCTTCCGCCACTACAAGCCGGATCGAGAAACTTATCTTGGCGCCGCTGACCTGCTCGGCTGCCAACCCGGGCAGGTCATGATGGTCGCCGCGCACCCCGAGGATCTCCACGCCGCGCGCGCCTGCGGCCTGAAGACGGCTTTCGTCGCCCGTCCGCTGGAATTCGGCCCGACGCACCCTCGGCCTTCTGCCGTTAGCGGAAACTTCGATATTGTTGCAGCCGATTTCCTGGACCTTGCCGATCAACTATCCGCATCCAAACTTGAAACCTAGCTGAAACTGAAACTGAAACTCGAACCTGTCTTATGCCTGAACTTCGCGAACCCGCTTACCTCCATTCCGAAGAAGACGCCGCTGCGCGCAGCCCCATCGCGCGCCAGTTCCTCGAGACCCGCCGCCGGCTCAATGAAAACGTGGACGCCGCCGACAACCCTCTCGTCAAGCGCTTCCACAACCTCGACCACAACACCTATCTGGAAGGCGCCATCCCGGCCAAGTACAAGGAACTGATGGGGCTGGTGGTCTCGGCCGGGCTGCGCTGCGACGACTGCATCAACTACCACATCATCCAGTCGTACCGCCTCGGCGCCTCGCGTCCCGAGCAGGAGGAAGCGCTCAACGTGGCGCTCCTCGTCGGCGGCAGCATCGTGATCCCGCACCTGCGCCGCGCCTACGCCTTGTTAGCTGAGCTCTATGGGTAGCGACGCTTGAGTCGTGGAGCGAGCCTGGCATAGCTGAGAGCTGAGAGCTAATACGGGAACGGCTCCACCTTCCACCGTTCGATCACCTTGCCCTCGACGAACACCTTGAACAGCTCAGGATCGATGTTCCCGTCCTTCATTTCCATTTCCAGTATCTGGAGCGCCCGCTCCGGCGTTTCCCCTTTTTTGTACGGACGGTCGCCGGCGGCCAGCGCGTCGAAGATGTCGGAAATGGTCATCATCCGCGTTTGCAGCGGAATGTCCGGCGCCGAGAGCCGGTTGGGATAGCCCTTGCCGGTCAGTTTCTCGTGATGGCTGCGCGCGATCTCCGGGATGTTCCGGATCTCCTTCGTCCACGGAATCTGGCTGAGGAAATTAAAGGTGTGCACGACGTGGGACTCGATCTGCAGCCGCTCGCTCTCGTCCAGCGACCCCTTGCGTATCGAGAGCAGCCGCACCTCATGGGGCGTCAGCAGGGTGTGGTCCGCGCCATCGAAATCCGGGAAATGCCGCGCCGCGATCTCCGGCAACTTCTCGAAGCTTCCTTCCGGCATCACCGTCGGCTCGTTCGACTGCAGCACGGCGGCGAGAAATCTGTCCACTTCCTTCAACTGCCGTTCCAGGCCGGCGTCGAACTCCGCCTGGTTTGACAGGTACTCGTCGCGCCCCTTCTCCAGCACGTATTGCAGCCTCGCCTGCAGCGACTCCGCCTGCATGCTGCGCTTGACGAACTGGAACCGCTGCGCCGAGCCGGCGATCAGCTCCAGTTTGTCCGGGTACAGCTTCTTCGCCTTGACCAGCACATCTTCCCGCACGCCGACCTTGCCGAAATCGTGCAGTAGCGAGGCGTACCGAATCTCCTTCATCTGTTCGCGCGTGAACCCGACTTCCCTGTACGGCCCGTCGCTGGCCCGGTCCACCGTTTCCGCCAGCGCCACCGTCAGGTTGGCGACGCGGAAGGAGTGCCCCGAGGTCGTCGGGTCGCGCGATTCGATCGCCGTCACCGACGCCCTCACGAATCCCTCGAACAGGTCCTGCTGTTTCTGGTACAGCCGGCTGTTGTCCAGCGCCACCGCCGCCTGGCTCGCCAGCGACGTCGCGATCTCCTGTTGTCGCACCGTGTACGCCACCACTTGCGACACCACCGCCGACAGCGAGTTCAGCTTCGCCTCGGAATTCCGCTTGGCGTTGATCAACTGCACCGCGCCCACGATTTCGCCCGTCTTCGGGTTGCGCATCGGCACCGCGATCATGGACTTGGTCCGGTATCCCGAATCCTCGTCGAACTTGCGGTTGAACGAGTACGGCACC
>JAIQFM010000308.1 GCA_020073285.1 Terriglobia bacterium | reverse complement strand
TGGGCGGAGATCGCCGGTTGCGTCCGGAAGCGCTTCTCGGCGGCCCGGGAGAAGCTGCTGAGGCGCGCGACTTCGAGAAACGTTTCCAGTTGGTCGAAATCCATAAGGGAGCTATTAGCTGTTAGCTCTTAGCCTTTAGCAGGCTGCTGAAAGACTCCAAGTGAAACTCGTTTTGAAAGGGCGCGGCTTAAGCCGCGCCGCAGAAGTTCTTTCTTATTGTCATTCCGAGGGGCTTCAGCCCCGAGGAATCTCGGTTTTGTTCCATGTAAGCGAGTTTTTCAACAGCCGCTTAGCCAGAGCAAATTGCGAAGGCCATAACACCATCTATTGGCGCGATAACAACTATGAATTTCCCGATGCGGCGATCGGGATGTATTCTCGACTGTTTCTGGGTAATGCCAGGATTGTAGCAGTCGGAAGCCCGGAAGGATCAACGCCGAGGGGCAAAGGACGCACACATGAATGTGACCAGACCAACGCAGCCGGGCGTAACCGTGGATGCGATGGCGCCGAGCGATTGGCCGGACGTCTCGGCCATCTACCTGGAGGGAATCGCCACCGGGAATGCGACGTTCGAAACCCTGGCGCCGAACTGGGAGCAGTGGGACCGGGCGCACCTGGCGGCTGGCAGGCTGGTGGGGCGCACGGGGCGGCAGATTGCCGGCTGGGTGGCGCTGAGCAAGGTCTCGCAGCGCTCCTGCTACGCGGGCGTGGCGGAGATGAGCGTGTACGTGGCCACGTGGGCGCGCGGGCAGGGAGTCGGCGATGCGCTGATGAAGGCGGCCATCCTTGCTTCCGAGGCGGCCGGGATCTGGACCGTGCAAGGCACGGTATTTCCCGAGAACCAGGCTAGCCTGCGGCTGTGCGTGGCCAATGGGTTTCGCGAGGTTGGGCGCCGGGAACGCATTGGAAAACGCAACGGGGTGTGGCGCGACACCGTGCTGGTGGAGAGACGGAGCAAGGTGGTGGGAACCGATTAAGGGGCCGGGATCAAGAATCGGCGTTGAGCGAATGCACGCTGGCAGCCTGCTTGCGGCGCGCCTCGGTTTCCAGCAGCACGCGGCGGCAGAGCGCGTAATAGCGCACCAGTTCCGGAATGGCGCAAGATTCCAATTGCTGCTGAATGGCGGCGTGGTCGCCGGCTTCAATCAGATCGAGGACATGCTTGATGGCGGGGTCCTCGCCGCCGCGGCGCCGGCAGTTTGCGATCAGGTCGTAGTCGCTCTGCGGCACAAACGACGCCAGTTCGCGGAACATCAATTGCAGCGACTCGGCGCGCGCTGGTTCGCGAACGTGGGCAATTTCTTCCAGAAGCGCTTTTTCGAACTGGTATTTTGCCCCGCCGAATACCGCGTCGGAGCTGAAGCGCTCCTGCCGGCGGGAGAGAATCTGCTCGTACTGCTGAATCAGCGAGTTGGTCGCGCTGGGGTCCATAAATGGTCCTTTCCCGCGGGAGGATATAAGCCCAGGTTATGGAAGCGATAAAAACTATGAATTTCCCGCCGCCGCGCTGGGGAATTTATGCTCCAATGGTGCGGCTGCAACCGCGAGGATTGTAGCAGCCGCCCAAGAACTACTATCCCAATAACCGATACACCGCGCCCCTGAGTGCGCGGAGAAGCACGCGCCGAGCGGGCGCAAGGAGCAGATATGGCCGATGCAAAATCCGTCCTGCAGTTCGCCAAGGATAACGGGGCGAAGCTGCTGGACCTGCGCTTTACCGACCTGCCCGGGCTTTGGCATCACGTCTCCTACCCCATCTCTCAGTTCAGCGAAGACTCGTTTGAAGAGGGCTTCGGGATGGATGGCTCGTCGATTCGTGGCTGGGCCGCGATCCACGAGAGCGACATGCTGCTGATCCCGGACCCGAAGTGGTGCATGATGGACCCCTTCACCGAAGTACCGACGCTGGTGATGATCGCCGACGTGCAGGACCCGGTAACCAAGCAGCGCTACGACAAGGACCCGCGCTACATCGCCAAAAAGGCGGAGATGTTCCTCAGCTCGACCGGCATCGCCGACACCTGCTACATGGGCGCCGAGGCCGAATTCTTCATCTTCGATAACGTGCGCTTCGATCAGCGCGAGCAGCACGGCTTTTACTTCATTGACGCCGAAGAGGGCCGCTGGAACTCCGGCCGCAAGGAAAACAACCTGGGATACCGTCCGCGGTACAAGGAAGGGTACTTTCCCGTCCCGCCCACCGACCACTACCAGGACCTGCGCAGCGAAATGACCATGACGATGGAGCAGTGCGGGTTGACGGTGGAGTGCCACCATCACGAGGTGGCGACCGGCGGACAAACCGAAATTGACCTGAAGTTCGCTGCGCTGGTGGACTCGGCCGACCACATGATGCTCTACAAGTACATCGCGCGCAACGTCGCCAACCAGTACGGCAAGACGGTCACCTTCATGCCCAAGCCCCTCTTCCAGGACAATGGCAGCGGCATGCACACCCACCAGTCGCTGTGGAAGGGCGGAAAGCCGCTGTTCGCCGGCGACGGCTATGCGGGCTTGTCGCAGATGGCGCTGTATTACATCGGAGGGCTGATCAAACACGGCCCGGCGCTGGCGGCGATCATCGCGCCCACCACCAACTCCTACAAGCGCCTGGTGCCCGGCTTCGAGGCGCCGGTAAACCTGGCGTACTCGCGGCGCAACCGCTCCGCAGCCTGCCGCATCCCCATGTACTCGGCGTCTCCCAAGGCCAAGCGGGTTGAGTTCCGGCCGCCCGACCCGAGCTGCAACCCGTACATGGCTTTTGCCGCGATGATGATGGCGGGGCTGGACGGAATCGACAACAAGATTGATCCCGGACAGCCACTGGACAAGGACATCTACGATCTGGGTCCGGAGGAGCTGTCCAAGGTGCCGTCCATGCCGGGGTCGCTGGAGGACGCGCTCGACGCACTGGAGAGCGACCACCAGTTCCTGCTCAAGGGCGATGTCTTTACCGAGGCGCTGCTCGATACCTACATCAAATACAAGCGCGAGAAAGAAGTGGACGCGGTTCGGCTGCGTCCGCATCCCTACGAGTTCGCGTTGTATTACGACATTTAA
>JAIQFM010000307.1 GCA_020073285.1 Terriglobia bacterium | reverse complement strand
AAGGTTTCCAGGGCGATGCGCACGATATCGATGGCGCGCACCACACCGGCGCAAAAGCCACGTGGCTTCAACAGCAAAAGCGATTTCTGGTCGTTGTCAGTCATGAATGCCTGGCCCGCTGGCGGAGCCGGTGATCCCCACTCTACTAGCGTTACGTTATGATGCCAAACTAGCTTACCCCGGTGAGTATCGTCAATGTAAATATCAGACAATGCGGGGATTAGCATCGATCAGCGTGCGTTTGCAGTAAACAGCAACGCCGCTTGCGCGGGCGGACCTCCCCCCTTCGCCTGGTTTACTGCCACCCGTTCTCCACCCGACGGTAATTATTTCCCGATCCAGCTTTGCTGACGGCTGGAGTACCACGCTCTTATAGAGAATACGCGTGGTCAGCGGAGCCCGCCGCTCGGCGTAGGTTATCTGGGAGCACCGGCCTTCAGCATCTGCTCGGCGTGTTTGAGCGAGGTCTCCGTCACCTTGGCTCCGCTCAGCATGCGGGCCAGCTCCTCGCGGCGCTCGCGATCCTCCAGGCGGCGTACGCTGGTGCGGGTGCGCCCGCCCACTTCCCTTTTTTCGATGACGTAATGATGATCGGCGAAGCAGGCAATCTGCGGCAGGTGGGTGATGCAGAGCACCTGCGAGGTGGTCGCCAGCTCCTTCAGCTTCTTGCCGACCGCCTCGGCCGCGCTCCCGCCAATGCCGCTATCAATCTCGTCGAATACCAGAGTGCGCTGCGTCTCGTTTTTCTTGCGCCGCGAGCGCACTTCGATGGTCGCTTTCAGCGCCAGCATTACCCGCGACATCTCGCCGCCCGAGGCGATCTGCTCCACCGGGCGCAACGGTTCGCCGGGATTGGTGGCGATCAGATACCGCACCCGGTCGAAGCCGGAGCCGCTCCAGTTCTGCTCCTCGTCTGAACCCTCGACCTCGACGCGGAAGCGCGCCTTCATCGCGAGCTCGTTCACCTCCTGCTCGACCAATTTCTCCAGGCGGCGGGCGGCGTCGGCCCGCTGCCGCGATAGGGCACGCGCCGCAGTCAGATACTGTCCCGCGGCGGCGGCCAGTTCGGCGCGCAACTTGCGCAGCACTTCATCCTTGTTTTCGATGTCGTTCAACTTGTGCGCGACCTCTTCGCCGTAAGCGATCACCGCCGCCAAGGACTCGCCATATTTGCGTTTGAGCCGATCGAGCGACGCGAGCCGGTCTTAGATCCCGGCCAGCCGCTCCGGCGAGGCGTTGATTCCCGCGGCATAATCGCGCAGCGTTGCGCCCAAGTCCTCGGCGGCGATGCGCGCCGACTCCAGCGAAGCCAGCGCCTCCTGGAACTTGGAGTCATAGCGCGCCAGCTCCTCGATCTGCCGCGACGCAGCGCGCAGGGTGGACGCCGACGAGGCCTCGCCCTCGTACAGCAGGTCGTACGCCGTCATGGCCGCCAAATAGATTTTCTCCGCGTTGGCGAGAACGCGTTTTTCCGATTCCAGGCGATCGTCCTCGCCGGGCTGAATCCGCGCGCCCTCGATCTCCTTCTTCTGGAAACTCCACAGATCGATCAGCCTTAGCTTGTCCTGCTCGCCGCGCTCCAGCTCCGCAATGCGATGGCGAATGCCATTCCAAGCGGCGAACGTTTCCGCCACGGGCTGCGCGTCACAGCCGGCAAAAGTGTCGAGCAGCTTCAGCCGTGCGGCCGCGTCGAAGCCGAGGATGGATTCGTTCTGCGCGTGCACGGAGGCGAGATAAGGCGCGAGCTGTTTCAGCACCGCAACGGTCGCCGGCTGGTTGTTAACGAACACCCGCCCGCGGCCGCCGGCGGCCACTTCACGCCGCAGGATGATCTCGCCGTCTTCGGAATCAATGCCGTTCCGCTCCAGGATTTCCGCCACGCGACGGTCGTTCACTTCGCAAGCCGCCGACACCACCGCCTTCTCCGCGCCATGGCGGATGATCTCGCTGGAAGCCTTCTCGCCCAGCAACAGCGCGAGCGCGTCAATCAGGATGGATTTTCCAGCGCCGGTTTCGCCGGTCAGCAGGTTGAGTCCCGCGGCGAATTCCACCACCACGTGATCAAGGACCGCATAGTTCTCGACGCGCAGTTCGAGGAGCACGGGAGCTTCCTGGGGAGAATTCGTGCGCAGAATACCACGAGTTGTGAGTTGCGAGTTCCGAGTTGTGAGTATGCAGCCTATTCGTCTCCGCGATCTTCCAGGCGCGCGAAGGACTCAGAACTCACAACTCAAGACTCACAACTCGGTGATCTATAATTGCATCTTGCTCTGGTGAAGCTTCTCTAAAAAGCGATGGCTATACTCCCCCTCTCGTTTGTCATCGGCGGTGAGATCGCGAACATGATGTGGCAGACCGGCCCGGTCGCCAAGGCCGTTCTCCTCATCCTGCTGTTTTTCAGCGTTCTTTCCTGGTCGATCATCCTCTCGCGCTGGAACCGGCTGCGCCGCGCGCGGGTGCAGAGCGGACGTTTCCTGCGCGCCTTCCGCCGGGCGCAGCGCTTCCAGGACATTGCCGCGGTGGCCGAGCAGTTCAAGCCCAGCCCGCTGGTGGCCGTCTTCGAAGGCGGATTTGAGGAATTCAAGCGCTCGCGCAGCGCGGCGGCAACGCAGCGCGCCATGCAGATCGCCGCCTCGGAAGAATTAACGCGCCTGGAGCGACGTCTGCCGTGGCTGGCGATCACCGCCGCCGCAACCCCGTTCATCGGATTGTTCGGAACGGTGTGGGGCATCATCGATGCCTTCCACGGGCTCGGCACAGCGGGCGCCGCAACCCTGCGAGCGGTCGCGCCCGGCATTTCCGAGGCGCTGATTACCACCGCCGCCGGACTGTTTGCCGCTATCCCGGCCGTCATCGCCTACAACCTGTTCGGCAGCGCCATCCGCGAGTTCGGCTCGCGCATGGACGATTTCTCGTTGGAAATGCTCAACGCCGTGGAGCGCGCCGGCGCCGAGACGCCACGCCGCGTCGCCGCCCCGGAACCGGAGTTGCGGTAATGGCTTTCACCGATACCAACGGCCGCACGCGCTCCGCGCTGGCCGACATCAACATCACGCCGCTGGTGGACGTGGTGCTGGTGCTG
>JAIQFM010000324.1 GCA_020073285.1 Terriglobia bacterium | reverse complement strand
ACCAACGCCCCCTATGGCATCTGCCGCTGTACCCCCGATGGTGTGCTATTGGACGCCAATCCTGCCATGGCAGCCATGCTGCGATATCCCGCGTCCGCCAGCCTGTCGCAGCGGCGCCTCTCCGATTTGTATCTCGATCCCGAGCAGTTCGGCAACTTGCTGGATGAACACGGGTGGTTGAAACCATTCGACGCCGTGCGGGCGGAATGGAGGCGCCGGGACAATACTCCCATGGTCGTGCGCCTCTTCGGGCGCCCGATTCGCGATGAGCGCCAAAAAATGTTTTTTGAACTGGTTGCCGAAGATGTTACGGAGCAACATGCTTTAGAGCAGCAGTTTCGGCAAGCACAGAAAATGGAGGCCGTAGGCCGGCTGGCCGGCGGAGTCGCTCACGATTTCAATAACCTGCTGATGGTCATCTCCGGGTACTGTGAACTCCTGCTGGGGCAATTGGGGCCGGACCCCGAATTGCGCCGTCCCGCCGAAGAAATTCTCCAAGCTACGGATCGCGCGGCCGCGCTGACTCGCCAGTTGCTCGCCTTCAGCCGCAAGCAGGTGCAGACGCCGCGTGTACTCGATCTGAACGCGGTTGTGGCCGAGCACCTGAAGATGCTGCCACGACTGATCGGCGAAGATATCAAACTCATCTTTATTCCCGGCGCGCTCTCCGGACACGTACGCGTCGATCCGGGCCAGATTCAGCAGGTGATCATGAATCTGGCGGTCAACGCTCGCGACGCCATGCCCAACGGGGGCGAGCTGATCATCGAGACGGCCAATGTTTCTCTGGATGAGCAATATAGCCGTCAACACCCCAATGTGCTGCCCGGCGAGTGCGTGTCGCTGACCATCACCGATACCGGCAGCGGGATGGACGCGGAGACCGTATCCCACCTGTTCGAGCCCTTTTTCACTACCAAGGGTCAGAAGGGCACGGGCCTCGGGTTATCGACCGTGTACGGCATCGTCAAACAGAGTGATGGACACATATGGGCAGAGAGCGAAGTAGGCCGGGGGAGCAGCTTCCACATTTACCTGCCGCACATCGCCGAAACCGGCCAGCCTGCACAACCGGAGCCGGCCGAGCATCGCCCGCCGCAAGGCCGGGAGACGGTACTCATCGTCGAGGATGAACCCGAGCTGCGCAGCCTGGCGCGCGCTTTCCTGGAAGCGCGCGGGTACACCGTACTGGAGGCGGGAAATGGCGCGGCTGCCATTCGCGCCAGCCGCATGCTTCCCGGCCCCATTCACCTGTTGTTGACCGACGTTATCATGCCGGGCATGAACGGTCGGGAGTTGGCGGAGCAGGTTACCGGCGATCGCCCCGGGATTCGGGTGCTGTACATGTCCGGCTACGTCGAGGATGCCATCGGCCGCAATGGCACGCTGGATCCGCAGATCAACCTGCTGGAGAAGCCATTCACCTCCGCAACGCTGGCACGCAAGGTGCGCGAGGTGCTCGACACCCAGACTGTCCAAGGCGCTGAACAACCGGCGGGAGTTCGTGTGGGGCGCGAGCGAGCGCCGCGGTTCACCAAGCAAGTGCCGCTCCGGTTCCGCATCCAGGGCGAAACCGAATGGATCTCCGGCACGGCGGAAAACATTAGTCGATCTGGTGTACTCTTTCGCACTCATCGGCCGGTGTCCAGGAGTCAACAGATCGAGCTCCAACTGACTCTACCGGCTGAGGTCACCGGACATTCCAGTGTCGAAGTGGCGTGCCAGGGAGAGGTCGTGCGCACCATCGATGCTGCCGCCGCTATCCCGCCGGGGGTGGCAGCGCGAATCCTGAAATACCAATTCCTTCGCGGTTCGCCCGTCGCGGAAGCGTGAATTCACAGCGCCCGCGGCATGGCTCAGATGCCGCGCTAGCTTTGCGCCAACAAGGGAGCCGTAGGATCGTCTTTGCTGCCCGAGAGGATTTTCCGCGCGTCCTCGGCCTGTTGGGCCTCGTCGCGCGCCTCCGCCGTCAGGTCTCGCGTCCCGAGCTGTACCCCGATTTTCTTCAGGAAATCATTGGGAGGAGTGCCGCCGGCAAAAACCCAGACAAAATCATTGGGGAATTCCTGACGCTGGCCATTGACCTCCAGCACCACCGCGTCCTGCCGGAACTCGACCGGACTGGAGTTGAAAAGCACCTTGAGCTTTCCCGAGCGGATGCACTCTTCCACGCGCTGCTCGTTGCGCGCCCTGATGCGGCTGAAGCGCTCCTGGCGATAGGAAAGCGTGACCTGGTTTCCGATCTGGTGCGCCAGTCCCATGGCCGCCTCCACCGCGCTGTCGCCGCCCCCGACCACCAGAATTTTCTTGTTCACGTAGTGATCTGCCTCGATCAGCCGGTACATGACTTTGGGCAGGTTCTCCCCGGGGACGCCGAGTTTGCGGGGTGTGCCGGTGCGTCCGAGCGCCAGCACCACGGCGCGCGAACGATACTGGGCTTTTGAGGTCGTGACCGTGAACAGGTCGTCAGGGCCCTTCTTGATGTCATCCACCTTTTCGCCGCTGCGGACCTGGAAATCGGAGCGCTTCATGACCTTCTGCCAGAAGGCGAGCAAGTCTTCCTTGGAGAGTTCCATCTTCCTGAACTTCCCGTACATGGGAAATTCCACCGGCGTGGTCATGACCAGTTTTTGGCGAGGATACTTGGATACGGCGCCCCCGACCTCGTCCTGCTCGATCGTGGTGTACTTCAGGTTCTTCTCGATAGCCCGGAGCGAGGCGCTGATTCCGGCCGGACCGGCTCCGACGATCACAATATCGTGGACCTCGGGCTGCCCCCAGCCCGCGGTGAACCAGCCTGCGGTCAGCCGGCTGGCAATGGCATCGATGCAAGCGCGGCCCTGGTTCACTGCGTTCCTGATTAACGCCAGCCCGCCCAGTTCCCCGATAATGAAAAGATTCGTGATGTTGGTTTCATATTCCGGAGTCAAGCTGGGCATCTCGGCGCCCATGCTCGGGGTGGCCATGACCATGGTGATGGCGCCCACGGGACACACGTCGGCGCACAGGCTGTGGCCGATGCACTTGTATCCGTTGATGATGGCGGCCTTGCCCCCAACCATCCCCAGCACGTCACCCTCGGGACAGACCG
>JAIQFM010000105.1 GCA_020073285.1 Terriglobia bacterium | reverse complement strand
TCGCTCTCGACGTTGAACATCAGGATGCCGGCGCCAAGGGCGGCATCCATTTCTTCCACCGTTTTTCCGACCCCGGAGAACACCACGCGCTTGGCCGCCGGCCTGGCGGCGCGCAGCACGCGCTGCAGTTCGCCGCCCGACACCACGTCGAACCCGCAGCCCATCCTGGCAAGCCTTTTCAGCAGCGCAAGATTGGAATTAGCTTTGACCGAATAACAGACCGTGTGCGGAACGCCGCGAAACGCCCGGTCGAAAGTGCGGTAGCGCTCACGGATGGTCGTCGCGGAATAGACGTACAGGGGCGTGCCGTGTTTCGCCGCCAGTGCAACCAGCGGCGCGCGCTCGCAGTGCAGCACGTCGTGGCGATACACGAATGCAGGTGGACGCCCCGCGGGCGCGTCGTTCTTGCTCATTTGCGTTTGCCGGAATTTCCCAGGACCTTCAGCGCCACCACGGTCTGATCGTCGTACGCATTCTCGCCCGCGGCGAATTCCGCCACCGCGGCAAAGATGCCCGTAACCACGTCGTTCGCGCTGCCTTGGCAGTTCGCCTTCACCACCGTGCTCAGCCGGGCGAGTCCGAACATCTCGCCTTCGCGGTTCTGCGCGTCGAGCACGCCGTCGCTGAGGAACACGAACAGGTCGCCCGGATGCGCGCGGTACGAAACCTCATCGTAGTGCGCCTGCTCGAACAACCCGAGCGGCAACCCGATCGTTTCCACGCACTCGATCCGTCCGTCGTGGCAGTAGAGGGGCAGCGGCAGGCCGGAGTTGGCGACGCGCAGCAGTCGCCGCTCATCGTCCCACACGGCGTAGGCCACCGAAATGTATTGTGCCTCGATGCGCCGCGAAACCAGCGACTCATTCAGCAACGTCAGCATCTCCGCCGCGCCCGGACGCGAGCCCGCATGCGATCGCAGGAATCCGCTGGCCAGGGCCGCGTACAAGGCCGCCGGCGCGCCCTTTCCGCTCACGTCGCCGATGGCGATGCCCAGGTCCGGCTTGCGCTCCTCGCCGTCGCGCGAACGGTTCTGCGGGCGCGGTTCGTAGTGCAGGAAATCGTACAGGTCGCCGCCGATCTCGCGCGCCGGCACGAACTTCGCCGAAAGCTCCGCGTTCCCGATCACCGGACAGCAAGGCGGCAGCAGCCTGAACTGGAGTTCGTGCGCCAGTGCCATGTCCTTCTGCAAGCGGCGCTCCTGCCGCGTGACCCGCTCGTACAGGCGCGCGTTCTCGATCGCGATCGCCACCTGAGCCGCCAGTGTGGTCATGGTGCGCACGTGATCGTCGGTGAAGTAGCCGCGGCGCGTGTGCTCGATGTCGAGCACGCCGATCACCCGATCCTTGTAGATCAGCGGAACGCACAGCTCCGAGCGCGTTTCCGGGTTGCTATTGATGTAGCGCGGGTCTTTGCTAACGTCCGGCGCCAGCACCGGCTCCTTGTGCAAT
Organism: Terriglobia bacterium; assembly: GCA_020073285.1. Classification (GTDB taxonomy): domain Bacteria; phylum Acidobacteriota; class Terriglobia; order Terriglobales; family Acidobacteriaceae; genus JAIQGF01. Next base: position 13,782 of record JAIQFM010000105.1, on the reverse strand, counting down.
GCGGAGTAGCCCACCAGGCCTCGTCCGATGACAATGTTTTGCTTGATCTGCACCGTCTCGTTGAAGCGCAGCGAGAAGCGGTGCTCGAGCTTGGAGCCCGCCGCGTCCACCAGCAGCACGCTGAACATCTGGTAGTCAATCAGCCGCGTGACCGCCTCGCCGATGCGCTGCAGCAACTGGTCGAGATTAAGGATGGACGTCAGGTCGCGGCTGATTTCGTTCAGCACCAGCAGCGTCTTGGCCTGCCGCGAGGTGCGCGTGTACAGCCGCGCGTTCTCGATTCCGATGGCGATGCGCGAGGCAATCAGCGACAGCAGCCGCTTGTGATCTTCGGTGAAGTACCCTGGCTGCGGCGCCTCGATATCGATCACGCCGATCACGCGGTTCTTGATGATCAGCGGCACCGCCAGTTCCGAGCGCACCTGCGGGAGAGCCTCGATGTACTCCGGCGCCTTCAGCACGTCGTTCACCAGCACCGGCTCGCGCCGCTGCGCCGCCAGCCCGGTCACGCCTTCGCCCACCTTGATGCGGCAGCGCTCGACGGCCTCCGGCGGATGCCCGATGGAAAACCGGATGCGCAGCTCCTGCGTTTTCTCGTTGAGCAGTAAGATGGCGAAATGCTCGTAGGCAATGACCCGGCGCACCAGTTCGGCCACCCGCCGCAGGATGGTGTTCAGGTCGAGCGTGGTGTTGACCACGTCGGCCACTTCCAGCAGCAGGGAATCCACCTGCACGGGCGCGGGCTGGGTTGCGGATGTCGTCATGACTCGGGGCACTGCCGAATTCGATGATATCAGCCGGATACGGGCTTCCGCCGCCGCATTTCAGCCAGCAGCACGCATTCAACTCTGGATGGAGATTCCCGATACGGCTGCAGGTCACCGAAAACCAACAACCGATAACCGACCACCGAAAACGTTTTCCTAATACGGCGCTCCCAGCTTTCGGCAAATCGCCACCGAGGCGCTGGCGCCAATGCGATCCGCGCCCGCCGCCACCATGGCCAGGAACTGGTCGGCGGTGCGAATTCCTCCCGCCGCCTTTACCCCGGCCAGATTGCCGACGTGGGCGCGCATCAGCGCGACATCCTCCACCGTCGCGCCGCCCGAGGAAAATCCGGTTGACGTCTTCACGAAATCCGCGCCTGCCGCCAGGCTCAGATCGCAGGCGGCGATTTTTTCCTCCCGCGTGAGCAGCACGTTCTCGAAGATGACTTTCAGCAGCCCGCCGGCATCGTGCGTCACCACGGCGAGGGCGCGGATGTCGCTCTCCACCCGCGCGTGGTCGCCCGACTTCATGGCTCCGATGTTCATCACCATGTCAATCTCATCGGCCCCGAGCCGCAGCGCCTCCACGGTCTCGAAGCGCTTCGCGCTGGTCAAGGTCGCTCCCAGCGGAAATCCGACCACGGTGCACACCTTCACCGGCGTGGGCCGCAGGATGGCGGCGCACACCGGGATCCAGTACGCGTTCACGCACACCGAGGCGAAGTCGAAGCGCGCCGCTTCGCGGCAGAGCTTCTCGATCTGCTCGCGCGAGGCTTCCGGCTTCAGCAGCGTGTGATCGATCATGTTGGCAGCCGCCTGCCAGTTCATAGCCGTCGCTGCCTGCGAAACCAGGGTCGCCATAGGATTTTCGATTTTACTGGATTTCACGCGCCGCCATGATGATGGAAATCACTGGAGGGTTGCCGGTGCCCCACATCTGCCCGGGTTTGGCAGATGTGGGTCCACTTGCAACTCGGAACTGAACCCCCTCCAACCTGTTATCCTAAGGCGCGGCACGTCGCATGATCACCCGGTACCCGCCCTTGACCACCGTCGCGTTCGCGCTCCTCATGATGCTTGCCTTCTCTTCCTGCAATCGTGACAACTCGCATGCCTCGGCCGCCGAGCCGGTGCGGAAACCGTCGCCGCCCACAAGTCAAGCCGTCTCGCTCCCGCACGTCGACGGCCAGCGCGCGCTGCAGTACACGCGCGAGGTTGTCGCCTTCGGCCCGCGCTGGGTCGGCAGCCCCGGTCATGCGAAAACCCAGGCGTACCTGCGCAAGGAACTGAAGGACGACAATCTCCAGGAAGACTCCTTCACCGCCTCCACGCCCGCGGGCAGCAAGCGCATGACCAACTTCGTAGCCAAGTTCCCGGGCAGCAAGGACGGAATCATCGTGGTCACCGGCCACTACGACACGCTCTACGGCCGCAAGGATTTCGTCGGAGCCAACGACGGCGGCTCTTCCACCGGCCTGCTGCTGGAACTCGCGCGACAACTGCGCGGCCAGAAACTTGAGGGCTACCGCGTCTGGCTGGTGTGGTTCGACGGCGAGGAAGCCATCAAGCAATGGTCGCCGACAGATTCTCTCTATGGCAGCAAACACCTGGCCGCGAAATGGGCGAAGGACGGTACGCTGAAAAAAATCCAGGCCTTCCTGCTGCTCGACATGATCGGCGACGCCGACCTCAACATCGAGCGCGAATCCAACTCAACTCCCTGGCTCGAAGACGTGGTGTACAAGGCCGCGACCGACCTGGGCTACCAGTCGCATTTCTTCGCCCGCACCAACGACCTGGAAGATGATCACCTGCCGTTCGCGCGCGCCGGCGTCCCGGTCGCCGACCTTATTGACTATGACTACGGCCCCAACAATTCCTACTGGCACACGCCCCAGGACACGCTCGACAAACTCAGCCCACAGAGCCTGGAGGTTGTCGGCAGCGTCGTGCTGCGAACCATTCACCTGTTGCGCCAGAGCTGAGAAAGTCAGAAGTTGGAAGTGAGAAGTAAGAAGCGAGAACTGAACGCCCTTTGCCCACAGTTCTTACTTCTGACTTTCCCTGGTTCTCACCCGCGGTTTGTTAGGATTTCAGTCGCAGTTGCTCGGTACTTGGTACCAGGTACTCGGTACTCGCAATGAACGAACTGATCTTCTGGGTTCTCTTCAACGTCTTCGTGATTTTGATGCTGGTGCTGGACCTGGCGGTCTTTCACCGCAAGCCGCACGCCATCAGGTTTCGCGAGGCGCTGGGCTTCAGCATCATGTGGGTGGCGTTGGCGGCCGCCTTCGCCGTCTTCGTCTTCTACTGGCGCGGGCGCGCCACTTCGCTGGAGTTCGTCACCGGCTACCTGGTCGAGGAATCGCTCAGCGTTGACAACCTCTTCGTCTTTCTTCTGATCTTCCGGTATTTCCGCGTCCCCTCGAATTACCAGCACAAGGTCCTGTTCTGGGGAATCGTGGGCGCGCTGGTGATGCGCGGCGTTTTCATACTCGCCGGTGTCACCCTCATCCGCCGTTTTCACTGGATCACTTACGTCTTCGGCGCCTTTCTCATCTACACCGGCGTCCAGCTATTCCGGCAAGAGGAACAGGAAATCCACCCCGAACACAACCCGGTCCTCAAGATGTTCCGCCGCTGGATGCCGGTCACGTCCGACTACGTCGGCGGACGCTTCACGGTGCGTCAGCCGGGACTCTACGCCACGCCGCTGCTGCTGGTGCTGATCGTCGTCGAGACCACCGACGTCCTTTTCGCCGCCGACTCCATCCCTGCCGTGCTGGCCATCACCCGCGACCCGTTCATCGTCTACACCTCGAACGTCTTCGCCATCCTCGGCCTGCGCTCCATGTACTTCGCCCTCGCCGGCATGATGGAAGCCTTCCACTTCCTTCATTACGGCCTGTCCGGCATCCTCGTATTCATCGGGGTAAAGATGCTGCTCTCCAGCTATTACCCCATCCCCACCGAGTACGCGCTGATCGTGGTCGGCGCCGTTCTCCTGATCTCGGTGGTCGCCTCGCTCGCCATCGCCCCGAAAGCAAAAAGAAAGACATGAGGTCCGGCGACTCACCCCACTGCGGATCGTGCCAAAGAGCTACGGATCGTGTTAGAGAGAAGATTACTGAAGAGACGTGGTCCCTGGAGCCTGAAGCCTGCCTCACCAAACCCTGCAACGTTCCGCTGGCGCCATCGCCTGGTCCGTCTTGCAATGGAACGCCTGCTGGAATTCCGGCATGTTGCGGACCACACCGTTGGTCCGATACTTGGGCGGCGAGTGCGGGTCGGTCATGGCGCGCATGCGCATGACCTCCGGCCGCTGATTGCTGCACCAACTCTGTCCGTAGCCGATGAAAAACCGCTGCTCCGGCGTGAGTCCCTCGACCGGCTCCAGCTTGCGCCCGCGCGTCTGCTCGCGCCACGCCATGTAAGCCAGGATCAGCCCGCCGACGTCGGCCACGTCTTCGCCCAGCGTCAGCTTGCTGTTGATCTTGACGTCGTCCACGATGGTGTATTGCGCATACTGGTCGGCGATGCATTGCGCCCGCCGCTCGAACTCGTTGCCATCCTGCGCCTGCCACCAATCGCGCAAGTTCCCCTGCGCATCGAACTGACGGCCCTCATCGTCGAAGCCGTGCGTCAGCTCGTGCCCGATCGTCCCTCCGGTGTCGCCATAATTCGGAGCATCGTCCATCTTGGGATCGAACAGCGGAGGCTGCAGAATCCCGGCTGGGAAGTTGATGCTGTTGTTCTGCGCGTCGTAATACGCGTTCACCGTCGGGGTGGTGATGTACCACTCCGTGCGGTCCACCGGCTTGCCGATCTTTTCCAGTTGCCGCATGAACTCGAACGCATTCGCCCGCTCGCCGTTGCCCAGCGCGTCGCCGCGCGCGATCTTCAGCGCCGCGTAATCGCGCCACTTGTCCGGATATCCGATCTTGTTGACCACCGTGCGCAGCTTGGCCAGCGCCTGCTGCTTCGTCGGATCGGTCATCCAGTTCAACTGCTGGATGTCGCGCGCCATCGCCTGCTCGATCTGCTCCACCATATTGACCGTGCGCTGCTTTGCCTCCGCGCTGAACGCGGCCTCCACGTACGCCTGCCCCAGCGCCTCCCCAAGCGCGCGATCGGTGTAGCGCACGCAGCGCTTCCACCGCGCCTGGAGTTCCCGGGCGCCGGTCAGCGTGCGCCCGTAGAAATTGAAGTCCTCCTCGACGAACGGCGTCGCCAGCCACCGTGCCTGCGCATGAACCAGGTGCCACCGCAGATACGCCCGCAGCGCCGGCATCTCTTCGCTCGCGATCGCCGCGTCCATCGCCTTCACGAAATCCGGCGCGGCGACATTCAGCGACTGCACAGCTTGTAAGCCATACGCACGGAGGTAGCGCTCCCACGGAAACGCCGGGCTCAGCGCCTGAAGCTCCGCGCGCGACATGCGGTGGTAGGTTGCCTTCGGATCGCGCCGCTGCACCCGCGTCATCGACCCCTTTGCCAGAGCTGTCTCGATACGCATGACCGCCTGCGCGTCCGCCGCCGCAGCCTGCGTCGTCTCGCCGGTCAATTCCACCATCTTCTGCACGTGCGCCACGTACTTCCTGCGCAGCTCCTGCGACCGGGCGTCGTCCTTCAGGTAGTAATCCCGGTCCGGCAGCCCCAGCCCGCCCTGGTCCACCTCCGCTATCACCTCGGTGGAATTCTTCGCGTCCTGCGTCGAACCGAAGCGGAACAGCGCCGCCTGCCCAAAGTAAATCCCAATGTCCTCGGGATGCGCGTGCGCCAGGTAATCGGCCAGTTCACCCTTGGTGCGCAGACCCGCAATGCGATCAAGATCACTCTTCAGCGCGCCGGCGCCGGTTGCGTCCACCGCTTTTTCATCCATGCACGACGCGTAGTAATCCCCGATTTTCTGCTGGATGGGCCCACGGTGCGGATCCGGCCCCGCCGCGTTCTCCAAAATCGAGCGCAGCAACTCGCGGTTCTGCTCTTGCAACTTGGCCGTCAAACTCCACGACGACTGGTCCGCCGGAATCGGGTTCACCTTCTGCCAGCCGCCGCACGCGTAGGCATAAAAATCCACGCACGGGTCGACGGTCTCATCCATCGCGGTGACATCTAGTCCGGGAGTGTATGTGGGCGTCGCGGTCTTGGCCGTGTCCGGGCCAGCCGCTTTCGGCGCAGGCTGCTGCGCGGTGGCAAGAAATGTCAGCAAGAATGCAAGAAGAGTGAGTTTTGCCAGTGTCACGCGCGTGCCTCTGATGGAACATTACGGGCGACTGCGAAGCTCAGCAAAGCGCGGCCATCAACCAACGACCATCGACCAACGACGGCCTCATTCAAACCTGATCTGTTCCCCGCGCACTATCGAATGCTTCTTGAACTTGGCGTCGTTGTGCAGCGGATAATCCGTCCGGTAGTGTGCGCCGCGGCTCTCTTCCCGCGCTAGCGCCGCGCGCGCAATCAGCAGCGCCACCTGGTGGACGTTCGCCGCCTCGCACGCCGCGCGGTTCGCCGGCTGCGGCCAGCATTCGCGCAGCTTCTCCAGTTCGCGGATGGCGTGCCTGAGCTGCGATCCGCTGCGCACGATTCCCACCTCGCGCCACATCAGGTCCCGGATCTGTTCCGCCACCTGTTCCGTTGACGGCGTAACCGTCCCCTTGTGCGGGCTTTCCACCTCGTGCTCCGCGTGCGCGTGGTGATGTCCGGCGTCCCGGAACTCCTCGCGTATTTTCTTGGCCGCGCGCGCGCCGAACACCAGCCCTTCAAGCAGGGAATTGCTGGCCAGCCGGTTGGCTCCGTGGACCCCGGTGCACGCCGCCTCGCCCGCCGCGAACAGCCCGCGCAAGCTCGTCCGGCCATCGAGATCGGTGCGTACGCCGCCCATGGCGTAATGCGCCGCCGGACGCACCGGCACCAAATCGGTCGTGATGTCCACGTTGTAATCCAGGCACGTCTTGTAAATCCGCGGGAAGCGGCTCTCCACCTTGGTCGCGTCTAGGTGCGTGAGGTCCAGATACACCACCGCATTCGGCGATTTCACCAATTCCATCTCGTGCGCGATCGCCCGCGCCACCACGTCCCGCGGCGCCAGCTCCGCCATCTCGTGATACTTCGGCATGAAGCGGACCAGCTCCATGTTGCGCAGGTACGCGCCCTCGCCGCGCAGCGCCTCCGACAGCAAGAATCGTGGCGCGCCCTTCACGTACAGCGCCGTGGGATGGAACTGCACGAACTCCATGTCGCCGATTTCGGCCCCCGCGCGGTACGCCATGGCGACGCCGTCCCCGGTGGCGACGCCGGGATTAGTCGTCTCGCGATATACCTGCCCCAGCCCTCCCGTGGCCAGCAGCACCGCCGACGCATGTACCTCCCGCCGCGCGCCCTTCCCGTTCATCACCGCCAGCCCGGCGACGCGCCCATCCTGCACGCACAGCTCGGTGGCAAACTCGAACTCCAGCAGCGTGATGTTCTTCAGCGCCTTGGCCTTCAGCCACAGCGCCCGTCCGATCTCCCGCCCGGTGGAATCCCCATGGGCGTGCAGGATACGGTTCCGGCTGTGCGCTCCCTCGCGGGTGAAGGCCAGCTTCGTCCCGTTGCGGTCGAACTCCGTGCCCCACGCGATCAGTTCCTCGATCCGCTCCGGCCCCTCCTCCACCAGCACCTTGGCCGCCGATTCGTTGCATAGGCCGTCGCCGGCATTGAGCGTGTCCTGCAGGTGCAGCCCGATTTCGTCTTCATCGCTCAGCGCCGCCGCGATCCCGCCCTGCGCGTACTGGGTCGCCGACTCCGTCACTTCGCGCTTGGCCAGTACCAGCACACGTCCGGCGGGCGCCAACTCGATCGCCGCACGCAGTCCGGCAATCCCGGCTCCCACCACGACGAAATCGGTTGCTGACGGCACGGTTTTCATGGACGCATGATGGTACATCTTCGCCGTGCGATAGTCAGTATCACCGCCATCCGATGCGAACTACTCGCTTACTTTCCCGACTACGAACTGCCGACTACCTCGCCCAGCTACCAGCTCCGCGCCTCTGCGTTATCATGAATCCCGTGCGGCAAATCGAAGTCCAGCTTCCCTCTAATCCGTACACCGCGACCATCGAAACCGGCCTGCTGACGCGTGCCGGCGAGCTTCTCCGCGCGGCTCTGCCGGAACGCACGCGCTACTTCATCATCACCGTCCCGCCGGTCAAGAAAGCCTGGGCCGGCCCACTCACCGCCTCGCTCAAAAGCTCCGGCCTGGCGCACTCCATCATCGAAATGCCCGATGGCGAGCGCGCCAAGACCCTGAACACCGTCCGCGATCTCGCCACCAAGCTCATCCGCCGCGACGCCGACCGCAAGTCCGCCGTCATCGCTTTCGGCGGTGGTGTGGTCGGCGACGTGGCTGCCTTCGTGGCCTCCATCTACATGCGCGGCATCGACGTGGTGCAAATTCCGACCACTTTTCTCGCGCAAGTGGACGCTTCCATCGGCGGCAAAACCGGCGTGGACCTTCCCGAGGGCAAGAACCTGCTCGGCACCTTTCATCAGCCGCGCGCTGTGCTCATCGACCCCGGCGTGCTTTCCACCCTCGCCGAGCGCGAGTACCGCTCCGGCCTCTATGAGGCGATGAAGTGCGGCATCATTCGCCGTCCCGACATCTTCGACTTCATGGAGCAGAATCGCGAGCGCATCCTGCAGCGCGATCCCGCCGCGCTCGAGTGGCTGATCGCAGAATGCGTGCAGGTGAAGGCCGAGGTCGTCGTCGCCGACGAGCGCGAATCCGGCCTGCGCCGCATCCTCAACTTCGGACACACGGTCGGCCACGCCCTGGAAGCTGAAACCGGCTACCAACATTTTCTTCACGGCGAAGCCGTCGCCTGGGGCATGGTCGCGGCCTCCAAGATCTCCGCCGCCATGCAGCGGGCCGACTCCGAAACCGCCCGCCGCATCATCTCCTCCGTGCTCGCCTACGCCTCGCTCCCCAAGGTCGAGCCCCGCGGCAAACGCATCGCACGCCGCCTCGCGCACGACAAGAAGACCATGAACGGCGTGGTGCATTTCGTCCTGCCCATCGAAGTTGGCCGAGTCGAAGTCGTTTCCGATGTCCCCGAGCGCGCCGTCGTACAGGCCATTGAAGAACTCCGCTGCCTCTCGCAGGCGTAGAGACTGTCGGCAGCTTCCAATTGATTCGTCCATTTGGGGCGCGAATGCCATGTACGAATACCTGCCATGATTGCCTCTGTGTCCTCTGTGGCTAAATCGGCTTTTGTGTGTTGTCCGCCGCGACTTCGATTCCCGTCCTCCGTATCCTCTGTGGTTAACTAGCGGCATGGCGGAAGCTCCCAAGCCCGTCCTCGGCGCGGCACCCGAAGGCGCGCAGAACCGCCGTCAGGCTGCCGCCGCCGTGCGCGACATGTTCACCTCCATCGCGCCGCGCTACGACCTGCTCAACCACCTGCTCTCCTTCAACATTGACCGCCTCTGGTGGCGCCGCGCCGCCCGCACCTTCCGCCACATCCTGCAACGTCCCGGGGCCCGCGCCCTCGACCTCTGCTGCGGCACCGGCGACATGGCCTTCGCCCTGCGGCGGGTATCCAGCAGCCAAGCTGAAATTTGCGGTGCCGACTTCTCCCACGCCATGCTCGTCCGCGCCGTAGAGAAATCCCGCGGCGCCTCGCTGCAATGGCTCGAAGCCGACGCCCTCCGCCTTCCTCTGCCCGACGCCACCTTCGACCTGGTCACCTCCGCGTTCGGCTTCCGCAACCTCGCCGACTACGACGCCGGCTTGCGTGAAATCTTCCGCGTGCTGCGTCCCGGCGGGGAAGTTGGCATCCTCGACTTTGGCGACCCCAGCGGGCTCATCGGCCGCCTCTATCGCGTCTACTTCAAACGCGTGCTGCCCGCCATCGGCACCGTGATCTCCGGCGTCAAAGGCCCGTACGCGTACTTGCCCGCCTCGGTCGAGCGCTTCCCCTCGCCTGGCGAAATGCTCGGACGCATGCGCGCCGCCGGCTTTACCGACCTCTCCTGGACGTCCTATACCTTCGGGATTGCGGGACTGTATCGCGGTAAGAAAGCTTAACCACAGAGGAAACAGAGGAAGAAAAAGAGCTAAGAAGTCACAAAGGAATGAATAATTAAGGAGTCACAATGAAGAATGAAAGCGTGCGGCAGGGCTTCTCATTTTCTGACTTCTGATTCCTGGTTCCAGACTGCTGACTGCTGACTCCTGACTCCTTAATTCCCCCCGTGCCCTCTGTGGCTAACCAATCCCGAAGAAGCGATAGAAATTTTCGGTGGTAGCCGCCCCAACTTCTTCACCTGAAATCCCGCGCAACTCGCCAATATGCCGCGCCGTCTCCGCCACGAATGCCGGCTCATTTCTTTTGCCGCGATGCGGCACCGGCGCCAGGTAAGGCGAGTCCGTCTCAATCAGCATGCGTTCGAGCGGAATTTGCGCCGCTGCCTCGCGAATGGAAACCGCTTTCGGATAGCTCACGTTTCCGGCGAACGAAATCATGAATCCCAAATCCATCCCCGCCCGTGCCTGCTCCACCGTCCCGGTGAAACAATGCAGAATCCCGCCCAGCCCGCTCGACGCCCAATGCTCGCGCAACAAACGGAACAGGTCCTGCCATGCATTGTCGCTGTTGTCCGACGGCCGGTTGTGAATGACGATCGGCAGCTTGGCCGCGCGCGCCAGCTCCATCTGGCGCACGAAAACCTTCTGCTGCACATCGCGGGGCGAGTGATCGTAAAAATAATCCAGCCCGATCTCGCCCCACGCGATAACCTTCGGATCCCGCGCCAGTTTCTCCATCTCGCCAAAGTGCCGCTCTTCGGCCAGGGCTGCCTCATGCGGGTGTATGCCGAGCGTCGCATAAATTCGGAAGCGGTGCTCATGACTCTTGGTGGTGTCATCCCGAGCGAAGCGAGGGACCTGCTTTTGGCTTTCCCCTCGGGCGTCGACCGTCGACCGTAAACCGTACTCCTCTGCCAACCGAATCCCACACGCCACATCGTCCGGCCCGCGGCCATTGCCGATTGCCACGAGCGCCTCAACGCCCGCCTCGCGCGCCCGCGCGATCACCTGCTCGCGATCCTGCGCGAACTTGGGCCCGTCCAGATGGCAGTGACTGTCGACGTACATGAAAATGATAACCACAGAGGCACAGAGCCACGGAGAAAACCAGAAAACCTATTTCCTCTGTGTCTCTGTGCCTCTGTGTTTATCGTTTATTTCAGCTTCGCGCCCACCGGAACGTCTTCCAGAAATCCCGTGAGCACCGGCTTGCCGCCCTCGACCGACGCGGCCACGATCATGCCGTTGGATTCCAAACCCTTCAACTTGCGCGGCGCCAGGTTGGCGACGATCACCACCTTGCGCCCGATCAACTGCTCCGGGGTGTACGCCTCGGCGATGCCCGCCACGAGTTGTCGCACTTCCGTCCCAATATCCACTTCCAGCCGCAGCAGCCGGTCCGCGCCTTTAACTTTCTCCGCCGCCTTCACCTGCCCAACGCGCATCTCCACCTTCAGGAAATCGTCGATCGAAATCTTTCCTTCCGGGACTGCCGCTGCGGGCCCCGCACTCGGCGCAGCAGCCGGTGCGCTCGCCGCCGCTGGCTTTGCCGGTTGACCCGCTTTCGACACGCCGTTTTGTCCCATTGCCAACTCGACGGGCGGGCGCGCTTCTGCGGTGGACGGCGGCTTCTTCGACTCGATGGAAACTACCGGCGCGCGTCCCTGCTGTTCGAGGGCGTGCATTTTCTCGATCGCCGTCTTGTCCACGCGCGGAAACACCGGCTCCACTTTGCCCAGCTTGGTGCCCAGCTCGAGTTGTCCCCACTTGAGCTGGTCCAGCCGGAACTTGTTGATGTCGCCGAGCCCGAGCTGCTTCCAGATCCGCGAGCTCGATTCCGGAATCACCGGATGCACCAGCGCGGTCACGATCCGCAGCGCCTCGGCCGCGGTGTACAGGATCGTGCCCAGCCGCGACCGGCTCTCCTCCTCCTGTCTTTCCGCCACCGCCCACGGCTCGTTCTCCACGATGTACTTGTTCACCGCGCCGATCACGCCCCACGCGCACTCCAGCGCGCGCGAGAACTGGTAATCGTCGAACAGCCGTTGGCACTCTTCGATCGTCCGCGCCGCCTCCTCCTGGATCGCGTTGTCGGCCGCGGTGCGCGCCACCGTCGCGCTCGGGTATGGGACTTCGCCTCGGAAATAGCGCTGGATCATGCTCAGCGTCCGGCTGGCGAGATTGCCATAGTCGTTCGCCAGGTCGGAATTGAAGCGCCCGACCAGCGCGTCAAAGGAGAACGATCCGTCGTGCCCGAACACGATCTCCCGCAGCAGGAAGTAGCGCAGCGCGTCCACCCCGAGCACGTCGATGATCGTCTCCGCGCGCACGATGTTCCCCCGCGACTTGGACATCTTGTCCTGCTCGAACAGGATCCAACCGTGTGCCATGATCGTCTTGGGCAGCGGCAGATTCGCGGCCAGCAGAAACGCCGGCCAGTACACACAGTGGAAGCGCACGATCTCCTTGCCGATCATGTGCAGCTCGGCAGGCCAGTATTTCTCGAACTGCTGCTGTTCTTCCTTTTTGTCCGACCCGTAGCCGATGGCGGTGATGTAGTTGCTCAGCGCGTCCAGCCACACGTAGATGACGTGGCCGGGATCGTCCGGCACCGGAATGCCCCACTTGAATGTGCTGCGGCTGATCGAGAGATCGCGCAGGCCGCCGCGCACGAACGACATCACCTCGTTGCGCCGCGTCTCCGGCCGGATGAAGTCCGCATGCTCCTGGTAGTACTTCAGCAGTTGGTCCTCGAAGGCCGACAGCTTGAAGAAGTAGTTCTCCTCGCTGATCGTCTCCGTGGGACGGCCGCAGGTCGGGCAGGGCGCTCCGGGACCGGCGGAATCTACGTACAGATTGTCGTGCACGCAGTATTGGCCGGTGTAGGCGCCCTTGTAGATGAAGCCGTTGTCGCGCAGCACGCGGAACAGCGCCTGCACGCCGCGCTTGTGCTCCGCCGAGGTGGTGCGGATGAACTTGTCGTAGGTCGCGCCCACGCCGTCGGCCATGGCCTTGAACGCCGCCGCGATCTCGTCCACGTAGTCGTTGGGATCGCGTCCCGCGGCCTGCGCCGCGCGCTCCACGTTGACGCCGTGCTCGTCGGTCCCGGTCAGCAGAAACGTGTCCTTGCCCAGCATCCGCTGGCGCCGCGCAATCGTGTCGCAGACGATGGTCGTGTACGCGTGCCCCAAATGCGGCCGCGCATTCACGTAGTAGATCGGCGTCGTGATGTAGAACTTTTCCGACATTTTGCCGTACTAACGAATGCCTGCAAGGGAGGCAGGTGGTCGTTTATCGTTGGTCGTTCGCATATCCGTTTTGGCCAACGACTAACGACCAACGACCAACGACAAATTCCGACTTCTTAATTCTCGAATTCTTCATCATAGGGAAGCACTCCACCCTCGTCAAACCTTCTCCCATTGCTATAATCGGCCACTTGTACCGCCGCTTTCAGCAACAACTCGCCGACCGTGTCCGCGCCTGCCTGCGCGAGACCTACGACATTGATCTGCCCAACGTGGTGATCGAGCAGCCTCCCAAGGTCGAGCTTGGCGAATACGGCCTGCCGCTGTCGTTCGAACTCGCCAAGCGCCTGCGCAAGGCGCCGCGCAAGATTGCCGAGGAGATCGTCAAAGGCATCGGTGCGATCGAAGGCTTCGACAGGCTGGAAGTTGCGGGCGCCGGCTACATCAACGCGCGTCTGAACCGCGCGGCGGCGGCTACGGCGCTCGCCGCCGGTAATGAACAGCCGCCACTGCGGGACGTGGCAGGCAAGATTCAGGTCGAGCACACCAGCGTCAATCCCAACAAAGCGGCGCACATCGGGCATCTCCGCAACGCCATCCTGGGCGACACTTTCGTGCGCCTGCTGCGCGCCGCGGGCCGCGCCGTGGACGTGCAGAACTACATTGACAACACCGGCGTGCAGGTTGCCGACGTCGT
>JAIQFM010000104.1 GCA_020073285.1 Terriglobia bacterium | reverse complement strand
CCGACGTCCGGATACGTGGAAGCGTAGGTAATTTCCGAAGTGTTGATGGTGCGGATGGAGCCCACCGCCGAAGCTTCGTTCGCGGCAATGCGCGAGCGCAGCAGGTTGGGAATGGCGATCGCGGCAATGATCAGAATGATCGCCACCACAATCAGCAGCTCGATCAATGAGAAGCCTTTTTGTTTACTCATGTCGTACTCTCCGTTTTTGTCTTGTCGGAATGCCATGCAGACATGCATTTGACGCGCCAACGCGACAGGCGGGCCGCCATTGTCAACACACCATGTTTAAGTACAAATCATATCAGTTACTTGTCGAAGATTGTCGGCGGAACCTGGCGGACTTAATTGGCGGTTGCGGCGAAGCAGTGGGGCATCGACTGACAAAAAGTGTCATCCGAAACGACAAAAAGTGTCATAAGTGGAGCGGAGGGGGCCACGGCGAAGCCCGCGTCAGAACAAGCGGTCGCTAAACCTGGCAATGCTAGAATCCGGGTAGGTTGGGGTGAGTGAAAATGTCGTTCAGTCCCGGAACTTCCATCCATCGTCTACGCCTTCGTACCACACCCACAGCGGAAGCGGTTGTGATCCACTGCACCGGTCGCCTGACGTCCGACTACGCCGAGAACTTGCGCGATGAATTCATGCGCGTGCTGCCGGGCGCGAGGCGGATCGTGCTCGACCTCAGCGATCTGCGGCACATGGATAGTTCGGGGCTGGGAACGCTGGTGCGGCTTTACGTCACCGCGAAATCGGCGAAGTGCGAACTGGAGCTGGTGAACTTGAATCAGCGGATCAAGGAATTGCTGGGATTGACCAACCTGCTGTCGGTGTTTAGCACATGCGGACACTACCTCACGAGGATTCCTTGAGGATCATGGCAGGGCAGCGGTAGTGGCTCCGGCTGCAGGCTGGACTTCGGTGGCGGGCGACGCGGCACGGGGGAAATATACGGTAAAGACGCTGCCGCGGCCAGGGTCACTGTCCACCGCGATGTAGCTACCGGTTTGCTTGACGACTCCGTACACGATGGCCAATCCCAGCCCAGTGCCCTGGCCTTCCAGCTTGGTGGTGAAGAAGGGCTCGAAGATGTGCGCCTTGGTGGGCTCGTCCATACCGACTCCGGTATCGGAGACGGAGAGGCTGACGTACGAGCCCAGGCGCGAGCCGGGATGCGATTGCACGAATGCCGAATCCAGTTCGGCGTTGGCAACTCGCAGGATCACGCTGCCGCCCTCGGGCATAGCGTCGCGGGCATTCACGATTAGGTTCAGTACCACCTGCTCCACCTGGCTGGGATCGGCGCGCGTGGAGCCGAGATCGGGGGCGAACTCAAAGGTAAGGTTGTAGCGCTTGCCGAGCACCGAGCGAATGATCGTCTCCATGCCGAGCACCAGGCGATTCAATTCCAGGCGGTGATTGGGCTGCGGCTGCCGCTTGCGGCTGAAGGAGAGCAACTGCCGGGTCAAGGTGGCGGCGCGCTGGGCGGCGCGATCAATTTCTTCGACCTTATCGCGCAGCGCGTCGCCGGCAGGGAT
This sequence comes from Terriglobia bacterium, assembly GCA_020073285.1. Taxonomy (GTDB): domain Bacteria; phylum Acidobacteriota; class Terriglobia; order Terriglobales; family Acidobacteriaceae; genus JAIQGF01. Next base: position 13,781 of record JAIQFM010000104.1, on the reverse strand, counting down.
GTAGTCGAGCAGCAACTCGCTGTAGCCGCGGATGATGGTCAGCAGGTTATTGAAATCGTGGGCCACGCCCCCCGCCATCTGCCCGACCGTCATCATCTTCTGCTGCTGGGCAAGCTCGGCTTCCGCTGCGCGCACCTTTTGTTCCGCGGAGCGCGTGTGCTTATCGGCATAGAGGGCCCGGTCGGCACGGGCCAAGAGGTCGTCAGCGGTATCGCCGTGCCGGTATTCCGCCCACCCAGCGGCAAAGGTGATCTCGATTTTCTGGTCCGCGTAATCAACGTTGAGGCCACGCAGGTGCATCAGGACCTTGGGAACCTGCTCGGAGGAACACTCCGGCAGCAACACCAGGAACTCGTCTCCGCCCATGCGCACCGGCAGGTCGGAGGAGCGGAAACAGCGCTTCAGGTGATGGGCGAACTGCTGCAGGGCGCAATCGCCGGCGGGATGGCCGTGCTGGTCATTGACCGCCTTGAAACCATTGAGATCCAGCATGAGCGCGGTCAGGGCGTATCCCTGGCGCGCGGCGCGGGCAATTTCAATCGGCAGGTGCTCCTTGGCGAAGCGGCGGTTGTAAAGTTCGGTGAGCGGGTCGACAACGGCGAGGCGCTCAAAGGTTTCCGCGCGCGCCTCCAGGGAGCCCATTTCAGCCAGTTGCGTCGCCAGTTGCCGCCGCAGGCGCTTGATCAGAACTTGCTGGTAAATGACGAACAGGCTAAACAGCAGGACTAGCCCGAACAGGCCGCGGACAGCGATGTCGAGTTGGAGCCAGTAGGACGGATTCTGCTCGCGCAGGATGCTGGAGAAACTGAGCGAGAAGATGGCAAAGGTGAGCAGCAGCATCACCAGCACGGCCGCTCCCCAGAGCCACCAATCCTGGCTTTCCAGTCGGCGTAGGCGAAAGCGGATGTCATCGAGACTGACCACACGCTGGTGCTCCGCGGCCCCGACAGGCACACTGCTGGTCGCGTTTGGCTGCTGTTCAGACAAGGATCACCCTCACTCGATGGAAGCTGACTATAACCCATTCAACTCAATGAAACATGAAGAATTCAAGGCAGTCGCCGAAGGTTCGTTTCAGTTGCGGCGCAGGGCAGAATCAGGACACTGCGGGCCGGGCTGGGCAGAGAGCGTAATTCTTTCCCGCGCTTCGGCAAAAGCTACCCAACAGTCCCCATGCACGGTCCTCTAAGAGCCGTATTTTCAGCGCCAGGCGGATGGCATGAAGTATGCATCCGAGAAGGGCAGACGAAGTGGCGCGCAACAGGGGCGCTCTTGAGAATGACTTTCGGCCAGAGAGCATCTTGAGCGCCCCTTTGCATTTCCGGCGAATTCTCAGTTTCTAAACCAGAGCGAGCTTTCCACACAAATCAAGTCCGGCGCGGCGGAGCAGGGCCGCGACAACGCTTTCTTTCAGGCGGGTGGCGTCGTACTCCACCCGAATCGTGTGTTCCTTCTCGTTGAAGGCAATTCGCCGGATGCCGTAAACGTCGCGCACGGCGTCCAGGGCGCGCATCTCCCGTGGCCCGGGCGGGTTGCCGTAGCGGAATGCGACCTCAACCGCAGACATCGCCGTTCCTCGTTGAAGAATCTTGAAATTAGCGCCTTGAGGCGGACCCTACTATAGCAGGCGGAGGCGAGTTTGCCGCTTGACATTATACCTTACTGTAAGGTTTAGACTTGAGGCATGAGGATTGGAGAGCTGGCAGGGGAGTTGGGGACGACCGCGCAGGCCGTCCGCTTTTACGAGCGCGCCGGATTGTTGCGGGAGCCGGAGCGCACGGAGTCGGGGTACCGCGTATACGGCGCTACGGATTTGAAGCGCTTGCGCTTTATTCGCAAGGCGAAGGAGCTTGGGTTTTCGCTGAGCGAAATCGGCGGCATTCTCCGCATGCACGATGCCGGGCAGGTGCCATGTGCCAGGGTCATGGAGATCGCGGAGCGGCATCTGCGCGAAACGAAGGCGGAGATCCGGCGCTTGAGCCGCTTCCGTGCGGAACTATCGAGCGCCCTCCGACGCTGGAAGAAAACGCCGAGGCGCGCGGTCACCGGCGACGCCATCTGCGCATTGATCGAGCGCACCGTGGACGACAATCACTGGAAGAACGGCGCGGCCAAATCGTCAGGCCACAGGAACGGGCGCATATGACCGACCACACCAGCGCGCTGGCGAAAGATCCGGTGTGCGGGATGAACGTGGACCCCGCGCGCGCCAAGGCCACGGCCGAGTATCAAGGCAATACGTATTACTTCTGCTGCCCGGGATGCGCGCGGAAGTTCACGGCGGAGCCGCAGAAGTATCTCGGCAAACCGGCGGGGCTGGTCAGCCTGTTTGTGTCCATGCCCATGCCCGCGCCGGTTGCGCGCACACCCGCGGGGCTGGTCGGCATCGGCGCGCCGGCACCGCCACCCACGCCGCCGGAGCGCGATCCGGTGTGCGGGATGATGGTGGATCCGGCGCACCCGGCCGGAAAAGCTGAGCACAAAGGCAAGATCTATTACTTCTGTAATCCGCGATGCGAGCGGAGGTTCCGCGCCGAACCGGAAAAATACCTGGCTCCGAAAACGGCGCCGCCCGCACCGCCACCCGAAGCGGACGAAAAGCAAGTCTACATTTGCCCGATGGATCCCGAGGTCAGGCAGCAAGGTCCGGGTGCGTGCCCGAAGTGCGGCATGGCGCTGGAGCCGGAGATGGTTGCCGCGCTGCCCACGAAAACCGAGTGGGTGTGCCCGATGCACCCGGAAATTGTGCGCTCCGAGCCAGGCGCGTGCCCCATCTGCGGCATGTCGCTGGAGCCGCGCACGGTCACTGTGGCGGAGCCGGAGAATCCCGAACTGCGCGACATGAGGCGGCGGTTTTGCATCAGCCTCGTGCTTACCATCCCGCTGCTGGTGATTGCCATGGGCCACATGGCGCCCTCGCTGACGCACCTGTTTCCGCGATGGCTGCTGACGTGGGGCGAGCTGGCGCTGGCGACGCCGGTAGTGCTGTGGGGCGGATGGCCGTTCTTCCAGCGCGCGTGGACGTCCATCGTGAACCGCCACGCCAATATGTTCACGCTAATCGGCATGGGAGTGGGCGTGGCGTATGTGTACAGCGTGGTGGCGACGGTGGCGCCGGGAATTTTCCCCGAAGCGTTTCGCAGGCACGGGGTGGTGGATGTCTATTACGAAGCGGCAGCGGCGATCACCACGCTGGTGCTGCTCGGGCAAGTGCTGGAATTGCGCGCGCGCAGCCGCACCAACACTGCCATCCGCGCGCTGCTGGATCTTTCACCCAAAATGGCGAGACGCGTCACGGCGGACGGCAGCGAAATTGATGTTCCGCTGGAGCAGGTGCAGCCCGACGATCGGCTGCGCGTGCGTCCGGGAGAAAAAATTCCGGTGGACGGCGTGGTCGTGGAAGGCAGCAGTGCGGTCGATGAATCCATGATTACGGGTGAGGCGATTCCGGTGGAGAAATCTGCCGGGGCGCGCGTAATCGGCGCCACCGTGAATGCGCAAGGATCGTTTATCATGCGCGCCGAGCGGGTGGGTAGCGAGACGTTGCTGGCGCAGATCGTGCGCCTGGTGGCGGAAGCGCAACGCAGCCGCGCGCCCATCCAGAGGCTGGCCGACCGCGTCGCCGCTTATTTTGTTCCGGCGGTGATCAGTATCGCGGTGATCACCTTCATCGTGTGGGCGATTGCCGGACCGCAGCCGCGCTATGCATACGCGCTGGTGAATGCCGTAGCGGTGCTGATTATTGCCTGCCCGTGCGCCCTGGGGCTGGCAACGCCGATTGCGATCATGGTGGCAACCGGGCGAGGAGCTACGGCCGGCGTGCTGATCCGGAATGCCGAGGCGCTGGAAACTCTGGAGAAAGTCGACACGCTGGTGGTGGACAAAACCGGGACGCTGACCGAAGGCAGGCCGAAGCTGGTGTCGGTAATCACGGCGGGTGGCCCACCCTTGTCCCGCCCGGGGAAGCCTGCCCTGAGCGAAGTTGAAGGGGCGGGACAGGGTGGGGATTTACTAGATGAATCCGAGATGTTGCGGCTGGTTGCAGCGCTGGAACGCGCCAGCGAGCACCCGCTAGCGGCGGCTGTGGTCAAAGGCGCAGAAGATAGACAGTTGGCTCCGGCGAATGCGTCCGATTTCAAGTCGCTGACGGGGAAGGGAGTAATCGGGCGAGTTGAGGGCAGGGAAGTCGCGGTTGGGAATGAGGCTCTGCTCGATGAGTTGCGTTTCTCTGTCGATGACGATCTTCGCCACCATGCCGACGAACTTCGCCGCCAAGGTCAGACGGTCATCTTTGTCGCCGTAGACGGCAAGGCCGCCGGAGTGCTTGGCGTCGCCGATCCAATCAAGCCCTCAACCGCGGAGGCAATCCGCGCACTACATGAAGAGGGCGTGCGCATTGTCATGCTGACCGGTGACAGCCGCGCCACGGCCGAGGCGGTCGCCCGAACCCTGGGCATCGATGACTTTGAAGCCGAAGTGCTGCCCGAGCGCAAATCGGAAATGGTGAAGCGGCTACAGACGCAGGGGCGCGTGGTCGCCATGGCGGGCGACGGCATCAACGACGCGCCCGCGCTGGCGCAGGCCGACGTCGGTATCGCCATGGGGACAGGGACCGATGTGGCCATGGAGGCGGGCGGAATCACGCTGGTCAAAGGCGACCTGCGCGGCATCGCGCGCGCGCGTCGCCTGAGCCGGGCGACGATGCGCAATATCCGCCAGAACCTGTTCTTCGCCTTCGTCTACAACTCGCTGGGAGTGCCGATCGCGGCGGGCGTGCTCTATCCGCTGTTTGGAATTCTGCTGAGCCCGATTATTGCGGCGGCGGCGATGAGCTTCAGTTCAGTGTCGGTGATCTCCAATTCGCTGCGCCTGCGCAAGGTGCACCTCTAGCCATTGTCCGCTCGGTGTCTAACAGGTTATTGTCGCCGCCAATTGCGGAGCTATAATCCGACGGTATGAAACTATTGCACCAACTGGCAATTCTTGCGGTGATTTCTAGCTCGGCTGTGACCCTTTGCAGCGCGCAATCGTTGGGCGATGTCGCCCGCCAGGAGAAGTCCCGGAAAGCTTCGTCGCCTGCTGCGAAACGGCCGACAGTGACTAATGATGATCTCGGTTCCCGCAGCGAAGAGAGTGCCAAGCCACCTGAAGCGCCGGCAGAAAAGGACGCGACGACTTCGGCGCCTAAGAGCGATACAGCAAAGTTAAGAAATGCGACCGCCGCTGAATTCAAGGTGAAGATCAAAGAGCGGAAGCAGAGGGTGAGCGATGTAGAGGCGCACATCAAAGATCTCCAGCGGGAGATGGATCGTTGGAAAACAAGTAATTGTTTGTACGTGCGTTATGCCGATAATCCTTACAAGAACGCGTGCGATGTGCCGCAGAAGCTTACCGCCGAGTATGAGCGCTCAAAGACTCAACTTGAAAAGTCCCGCGCGGCGTTGGAGGCGTTGCAGGAAGAAGCCCGGCGGTCGGGATTCGGCACCAGCGTGTACGATCCAGATTAGCAATTTTGGGTATACGCGTACTTGGGTGAGTTTCGTTGAGAACCTGCGCCAAGCTCATCGCAGCTTGCCAAGCCCTACATGCGCTTGAGGTAAGAAACGATCTCTGGCTGCGTCCAGTCCACCGGGCCGATGAACTTGCGCCGCACCACGCCCTGCCGATCGATGATGTAGGTTTCGGGAAACTTGAATGTGCCGTAAAGCGCGTTTGACTTCTGGTTGGGATCGCGGACGGCGAGCAGCTCCACGTTGTGGTCTTTGAGGAACTTGTTGTAGGCGTTCTCGTCCACGTCGAGGCTGACGGCCAGCACGGTTACGCCCTGGTCCTTCAGCCGCGACTGCATTTGCACCAGCGACGGCATCTCTTCCACGCACGGCGGGCACCAGGTCGCCCAGAAATTCAGCACCACCACCTTGCCCTTGTAATCGTGTAACGCAACCGTGCGAGTGGAGTCTTGGACGGAAAAATCGGGCGCGGACTCGCCGATGCGCGGCGGGCGCGTGCCGCTATAACAGCCGGTCAGGAGCAAGAGAAGTCCGACAACTATGATGCTGAGCCGTGTCACGTCTTTATGATAAATGATAGGCGACCTTCCGCGTCCGTGGCCCGCGCGCACTGCGCTGGCGAGGTACGACGGCAACATGATGTCACCGCAGGCGGACTGGTGACAGTGATAGCGGTCACAGCGGTCATGCAGGGCGTGGACCCTCAACGCGCTGCCCGCGACATATAATTATCACTCGCCAGTGACAGCATTGACCAACGCAACTGCGACTCCGCCCGTATCGGTAATCGTGCCGGCGCGCAATGAAGAAGTCTGCCTGGGCGCATGCCTGCATTCGCTGCTGGCGCAGACCGGGGTGGACTTTGAGATTATCGTGGTCGATGACGGCTCCACCGACCGGACGCGCGAGATTGCCGCTTCGCTCGCGGGCGTTCGCGTGATCGACGCCGGGCCGCTGCCCGAGGGCTGCTCGGGAAAGTGCAATGCGGCGCAGGCGGGTGCCAACGTGGCGCGGGGCGAATGGTTGCTGTTTACCGACGCCGACACAGTCCACCTTCCGGGATCGCTGGAACGCAGCCTGCGCGAGGCGCGACAGCACGGCGTCGCGCTGCTCTCCTATTCGCCGGCGCAGGAGGTTCACGGGCTGCTGGAAAATGCGGTGATGCCGGTGATCTACGCCGAACTGGCGGCGACCTACCGGGCGAAGCAAGTTTGCGATCCAGCGTCGCCGGTGGCGGCGGCGAATGGACAGTATCTGCTGATCACGCGCGCAGCGTACGAGGCGATCGGCGGTCATGCGGCGGTGAGTCATACGTTGCTGGAGGATGTGGCGCTGGCGCGGGCGGTCAAGGGCAGCGGGCGGAAATTGCGCTTTCGTTTTGGCGGCGACGCGGTGCGCACCCGCATGTATCGCACCTGGCGCGACCTGCGTGACGGGTGGACCAAGAACCTGGCGCTGCTGTTTCCGCGGACCTTGCGCCTTGCGGCGTTGCGGGGCATCGAATTCTTACTTGCCGCCGGCGGAATTGGGGCGGCCATCGCGGGCCTGGCGAGCGGGAATTATGTCCTGCTCGGAGCGGGCTTGGCGGTCGCGGCGCCGACATGAGCGTTGTTCCTCCGCCGGGTGCGGAGAGCGCATTTTGGGCCGCTGGCAACGATGCTGGCGCCGCTCGGGCTGCCGCTGTTCGTGTTACTTCTGCTGCGCTCGCAACTCCAATATAAGTGGAGGAAGCGGGTGTCGTGGAAAAGCCGGACATATCGTCCTGCGACAGAAGCGCCGGAAATGCGACAATGCAAGGGCGAGACCTGCAACAGTAGAACAGGCGCAGAGCCGCCGGTTGTCCATGACAGAGAAGGGAATTGGCGAACGACCAACGACTAACGACCAACGACTGCTTGACGAATTGGCGAACGACTAACGACGAACGACTTCTTCCGAGAAAGCGAGCATGGTTTACCTGACGCGCAAGTGCGAATTTTCCGCGGCGCACTATTATCACAACCCGGAATTCTCGCCGGAGGAGAACCAGCGCATCTTCGGCAAGTGCAACAACCCCAACGGCCACGGCCACAATTACACGCTGGAAGTCACGGTGAAGGGCGCGGTCAATCCGCGTTCCGGCTTCGTGGTGGACCTGAAGGACTTGAAGGACACGCTGGAGAGCGAGGTGCTGAGCGCGCTCGACCACCGCTTCCTCAACAAGGAAGTGCCCGAATTCCGTGACCGCATTCCGACCACCGAAAACCTGGCCATCGTCATCTGGGAGCGCCTGCAGCCGAAGATGAAGGTGGCGCAACTGCACCGCGTCCGCGTGTACGAGACGCCCGACTTGTTTGTGGATTGTTACGGGGAGAAATGAAGGCCCATCTGACCAGGCGCTACTGGTTCTCCGCCTCGCACCGGCTGCACAGCGACGAGATGTCGGCGGAGGAGAACCGCGCCACCTATGGCAAGTGCAACAACCCCTACGGCCACGGCCACAACTACGCGCTGGAGGTGACGGTCAGCGGGCCGGTGGACGCGAGCACCGGGATGGTCTGCAACCTGGCCGACCTGGACGGATTTGTGGCACGTGAAATCCTATCGCGCTACGAGCACGTGAACCTGAACACGCTGCCGGAATTCACTCGGCGCGTGCCGACGACCGAGAATCTGTGCACACGGATTTTCGAGATTGTGCGGCGCGGCTTCACGCAGGCCCATCTGGAAAAGGTAAGAATAGAAGAGACGATGATGAACTCCTTCGAGTATGCCGGAGGAGCCGAGGTGCGTCATTAATACGAAAAAGGGAATCACGCCGCAAGTTGTGGAAGCACTGGCCGGCGCCAGCTATGCCGACCTGGTACGCGAAATGCTGGTGCGGTTCGGCGAAGACCCCGACCGTGAAGGATTGCAGCGCACGCCCGAGCGCGCGCAGCGAGCGATGGAGTATCTCACCAAGGGTTACCACGAAGACGCCGAGACCATGCTCAAAGGCGCGCTGTTCACGGTCAATTACGACGAGATGGTGATCGTGAAGGACATTGAGATGTTCAGCCTGTGCGAGCATCACCTGCTGCCGTTTTTCGGCAAGGTGCACATTGCCTACGTGCCCAACGGCAAGGTGATTGGGCTGAGCAAGTTGCCGCGCCTGGTGGACATCTTCTCGCGACGCCTGCAGGTGCAGGAGCGGCTGACGACGCAGATCGCGGAGACCATCCAGCGCGTGGTCGAGCCGCAAGGAGTGGGCGTGGTGGTGGAGGCGCGGCACTTGTGCATGATGATGCGCGGCGTCGAGAAGCAGCATTCCGCGGCCGTGACTTCGGCCATGTTCGGCGCCTTCCGCGACGAGCACGAGACGCGGGAGGAGTTTCTCTCGCTGATCCGGGTCAAAGCGGGGAACGGGAGCTTTTGAACGCAGTTTCGAGTTTCAGTTTCAGTTCGGAGCTACAAGTTTCCTGAAGCCGGTCGGAAGTCGACCGGCTTTTTAGTTGTGGTCGTGTATTCTTCTGGACTCGATGAAGAAGAAAGAAGCAAGGACGCCAGCAACGAGTGAATCACTCGCGGGAAAAGTCGCGGTTGTGACCGGCGCCAGTCGCGGCATCGGGCTGGCGATTGCGAAGGCGCTCGCGGCCAAAGCCTGCTCGGTCGTCATCACAGGACGGTCGGAAGCGAAGTTGGACGCCGCGCTTAAGCAGGTCATTGGAGCTCTGCAGGAAGAAGCGGAGCGGAACCGCGACGCCCATGCCAGGGAGGGCCGCCCAGTCCCGGAGCTTGACGAAATCACGTCAAGCCATCCTGAATTCACCAAGTTTCAACTAGGGTTCTACAACTACGCATGCGATGTTCGCAGCGAAAAAGATGTGCGCGCGCTGTTTCGCTTCACAAAAAAGGAATTCGGGCGAGTGGATATTCTCATCAACAACGCCGGGACGGCGCATGCGCTGCGCAACGTCCAAGACATGCCGCTCAGCATCTGGCGCGAGGTGCTCGACACCAACTTGACCGGAATGTTCCTGTGCACACGGGCCGCGCTGCCACTGATGAGCACAGGCGGAGTGATCGTCAACAACTTGTCGGTAGCGGCACGGAGCGTATTCGCGGGCGAGTCCGCCTATTGCGCCTCGAAACATGGAGCGCTGGGATTCACCGACACGCTGCGCGAGGAGGTCCGCGGGCGCGGCATTCGCGTCGTCTCGCTTCTGCCCGGCCCGACGGCGACCGACATGTGGAACCAGTTCATGCCGGAGGCGCCACGCGAAAAGATGATGTCGCCGGACACGGTCGCGCACGCGGTCATTAATGCCATCACGCTGCCCGAAGATGCGTCCGTGGAGGAGTTGAAGATTGGACCGGTTGCGGGCAATTTGTGATTGGTGATTTCAGCATCGACACAAATGCAGTGACGACTCAAAGCCCCGGCCAATCAGAAATCACCAATCACCAATCGCTAACGGCTTCACGCGTCGTAGCGGAAGCGGCGGCGGCGGTGGGAAGGGAACAGCTTGATCATGACGATGCCGCCGACGAATCCCCCGACGTGCGCCCAGAAGGCGATGCCGCCGCCGGTCTGACTGGAGTAGGCGATGGAGGTAGCCGCCCCGCTGAGGAACTGGATGACAAACCAATATCCCAGGATGATCCACGCCGGCAGCCACAGAAAAAAGACAAACAGAAAGGGAACCAGAGTCAGCACTCGGGCCGAAGGGAACAGCACGAAGTACGCGCCCATCACGCCGGCGATCGCTCCGCTGGCCCCCACGCTGGGCACCGGCGACCCGGGATTGAAAAAGGTGTGCAGCAGCGCCGCGGCGAAGCCGGAACACAGGTAAAAAAGCAGGTACTTGAAATGGCCAAGGTGGTCTTCGATGTTGTCGCCGAAAATCCACAGAAACCACATATTGCCCAGCAGGTGCAGCCACGAGGCATGCAGAAACATGGCGGTGATAACGGTTAGGACCGCGGACTCGTTGACCGGCAGCAGCACCCCTAACGCCCGCACCGAGTGTGCGCCATGCAGTAGCGCCGTCACCCGTGCCGGGACGAAACCGAATTGCAGGATGAAGACTTGCCGGTTCAGGCGGGGCAGCGTTAACTCGAAGAGGAACGCCAGCACGTTCAGCGCAACGATGAAATAGTTCACATAAGGCGTGCTGTAGCGCGGGGCGTCGTCCTTGAGGGGAATCATCGAACTGTGCGGCGCTCCCCGGTTGACCGGACCGCCGCTCCGCCTTCACGATAGCAGAGACAAGATGAACGGGATACTGGTTATCGACAAGCCGGCGGGAATGACCTCGCATGACGTTGTCAGCCGCGTGCGCCGCCTGTTGAAGGAGCGCTCGGTCGGCCACCTGGGCACGCTCGACCCCATGGCCACCGGGGTGCTGCCGCTGGTGCTGGGAAAGTTCACCCGCCTGGCGCAGTTCTATAGCGATGCGGAGAAGGTCTACGAGGGCCAGATCCGCTTTGGCTTCGCCACCGACACCTACGACGCCGAGGGCGAGCCCGCCGGGCTCCCACAGACAGTTCAAGTAACACTTGAAGTAATACACGAGCTCGCCAGCAAATTTCGCGGAGAAATCGAGCAGATGCCGCCACCGTTTTCAGCCAAGAAAATCCACGGCGTCCCGGCCTATAAGCTGGCGCGCAAAAAGCAGGAAGTGACGCTGGAGCCGGTGCGGGTGGAGATCAAGGAATTTGAAATTCTGAGCCTGGAAGGGGAACTGGCCGGCTTCCGCGCGCGGGTGTCGTCGGGGACCTACATGAGGTCGGTGGCGCACGAGATGGGGCAGCAGCTCGGGGTGGGAGCGCATCTTTCCGGCTTGCGGCGAACAGGCGTGGGCGAATTTACCGAGGGGGACTGCTGCACCCTGGAGCAGTTGGGGGCGGCCGTGCAAGAAGACGAGCCGGAACACCTGATGATCCATCCGCGGCGCATCCTGCCGGCCTTCCCGTGCGTCACCGCCGACGACAACAACGCCAACCGCATTCGCCACGGGCAGGCGGTCAATTTGCCGGAATTGTCGAACGCGCGGCTGGTCAAGGTCTTCGCCGGGCAAGCAGAGCTGATCGCCATCGCCAGCCGGGTGGCGGGGACATTGTTTCATCCGAAGGTTGTGCTGGTGGTATGAGAGCGTTCTTTGCGACAGAGGGCACAGAGGGGGGCGGATTGAGGAATGCAATCGACGAATAGTAATATAACGTCCGATAACGGATATTATGTAAAGTCCAAATGGGAGCCGCTAATCGGGCGATCTAGCTCATTCCAGCTCGCGACCCGGATCGCGCTCGACGTTTTCTGGCAGTCCAAGACCCTTGGCAATTCCCCTCAGCAGAAGCAAGTCCAACTCCCCCCGAAATCGCCGCAGCTCTTCCAGCCGCTCCGGAGTGGCTTCCACAGTCTCCGATTTTGCCCTGAAAACCTGGCGGCCGCCTTCCTCCACCAGCACGCCCATGACCTCGCCCATCCGCCATCCCGGCGTGCCGATCATCTTCAGGCCCTCTGGCGTGGCCTCCAGCAGCGCGATGTACCGGCCGCGCACTATCGCTTCTCGCCGATTCTACAAGCGCTCATTTCTAATGCGCTACGTCGGCTGGACCAAGGCTCTTCCTGAGTTCGTCGATTGCGAGCCATCTGCCTCTCACCATAACGCCCTCAACTTCTCGTATCGAGTGAATGTCCTTCGAGGGGTCCTTCCGAAGCAGTACAAGATCAGCGGTCTTGCCCACGGATACATCGCCCAAATCGGTACGCCCCAACGATTCAGCCGCATTCACAGTCGCGGCACGGAGTACTTCGAGTGGCGAGAAGCCCGACGCGACCAACCGCTCCAGCTCATCAGGATAGCTATATCCCGAGATCACAAAAGGATTCCCTGAATCCGTTCCAACGAGAAAACGCGCATTGTGGGCCCGAAGCCGCATTAACACCCATCGATAGTTCGCTCGCGCCGAGGCGCGCATCGCACCGTCTCCATCTGCGATGTCTTTCAGAGCGGGCCACATTTTGCGCACAAACGGAGGCACGCGGGCAGTCCCCTCGCTCTCCACAACACTGCTCGCCTCCGCAGGAGTTATGTATTGGTAGTCCATCACCAGGATAGTAGGAGTGATCCAAGTGCCCGAACTGGCGACTCGTTTGGCGATTGCTTCGACCTTTCGTTCGTCAAAACCGCTCTCCCAACCTGCGTGCGTTGCATCGCCTTTGGCCACAGAGCGAGGGAAGTTCGACAAGTGCTCGATTGAATACTGACCATTTCGTAGCGCCTCTTCGACTGGCACTGCATTCGGAACGTGACCGATTACCCTCACTCCTTTGGCACGGGCGGCGGCCAAGATCGCTTGGTAAGCATCCGGACTTAAGCGGTTGTACACCTTGATGTAGTCGTATCCTTCGCTTACCTGCTTGTCGACAGACTTGCTGGCATCTTCAGGGGTTCGGATGATCTCGCTGCCTCGCAACTGCGGCGGATCTCCGTCCAGGATTGGTCCCGTGGTGACGATCTCCGGACCGATCCACTCGCCAGAGACAACTTTGCTTCGCATCTCCAGATGCAAAGGAAATCCCCACATATTTCGAACGTTTGTAATGCCGTTCACGAGGAACATGGGCAGCTCTCGCTTGCTGAAAATGTGAACGTGCATGTCCACAAGTCCCGGCATCAAGAACTTCCCCTTGCCATCGATCCTGGTCGCTTCAGCAATGCGCGGCGCTCGGGACCGAATTTGGCTGATCCGGCCGTCGCGGATGACTACGGTAGCGTTCTTCCGAATTCGGCCAGTCTTAGTGGATAAGACATTCACGTGCTCGAAGATGATTGTGTCGGCTCTTTTCTGTGGTGAGTCTTGCGACACGGCGTCTGTCAGAAGAAGCAGCAGAACGAAGAACATCGATCTCATGAAACCCTCTAGACTTGTTACGGAGATCGATGAGATATGTTCCAGACTTGTTACGAATCACAGGTTCTGCGTTGGATAAGATGATTCCACCCACAGTCCGACAGAATCCGCTGCGAGCATTGGTCGGGCCGCCGGCCGACGGAAAGATCGATAGCCTCACCGGCCGATCTACCTGGTAGCGTTGGTTTGGTGACGCGAACTTCGGTTTATTTGCAGGAAGGTAACAAGAAATTAGATGTTCGGGTGACAAGTAATTCAGTTCGCGCGCTGCGGTTTAGCGTCAAGTTTGCCGAGTTTCGACATGCGCCGCCAGCAGTCCCATTAGCTCCCCCCGAAATCGCCGCAGCTCTTCCAGCCGCTCCGGAGTGGCTTCCACAGTCTCCGATTTTGCCC
>JAIQFM010000306.1 GCA_020073285.1 Terriglobia bacterium | reverse complement strand
CATGGCGGAGAGAGAGGGATTCGAACCCTCGATACGGTTTCCCGTATACACGCTTTCCAAGCGTGCGCCTTCAGCCACTCGGCCATCTCTCCGGAGACACTTTGAAGGCGGAACAACTCTCTCATTCTACCGTATTGAGCGGGGCTGGCCAGCACGGTCATGGGCGAATTGCGGGCTCGTCCATAGCTCCCCTGACCCGTGGCGGCGGTCTCTCACTCCGCCTTCTTGTCGCCCAACTGCTGAGCCAGGTAATTCTGGATTCCCATTTCCTTGATCACATGCAACTGGCCTTCAAGCCAGTCAACATGGTGCTCTTCGTCCGTCAGAATCTGTTTCAGCAGCTCGCGCGACCCGTTGTCGCTGGCGGTTTCGCAGATGCGGATGCCGTTGTTCAGGCGCTTCACCGCGTCGTATTCCAGGTCCAGGTCGTTCTTGAGTTGCTGCTCGATGGTCGCGCCAATATTTATCTTGAAGTAGTCGCTCATGTTCGGCGTACCGTCCAGGTACAGGAGGCGCTCGATCAGCTTCTCGGCGTGCGTCATCTCCTCGATGGATTCCTTGCGCGTGGTCTCCGCCAGCTTGTAGTAGCTCCAGTTCTCGCACATTTCCGCGTGCAAAAAATATTGATTGATGGCCGTCAGCTCCGCCTTCAGCACCTCCTGCAGGACCGCGATTACCTTGGCATCGCCTTTCATGATTGCCTCCCATCGGCCAGGCACACAGATGACTTCCGCGTTGAATTGCGAGCCCACGAGTTTACCAGATGGGAGGCATGTCCGAATGTCTTGCTCAGAAAAGCGGGAGTGAAGGGTCGGGCTTGCGGGCGAGATCCGGTTGAAGCCGATGCGCTATTCCGCCACTTCCGTGCTGCCGGCGGCGGCGGCCGCTGCTTCGGTTACCTCCGCCGCTGCGCTACCCTTGCTCATCAGCCGATGATGAATGCAGTACAGCGCCAGTTCCAGGCGGTCGGAAACGCCCAGCTTGTCGTACACCTTGCGCAGATAATTCTTGATCACCTGCTCCGTGGTTCCGACTTCCTGCGCGATTTCCCGGTTGCGCATGCCCTGCGCCACGCAGGAGATGATCAGCAGTTCCTTGTCGCTCAGCCGGTTCTTGGGACGCGGCGCGGTCAGCAGCGTCGCCTGCGAGCGGTAGGCCTCGATCATCCAGTTGACGCCGCGGTTGTCCAGCCAAGTCTCGCCCTCGGCGACCTTGCGCACGCACTTCACCAGCAGGTCGGGGCCGATCGAGCGCGTCACGATGCCGCGCACTCCGCGGCGCAGGTATTCCACCGTCTGATCGGCATCAACATCGCCGGTGAGCACGATCATCTTGACCTCCGGGGCGCGCTTCAGGAGTTCCGTCGCCGCTTCCAGCGGATTGGAAGAGATGCGCGACTCGAACAGCAGCACGTCAGCCGGAAATTTGGCCACCGCCGAGAACACCTGGGCCAGCGTTTCCGCCTGGGCGACGACGCGCAGATCGTCTTCCACCGCCAGCACTTTGCGGATGCCGACGCGGAAAATGGCTTGTGAATCCGCGATGATGACACGAATGGTGGGGCCGTTTTCGGCCGAGGTAGGTTGAGTTCCCGCTTGTCCTTTGGCCAGTCGGCTGGCCATGTGGCTCCCCCAGGAGGTCTACTGGCGACGCTCGAACCGGTACTCGTCAATGACGGCTGCAATGGCGCGGCGTTCGCCTTCGACGTTACAACGTACCACGCGTCCCAGACCGGCTACCAGTACATCCGTGGATGCGCCCAACACTGCTGCCGGCATCAGTATGCGGAATTGGATCGGCAATCCGACCGTCATTTCCGATCCCAGATGAAACAAGACCCCGCCGGATGAAATGTCTTGTGTTTCCGCCTGGTGTTCTGCGCCCGATGTCGTGATGGCGATGGGGAGCCTTAGCGGGAACCTAACCGAGGTTCTCAGTTCCGTTGATGTTTCTTCAAGGGTCACGAGAGCGGTAGATTACACCGACTCCTTCCTAAATCAAAGTTACCAAAGTATTGCGGGGCGAGGTCACCTGTGAGGGTTACCTCGGAAGTCTTCGGTTTTCGATCGTCAGTCTTCCGGGTTGAGAGGCTGACGACTGATAACTGAGAACGGGTGACTCGCTTAGAACTTCGTCACCTCCGTGAAGTTAAACCTTTTCACTTTCATCGCCGGCACGACCATGTCAAACGATTCTTCCCCGCTCGCCCGCACCGGCTGTCCCATCTCCTCGACGTTCGCCAGCATCTCAATCAGGCTCTCGTTAAAGCGGAAATTCAAGATGCCGTGCCGCACCTTGCCGCCCTCAACGTAGAACGTGCCGTCGCGCGTCATGCCGGTCAATATTTTTTCGTACGGGTCCACTTCACGGATATACCACAGCCGGGTGATCAACACGCCGCGTTCGGTGTTCGCCACCATCTGCTCCACCGTCCTCGGTTCCGCTGGCGGCGCAAAAACAATGTTGAGCGGAATTTCGCCGATCTCATTCGGCAGCGGCAGGCCGTGACCGGTGACCTCCACCGGTCCCACCTTGCCTGCGTGCTCCGATTTCTTCATCTTCTCCGCCGTGGCGCGCGCGTACACCAGCCGCAGGGGGACGCCGTTCTCCACCAGCGGAACGCGCTGCCGCCGCACCCCTTCTCCGTCGAACGGCGGGCCCGACTGCAGCGCGTGATCGGCGTCGTCGTAGATGGTGACGTTCTGGCCGAATAACTGCGTCGCGATTCGGTTGTTGAGGAACGACCGCTCGTCGAGAATCGCCTGCCCGCCCCAGTCCCAGAACATGAAGCCGCACAAATCCAGCACCGCCGCCGGCTCCAGAATCGCGGTGTACTTGCCCGGCGCCAGTTCCTGAGGAGCGGCGGACTCGCGCGCCTTGCGCGCAGCAATCTCCGCCAGCGCCACTGGATCCAGATTGCGCACATCCGGCGAGTTCGCCTTGTGCCAGCCCGATGAGTCCCTGGCCAGCATGGTGACCGAAATCTCTGCCGACGTTTGCGTGTGATAGGCGCACAGTCCGCGCGAATTCAGGACGGCTTCCACCGATTCTGACGTGGCGCAAATCCCTGCCGTGGTCAGGTTCTCGCGCTGGGCGACGCGCACGATCTTGCCCAC
>JAIQFM010000103.1 GCA_020073285.1 Terriglobia bacterium | reverse complement strand
CGTCGCGCACGCCTTTCACGAAAGCACCTATTTCCTTGGCTTCCGGCTCGCCCGCACCCTTGCTAATCCACTTGGCTTGTACGAAAAGTACTCGCGATGCGGAAGTGTCGAAATATGCTGCGTCGATACCGTTGTCGTCGCCGCCGTCCCACACGGCTGCTGCCGCTTCCTTCTCCGTGC
The DNA here is from genome assembly GCA_020073285.1 of Terriglobia bacterium. Taxonomy (GTDB): domain Bacteria; phylum Acidobacteriota; class Terriglobia; order Terriglobales; family Acidobacteriaceae; genus JAIQGF01. Next base: position 15,238 of record JAIQFM010000103.1, on the reverse strand, counting down.
ACCCAGTCTGAAGGCAGACAGCTAGTGCAGCAAGGCATCGGCTGAGAATCTTCGGTTCGCGCTCAGCATCCGTGTCACCGATGTCGCTAAGATCCAGATGAGGCTCAAACATCGAGCGAAGTTTTGCACGAATCTGATTGACCTTTAGCGAGGACATTACATCACTCTCCGTACGGCCGGCTTCAAAGCTCGCGGATGTGTCGACTCTTCAGAAACGTATCAACAGAATACCTGAGTGAGTCCTAGGAATTCCAACGCATGATGCATATTGACCTGTCACGAAAACCCTGCATGCTGGTATAGAATTCGGGTTTCTCATCCAGCCGGAGGTGAATCATGGTCACGAGCGCAGTTTCGGTCGATTTGAAAACGGTCCCCATCATTATCGGGGGGAAGCCGCGGGTGTCCAGCGGCAAGACGGCGGTGCAGACGAACCCGGCTACGGGGGAGGCGGTGGTGCTGATCCCTTACTGCACTAACGAAGAAATTTCGGCGGCGGTGGAGGCGGCGCAGCAGGCGTTTCCGGCGTGGAGCCAGACGCCGGTGCTGCAGCGCGCGCGCATCATGTTCAAGTACCGGCAACTGGTGGAGCAGCACGCCGACGAACTGATCCGCCTGTGCACGGAAGAAAACGGCAAGACGATCGAGGAGTCGAAGGGCTCGTACCAGCGCGGCATCGAGTGCATCGAGTTTGCCGCCGGGGTGCCGTCGCTGTTGATGGGCGAAACGGTGGAACGCGTGTCGCCGGGAGTGGACTCGGCGTCCACGCGGCAGCCGCTCGGGGCGTGCGTGGGCATCACGCCATTCAATTTTCCGCTGATGGTGCCGCTGTGGATGTTTCCGCTGGCAATCGCGTGCGGCAACACCTTCGTGCTCAAGCCGTCGGACCGGGTGCCGCGCTCGGCGGTGCGCGTGGCGGAATTGTTGTACGAAGCCGGACTGCCCGCCGGCGTCATGAACGTGGTGCACGGCGCCAAAGACGCGGTGGACGCGTTGCTGACCGACAAGCGGGTGAAGGCGGTGTCGTTCGTGGGATCGAGCCCGGTGGCGAAGTACATCTACCAGACCGCGTCGGCGAACGGAAAACGGGTGCAGTGCCTGGCGGGCGCGAAAAACCACTCGGTGGTTATGCCGGACTGCGAGATGAAGACGACGGTCGAGACCATCATGTCGTCGTCGTTCGGCTGCGCGGGCGAACGCTGCGTGGCCACCAGCGTAGTGGTGGCGGTGGGCGAGGTCGGAGACCGGCTGGTGAGTGAATTGATCAGGGCAGGCGATGCCACAAAGATCGGTCCCGGCGACCGGCCCGGCTGTGGCATGGGTCCGGTGATCACGCCGGAAGCGCGCGAGCGGATCGTTGGGTACATCGAGCAAGGACAGAAAGAAGGCGCCAAGCTGGTGCGCGACGGCCGCAAGGACACCTGCGACGCCGGAGGCTATTACCTGGGCACGACGATCTTCGATAACGTGAAGCCCGAGATGCGGATTGCGCGCGAGGAAATTTTTGGGCCGGTGCTGTCGGTGATCCGGGCGCGCGATTTGAACCACGCGCTGGAGATTGTGAATGGCTCAGAGCACGGCAACGCGTCGTCGATTTACACCAAGTCGGGCGCGACGGCGCGGCATTTCGCGGCGAGCACGCAGACGGGCATGGTCGGAGTGAACCTGGGCGTGCCCGCGCCGGTGGCGGTGTTTCCGTTCTCCGGGTGGAAGAATTCGTTCTTCGGCGACCTGCACGCGCTGGGCAAGGATGGCGTGAGGTTCTACACCGAAACGAAAGTGGTGACGTCGAGGTGGCCGGAGTGAACGGTCGATGGTCGACGGTTGACGGCGAAAAGCAGATTCCTCGCCGGACTTCGGCGCTTTGCGCCTACCGAGTTCGGCTCGGAATGACAAATTATTAGGAAATGGTGAACGGCGCGGTTGAAGGTGCCGTCCCTACGGGACTCGGTGTATTTCGAGGCAACTTTCCCGGCACTTACGTGCCGGGCTAGGTTCTGTCGCCCCTTCGGGGCTCTGGAACTTTCCCGGCACTTACGCGCCGGGCTAGGTTCTGTTGCCCCGACGGGGCTCTGACGTCACGAAGTCGGCGAACCGAGAACCGTTAACCGTAAACCGACAACGCTTTCGCGGAGGGACTTATGCCTCGCATGGTGCGGTGTGGACTGATCCAGGCGACGAACGTGCTGGGGGCGGATCAGCCGCTGGCGAAGATCAAGAAGGCGATGATCGACAAGCACCTGAAGTTGATCGCGCAGGCAGCGAAACAAAAGGTGCAGGTGCTGTGTTTGCAGGAGCTGTTCTACGGTCCGTATTTCTGCGCCGAGCAGCAGGAAAAATGGTATGCGCTGACCGAGCGCGTGCCCGATGGGCCAACCATCAAGCTGATGCAGAAGCTGGCGGCGCAGCATCGCATGGTGCTGGTGGCGCCCGTTTATGAAGAAGAGATGACCGGGCTCTACTACAACACCGCGGCGGTGATCGATGCCGACGGCAAGTACCTGGGCAAGTATCGCAAGAACCACATTCCGCACTGCCATCCCGGCTTCTGGGAGAAGTTCTATTTCACGCCCGGCGACCTCGGCTACCCGGTGTTTGAGACGAAGTACGCGAAGGTTGGCGTGTACATCTGCTACGACCGGCATTTCCCGGAAGGGGCGCGCATCCTGGGCCTGAACGGGGCGGAGATCGTGTTCAATCCCTCGGCGACGGTGGCGGGCTTGTCGGAATACCTATGGGAACTGGAGCAACCGGCGCACGCGGTGGCCAACGGATATTTTGTCGGCGCGATTAACCGAGTGGGGGTGGAAAAGCCGTGGGCGATCGGCGAGTTCTACGGCAAGAGCTACTTTTGCAATCCGCGCGGGAAAATCGTGGCGCAGGCGGGACGCGAAAAGGATGAATTGGTGGTCGCCGACCTCGATCTGGACATGATCGAGGAAGTGCGGCGGACCTGGCAGTTCTTCCGCGACCGCCGGCCGGAGACGTATCAGCCGCTGACGGCGCAGTCGGGACAGGCGCGGGCGAAGGCGGCGGCGGATTAGAAGCTACCACGGATTTCACGGATAGGCACGGATCGCAACGGGTACGGCCTGAATCGATTTCAGATCCGTGCGAATCAGCGTCGATACGTGGTTGAATTCGTCTTTCACGTCGTACCTGACGTTTCCGCCACTCGCGATTCCGTGCATCCTCAGCCTGTGGGTTGCCATCCTTATAAATATCCGAATCGTCAGCCACTGATTGCACCGACGACGGGCCAATACTTATGAGCAACGACGGACGCACCTCCAAGCAGACCTCCATGACGAAGCGCCGCCTGGACCGCACCACGGAGATGATTTCGGCAATCGGGCTGGGCTGCATGGGCATGTCGGAGTTCTACGGCAAGCGCAACGATGAGGAAAGCATTGCCACTATTCATCGCGCGCTCGACCTCGGGATGAATTTCCTCGACACGGCGGACGTGTACGGCATGGGCCACAACGAAGAACTGGTCGGACGGGCGATCAAGGGCCGCCGCGACGAAGTCTTCCTGGCCACTAAGTTCGGCAACGTGCGCGCCGCCAATGGCGAATGGATCGGGGTCAACGGGCGACCGGATTACATCCGGCAGTCGTGCGATGCCAGCTTGAAGCGGCTCGGCGTGGAGCGCATCGATCTCTACTACCAGCACCGCGTGGACCTCGAGGTGCCGATCGAGGACACCGTCGGCGCCATGGCCGAACTGGTGAAGCAGGGCAAGGTGCGGCACATCGGGTTGTCGGAGGCGGCGGCCGGTACCATCAAGCGCGCGCAGAAAGTGCACCCCATCGCGGCGCTGCAGACCGAGTACTCGCTGTGGACGCGCGATCCGGAGGCGGAAATCCTGCCGCTGTGCCGAGAAACGGGGATCACATTCGTCGCCTACAGCCCGCTCGGACGGGGTTTCCTAACGGGGCAGATCAAGCGTCCGCAGGACGTTCCCGATGACTACCGCAAGAACATGCCGCGTCTGCAGGAAGAAAATTTGCGCAAGAACCTGGAATTGGCGCAGCGCCTCGAAGAGATCGCAAAGGAAAAGGGCTGCACTCCGGCGCAGCTTGCACTGACGTGGCTGCTGGCGCAGGGCGACTACATTGTCCCCATTCCCGGCACCAAGCGGATTAGTTATCTGGAACAGAACGCGCAGGCGGTCAGTTTGAATCTCACCGCCGACGAGCTGGCGCGCATTGATCAGTTGCTGCCGCGCGGGGCCGCCGCCGGGGATCGGTATCCGGAGATGGCGATGAAGCGGGTCAACCTCTGACATTTGCTGATTCACCGATTTGCTGATTTGGCGATTGCGAGTGACACTGCGCCAATCGGCGAATCACCCAAGCAGCAAATCACCCAATTGATCTGTGCGGCTCGTCACAGCGTTGTCAGCGGCGATTTGCGATGATTGGGCTGCCATGCCCATTCGCACAATCATCGAGCCGTTCCGCATCAAGAGCGTCGAGCCCATCCGCTGGACGACGCGGGAGCAGCGCGAAGAACTGTTGCAAGCCGCGCACTACAACCTCTTCCTTCTCCCGGCGGACGACGTGCTCATCGACCTGCTCACCGACTCCGGCACCGGCGCCATGTCCACCGAGCAATGGGCGGCGATGATCCAGGGCGACGAGAGTTACGCCGGCAGCAGGAGCTTCGACCACTTCCGCGATTCGGTGCGCGACATCTTTGGCTACCGGCACGTGATTCCCACGCACCAGGGCCGCGCCGCCGAGCGCATCCTGTTCCACGTGATGTGCAAGAAGGGCGACGTGGTGCCCAACAACACGCATTTCGACACCACGCGCGCCAACATCGAATTTGTCGGCGCCGAGGCGGTGGATCTGCCGATTCCAGAAGGCCGCCAGCCCTCGCTGCAACATCCGTTCAAAGGCAACATGGATGTCGGCGCGCTGGAGGAGTTGATTGGACGCGTCGGGCGTGAGCGCATTCCGCTGGCGATGCTGACCGTGACGAACAATTCCGGCGGCGGGCAGCCGGTGGCGATGGAAAACGTGCGCGCCGTCAGCGCCGTGTGCCGGAAGCACGGGATTCCACTCTACTTCGACGCCTGCCGCTTCGCCGAGAACTCGTATTTCATCAAGCTGCGCGAGCCGGAATACGCCAACAAAGAGCCGAAGCAGATCGCGCAGGAGATGTTCGGTTACGGCGACGGGTGCACCATGTCGGCGAAGAAAGACGGCATGGCGAATATCGGCGGGTTCCTGTGCACCAACGACGATCTGCTGGCGCAGCAGGAAAAAGACCTGCTCATCCTGACCGAGGGCTATCCGACCTACGGCGGATTGGCGGGGCGCGACCTGGAAGCGGTCGCGGTCGGATTGCAGGAGGCGCTACGCGAGGATTACCTGCGCTACCGCATTACTTCGACCGCGTATCTGGGAAATCACATCGCATCGCAGGGCGTGCCCATTGTGCAGCCACCCGGCGGACACGCGATTTATCTGGACGCGCGAGCATTTTTGCCGCATGTCCCGCCCGAACAGTTCCCGGGCGTGGCGCTGGCGGCAGAGCTTTATCTGGAGGGCGGCATCAGGTCGGTGGAGATTGGCACGCTGATGTTCGGCGCGGCAGCGAAGATGGACCTGGTGCGCCTGGCGATTCCGCGGCGGGTGTACACGCAGAGCCACATCGATTACGTGGTGGAGATCATCCTGGAAGTGTGGCGGCGGCGCGAGCAGATTCGCGGGCTGAAGCTGAGCTATGAAGCGCCCTTCCTGCGGCATTTCACCGCGAAGCTGGAGCCGCTGGAGAAGTCAGAAGTAAGAGCAGCGAAGGTGTAGTTCTCCGCTTGCATTCTTACTTCCGACCTCCACAAGCAGCGTGCACCTGCGTTAACCAGCGGTGAATTTTCACTTCACCTTGTTCACTGTGACTTCGAGCTGGAAGCGATGCTTGCTGATGGGATCGTCGAGTTCGTTGAGCACGACGGGTTTGCCGATCGGGACCTCGCATGTCGTGGTTGAACGCATCGACCGCACCAGGGGTCCCGGCCCATCGTTCCTCGCCATGTCCGGCGCCGCCAGCGAACTGACTTCGGTGTTGTACGCCAGGATCAAGCTGCCGGACTGTTTCACCGTCAGGCGCGCCCAGAGATTCACGCCGACATCCATGTAGGTAATGCCTTTCTCGCCAATCAGCGGCACTCTGGAACCCGCCTTGATCTCCCCGGTAGTCTGCGGCCCACCTTGCGCAGACGAATCGAGGACCATGGAATAGGTGCGGGTGTTGATCAGTTTGCTGTCGTCCAGTTCCTTGATCACGAAGTTGAGTCGGTACGGCGCCTTGGCCCAATCCCATTGCGCCATTACATCCGGCGGTCTCTCTTCTTTTTTCTCCTGTCTCTCCTGCGCGACGGCAGTGAAACCGAGCAGCAGCATCAGGCAAACGACAAAGAGCTTTCGCATATCTTCCTCCCGAAAATCCTTTCAGAAATCAGTGCATGTCCTCGGCTGGGATCGACGGCGGCGCCGTCGCCTCACCGGTCTGGAAACTCTTCAGGACTCGCTCCCATTCCATCGCCTGCTCACGCGCGACCAGCACCGCCTCGGAGGGGTTGCCCTGCAGCAGCGTCAGCAGCATCTTCTCTTCAGGTGTCAGCGGCGTCGCCGATGGAAACACGGCTTGACGTGGTTGACTCGCCCGCGTTGCTGCGACTGTGATCGCTCTGGGCGCAAGCCCAACGCTGGACGCCGGCTTGCGCTGCGCCGCCACGGCCGGCGCCAGTGGAATTGACTTCAGGGGTGCTGGCGGCGCAGGTTGATGTTCGGCCACAACCGGCGCTTGCATTGGCCGAGGCGGGTGCGTCGGCCTGAGGATGATCACCAGTAGCACCGCCGCCGCGACTGCCGCCGGCACCCACAGCCACCTCCACCAATGTCGCGGCTCCGGCTGGGCGCGCAGGTTGGCGAGGATGCGCCCCTCCAGCCCGGCGCGCGGTTCAACATCTTGCGGCGCCAGCGCTTCATTCAGCAGACGATCCACCATGCGCTCGCGATCTTCGCGGTTCACGATTTTTTCTCCCCGGGGTCCCCGGCCCGAGCGGCCGCGAGTACCTCTACGTTGTTTTGCCGGCCCATCAGCGCGGGCCGGGGTTGATCGCGCTCAACATCTTTTCGCGCAGGATCTGACGCGCCCGGAACAACCGTTGGCGCACCGATCCTTCTGGGATACCCAAGACTTCAGCGACGTCCGACGACGACATCTCCTGCACCGTCGTCAGCAGCACGACATCGCGCAACTCGCGCGGCAGGCCGACGATCATGCGATCCAGCAGGGCTTTCATCTGGCGCTCGAGCACGACCTGCTCCGCTCCGGGCGCGGCGTCGGCAACGTTTTCCATAAATTCCGGCGTGTCATCGGCGGATTGCTCGCGATGCTTGCGGATTCTATCCACCGCCACCCGCCACGCCACCCGCGCCAGCCACAACCGGATGTCACGAATATCGGCGAGATTGCGTTGCCGCAAGAGCCGCAGGAACGTTTCCTGGGCGGCGTCCTCGGCGTCTTCGCGGTTGCGCAGCACCGAGTACGCGACGCCGAAAACGAAGCGCGCGTGCTGCCGGACGATGCGCTCGACATGGTCCACCACAGCGTCCGCGACCGCGCCCACGTCGTCCAACGTGACCTGCCCTGCCCAGCTCATGCCCGCTCTCATCAGGGAAGACGGGCGTGGCTGGCAATCGTTCAAGAATGTTTTGTAAGAAAGTTTCAGTTTCAGTTCCGGTTTCAGTTTCGGTTTCAGCAGGATCGTCCCATTAAAGCGATTCCGCCGTTACTGTAACCGGGGCTGAGGTGTGTGCGTGAGAACTTCAGTCGTGCCTACGGCACTGAGAGATCTTTCCCACTATGCCCCGCCACTGAAGTGGCGGGCTATTCTCAATCGCCCCGCTGGGGCTGCGATGCCGCGGCTACGTACTACCGGCAATCTTGCCAGACTAGTTCTCACGCAGACTGTGAAGACCCACATCCGCCAAAACCGGGCAGATGTGGGGCACCATCGCGTGAGTGTAATTGCGCGGTGGCGGTTCGGATGCGGTACGATTACGAGTTTTCATTCCAAGGTCTGTCGGTCTGTCGGTCTGTCGGTCTGTCGGTCAATCGGTCCATCGGCTCGTACTGAGCGATTTAATGACCGAGCGACCGATAGACCGACAGACAAACGGGACTTCACTAACAACCAGTGGTCATTCAAAAGGAGAGGCCAAGCATTCATGGGCAAGATTCGCGTAATCCAGTACGGCGTAGGGCCAATCGGCGCGGGCATGGTGCGCCTGATGCTGAGCAAACCGGCCATCCAGATCGTCGGCGCCATCGACGTTGATCCGAAGAAAGTCGGCAGGGACTTGGGCACGGTAGCCAACGCGGGGCGCGAGCTCGGCGTCAAGATCAGCTCCGACGCAAACGCCGTGCTGCGCGCCGGCGCCGACGTGGTGGTGCATACCACGTTGTCCCACCTGAAGTCGGTCTCCGGCCAGCTCACTGACTGCCTCAATGCCGGGCTGCACGTGGTCTCCACCTGCGAGGAACTGTCGTACCCGTTCCGCAAGCACCCCGAGCTCAGCCAGCAACTTGACGAGGTCGCGCGCGAACACAAGGTCGTGCTGCTCGGCACCGGCGTCAATCCCGGCTTCGTGCTCGACAAGCTGATCCTGACACTCGCCGCCGCCTGCCAAAACGTGACGCACGCCAGCGGTCATCGCATCGTGAATGCCAGCCAGCGGCGCCAGCCCTTGCAGGCGAAGATCGGCTCGGGGATGACGGTGGAAGAATTCCACGCGCAGGTGAAGGCGGGTGTGATCAAGCACCACGGGCTGCCCGAGTCGGTGGGCATGGTCGCCGACGGGCTGGGGCTGGAGGTCGCGAAGATCGAAGAGGTCATCGAACCGGTGATTGCCAAAGAGCGCGTCAAGACTGACTACTTCGACGTGCCCGCCGGTAAAGTGGTGGGCGTGCGGCAGGTGGCGCACGGATTCTCCGCGGCGGGCAAGGTGAACGTGGACCTGAAGCTGGAGATGTATCTGGGCGCGCCCGATTCGGTGGACACGGTCAGCATCACGGGCACGCCTGACCTGACCCTCACCGTGCCCGGCGGAACGCATGGCGACCTGGCGACCGCGGCCATTACCGTGAACTGCATTCCCGCGCTGTTCGAGATGAGGCCCGGATTGCGCACGTCGAAGGACACGCCCATGTGCTATTTCCCGGGTATCGCTTAGCTCTTAGAGCAGTTTCAGAATTGGTGTAGCCGAGCGAGGAAACACCGAGATCAGGGTACGTCAACTGTGGAACTGCCCTAGCTCTTAGCTCCTGGGTGCGCGGCAGCACGCTCGCGCGCCCCCAACAATGCTGTCGCGGTCACGTACATCACGAAGCACTCCAACGCGAACGGCAGGAATCCGAGGAATCCCGGCGCCGGCATCTCGAAAACCTTCCACCCCTGAAACATGGGGAAGATGTAATGCCATTTGGCGGCAGCCCAGTTATTCCAGAATTCCCACAGCCAGCCGCAGACCCAACCGGAAAGCAACAGTGAGTAGAAACGGCTGCGCCTTCCGTCGGCAAGATCGCCCAGGAGCGATGGCAAGCCGAGGCGGTGATTGATGGGGTCGAGCAGGAAAGCGAATCCCACCCAGACCAGCGCGAACAAGTATGCCGCCACATGCCGCGGAAGAATCAGCGGCAACAGCAGACATGCGGCGCCGAATACGACCGTGGCGCGCTCGGCGCCGGCGGAAGACCTCAGCGGCCGCGACGGCTTGAACCAGCCGAACGCCGCGATCAGGTCGGCGGTCTCCAGAATCCCCGGCGTGATGGTCGCGAACGACCATCCGTAGCCCAGCAGCGCGCCCGCCCAGCTCCGCGGTACTCCGACGTAAGTCCAGTTGGCAAGCCGCAGGTTGTAGGCCTCGAAGATGAGCCATAGCGGAATGGAAAGCAGCGCGCATAGCAGGAATCGGCGCAGAGAATCCTTCATGCGCGAGCGTCCGGTGATGGCCTCGACCATCGAATCGGCGAGCAGCAAATACGCGGTCCAGGCAATCGGTGTGAAGTAGACGTTGACGGGCCAAACGTGGCGGAACATCAGGGCTTCCGCCGTCGCCAATAGCGCCAGCCCGATCCAGCCTCGTACCGGCAATGGGGAACGCCGGTGACGCAGGAATGCAACTGCGAGGACCGATGCGGTGATGAACGTGATGGCGATGCCCAGTTCAGTCATGCGGAGCGGCGTGGTGCACACATCAAGGTTACTGCGTTTTTTCGGTCGGCGACGGCTTCGGGCGCTGAGGTACGCACCGCAGGGGCCAAAAGCCCAAGTCATCGCTGAGGACAACAGCAGAGCTGAAGAGGTCTGTGTGAGAACTTCAGTCGTGCCCACGGCACTCTAAGATTTTTCCCACGATGCCCCGCCGCTGAAGCGGCGGGCTTTCAATCGCCCCGCTGGGGCTGTGACGCCGCGGTTTTGTATCACCGGTAATCATGCCTGATCAGTTCTCGCAAAGACTTGAAGCGCTGTTCCACGCTAGCTTTCGCCCATCGCCTCTCCCTGTGATTGCCTCCCGTTTCGGGCCGACGTATTGCAAGCTATCGAAAAAAGCGATTGGCGATATCACATAAACAGGTGACAGACCTCACTGCCAATTCGCCCGCCTGGGGCTGTAATCGCCTGTTAAGCGGACCGGCGCACGCGCCGCGAGGGACCCGATGAGTGATGAGCCGAAAGGCCAGAAGTATCACCTGCTCAAGTGCCCGCTGTGTGAAGGTCGCGGGGAACTACCCAAAGAAGATTTGATGGAGCGGCTGAACGAGAGGGACCTCGGCCATAAGCTCGCCAGCTACGTCGAGAATTTCATCGTCGCCGACGAGAAAGCCGCCGAGCCGGAGGCTATGCACGCCTCCCAGCCGGATTTCAAGCAGCACGTTAACGTCTGGAACTGCACCCACTTTTTGTGGCGGCGCAGTCCCAAGGAATGACCGATTCCCCGGCGCACAGGGCGTCCGGGGCGCAAGTGAGGGTGCTGGTGTAACGCTGAGAGAAACCTATGGCGACGGAGACTGAAGTCATCCCAGAAATTTTGGCCCAATTTGACCAGACGCGTTCCAGCCTAATTCCCATCCTGCAGGAAATCCAGAATCAGTACAGGTACTTGCCGCAAGCGATGCTCCGGCAGGTGGCGCAGAAATTGGACGTGCCGCTGCCCGAGGTCTACCACGTGGCGACCTTCTACAACTGCTTCAGCCTGGAGCCGGTGGGCCGCAACCTGGTGCAAGTGTGTTTGGGCACCGCCTGTCATGTGCGCGGCGCGCCCAAAGTGCTGGACCGGTTGCTCACCGACCTGAAGCTGCCGGCGCCGGGCACGACTCCGGACATGGAGTTCACCGTCCGCACCGTCCGTTGCGTCGGCTGTTGCGGCTTGGCGCCGGTGGTGCGCGTCAACGACAGCACTCACCCCAACATGAGCCAGGCGAAGGTGAAAGGCATGCTGAAGAAGTACTACAGCAAGCCGGCTGCGCAGTAGTTGCGAGGACATGACATGCCAAGGCTGAATTCAATCCCGGAACTGGAGAAACTGCGCGCCGAGTGTGTCGCCGGCAGCGATGCGCAGCGGCCCTGCCTGACGGTCTGTGCCGGCAGCGGTTGCAGCGCTGCAGGCGCCGAAGACCTGCTGACTGCGCTACGCAAGGCCGTAGAAAAAGCAGGCATGAAGGATCAGATCGACGTCAAGAGCACCGGCTGCCACGGCTTCTGCGAGCGCGGCCCGGTCATGCTGGTCTGGCCCGAGGGAACTTTCTATAACAGGGTCACGGCCAGCAGCGCGGCGGAGGTCGTCGCCAGCGTCTGCAACGGCCACAAGCCCGTCGAAAAACTCCTCTACAAGGATCCGGTCAGCGGCAAGAAGTGCCTGACGGAAGAGGAAGTCCCCTTCTACGCCCGTCAGACGCGGGTGCTCTTCGCCAACAACGGCCGGATCGATCCCAAGCAGATCACCGATTACCTGCGCGTCGGCGGCTATGCGTCGGTGGCGAAGGTGCTCGGCGGGATGACGCCGGAAGGCGTAGTGGAGACCGTTACCAAGTCCGGCCTGCGCGGACGCGGCGGCGCCGGCTTCCCCACCGGCGTGAAGTGGAGCCTGTGCCGCGCCAATGGCAAACCCAACGGCCACGGCGAGATTGAGCGCTACATCATCTGCAACGCCGACGAAGGCGATCCCGGCGCGTTCATGGACCGCTCGCTGCTGGAAGGCAATCCCCACAGCGTGATCGAGGGCATGATCATCGGCGCTTTCGCGCTGGGGGCAAAGCAAGGGTTTGTTTACGTCCGCGCCGAATATCCGCTGGCGGTAAAGCACTTGCATGTCGCCCTTCAGCAGGCGGAAGAACTGGGCCTGCTGGGCGACAACATTCTCGGTACTGGGCTGAACTTCCGTATCCGGCTGGTGCAAGGCGCGGGGGCATTCGTCTGCGGCGAGGAAACCGCGCTGATTGCATCCATCGAGGGGCGAGTTGGCGAGCCTCACCCGCGTCCGCCGTATCCGGTTGAGAAAGGCTTGTTCGGCAAGCCCACGGTGATTAACAACGTGAAGACGTGGGCGTCGGTGGGCCACATCGTCAACCGCGGTCATGAGTGGTACTCCGCCATCGGCACGGAAAAAAGCAAGGGCACGATGGTGTTCTCGCTGGTGGGCAAGATCAACAACACCGGCCTGGTGGAAGTGCCGATGGGAATCACGCTGCACGAGATGATCTACGACATCGGCGGCGGTATACCCAACGGGCGCTCGCTGAAGGCGGTGCAGATCGGCGGCCCCTCCGGCGGATGCATCCCAGCCGACCTGATTGACCTGCCGATTGACTACGAGCAGCTCACCAAGGCCGGCAGCATGATGGGTTCCGGCGGCATGGTGGTGATGGACGACTCCACCTGCATGGTGGACGTCGCCCGCTACTTCATGGAGTTTCTGGAGGAAGAGTCCTGCGGCCAGTGCTTCCCCTGCCGCCAGGGCACGCAGGAGATGAAGGCCATCCTGACCCGCATCTGCGAGGGCCGTGGCAAGGAAGAGGACCTCGATACCCTGCAAGACCTGGGCTGGCTGATGAAGGAGACCTCGCTCTGTGGTCTGGGCCAGACCGCCGCCAACCCCGTGCTGACCACCCTGCGCTACTTCCGCAGCGAGTACCTGGCGCATATCCGCGACGAGGTCTGCCCGGCGAAGGTGTGCAAGAAGCTGATCGTGTACGAAATCAATCCCACGGTGTGCGACGGCTGCGGCGCCTGCGTCAAGGTATGCGCCGGCACCGCGATCCTGGGCGAGAAGGACCGCGCGCACAAGATCGACCAGGCCAAGTGCACCAAGTGCGGCGCGTGCATGGAAGTCTGCAAACCCAAAGCCGTGCTGGTTTCTTAGGAGCTATAACGTGCCGAAGCTGAGGATCAACGGCATTTCGGTGGAAGTGGAACCCGGCACCACCGTGCTGGAGGCCATCCGCTTCCTCGGCCTTCCTATTCCGACGCTGTGCCACGACGACGGCCTGCGCGATATCGGCGCTTGCCGGCTGTGCGTGGTGGAAGTCAGCATGGCGGCTAATGGGCGCACCCGCCTATTGAGCGCCTGCACGCTGCCGGCGCAGGACGGCATGGACGTCCGCACCAATTCCAACACGGTGCAGCGCGCGCGCAAGCTGCTACTGGAGCTGTACGTCGCTACCTGCCCGCAGTCTAAGACGATTCAAGACCTGGCCAGCGAGTACGGCGTGCGCCGGGTGCGCTACGACACGCACAACGAGCACTGCATCCAGTGCGGGCTGTGCGTACGCATCTGCGAGCAACAGATGATGGCCGGCGCGATCGGGTTCTCCGGACGCGGCCACGATCGGCGCGTCTCGCGGCCCTTCGACATCACCAGCGAAAAGTGCCGCCAGTGCGGCGCCTGTCTCTACGTCTGCCCCGTATGCGAGCTGCGGTGCCAGGCCTCGACGGCCACCACCGCGCTGTGCAGCGGATGCTTGAATTTTGCGCCTGTCTGCTTCCAAAGCTACGACGACGCCATGTGCTTCCTGGAACCGTGCCACGCCTGCGAGTTGACGGGACCGATTCGCAGTGAGATCCCAATCAAGAAACTGAAGAAAACTCTTAGCTCTTAGCTTCTAGCTCTTAGGAGATCACGATGACATTTACACGCCTCAACGCTTCCGCGGCCACGCTGACCAAGAACCGCACCGAGGGCTCGGTCAGCCCGTTCAGCGGAATGTGCACCACCTGCATCGATGGGTGCATCGGGATGTGCGAGATCGGCAAGTCGGCCTACCGCGGCCCGGAGATGATCTACCCGCAGCCGTTCGGCATCATCACCACCGCCTCGCAGAAGGATTACCCGGTCGACCTGTCGCATTTCACCATCCTCGGGCGTTGCGCTGGGGCGTGGGGTGTCGAACCCGACAGCAACAAGGCCCTGTTCCCCAACGTCAACCTGGAAGTGACCATCGGAGCCGACAAGAAGAACGGGATCAAGTGCAAGATGCCATTGATCGGCGCCGCCATGGGGTCCACGAACGTTGCCAAGAATAACTGGCCGGAATACGCGGCCGGGCTGGCGATCAGCGGCGTGCCCATGGCCATCGGCGAAAACGTCACCGGCATGGACATGAACTCGCAGTTCGCCAACGGCAAGGTCATCTCCGCGCCCGAACTCAAGTGGCGGCTGGACTGCTATCGCGACTGGCAGCTTGACGGCTATGGCGAGGTCATCCTGCAGGCCAACGTCGAGGACACCATGCTCGGGGTGCAGGAATACGCCATCAAGAACCTGGGCGTCGAATCGGTCGAGCTGAAGTGGGGCCAGGGCGCCAAGGACATCGGCGGCGAGGTCAAGATCCGCGACCTCAACAAGGCGCAGGAGTTGCAGAAGCGCGGCTACATCGTGCTGCCCGACCCATCCGACGCCGGCGTCGTTGAGGCGTTCAAGCGCGGGGCTTTCCACGAGTTCGAGCGCCACTCGCGGGTCGGCATGGTCACGCTGGACGGCTTCGTGAAGCGGGTCGAGGAGCTGCGCAAGTGCGGCGCCAAGCGCATCACGCTGAAGACCGGCGCGTACCGTCCCGAGGACACCGCGCGCGCCGTCAAGTACGCCTCCATCTGCGAGCTCGATCTGCTCACCGTGGACGGCGCCGGCGGCGGCACCGGCATGAGCCCGTGGCGCATGATGAA
>JAIQFM010000305.1 GCA_020073285.1 Terriglobia bacterium | reverse complement strand
GAACACGTTTCCATTCTTGTTCCAGTACAGATCGGTGATGCGCTTGACGTAATTCTGCGTCTCGGCATAGCGCGGCACGCCGCCGTTGCGCTTCACCGCGCCTGCGCCGGCGTTGTACGCCGCCAGCGACAGCCGCACGTCGCCTCCGAAATTGTTGAGCAGTTGCCTCAGGTGGCGGACACCGGCATCCACGTTCTGCTGCGGGTCGAACGGATTGCTCACGCGCAGGCCGCTGGCGGTGCGCGGCATCAGTTGCATCAGGCCCATCGCCCCCTTGTTGGAAACGGCGTTGGGGTTGAAATTCGATTCCACCTTGACGAGAGCGCGCACCAGGTTGGCGTCGACACCGTGCTTCGACGCCGCCTGGTCAATCGCGGAATCAATCTCGGCGGCGCTGACGCGGTAACCGCGTGCCAACGTCGCGTAGTTGGGGTTGGCAACGCCGGTGGAAGCGCCGGAAGTTCGCGGCTGCGCGGCGACGTAGCCCTGGACTTCGGCAGCGGCATTGCGCGCCGCCCGCATGGCGGCGGGACTCGGCGCCGGCACCGGTTTCCACCGGTGCTCGGTGTTGCTCCAGTACACCAGCACGCTGCGGCGGGAACTGGCACGCGGCCTCGCTGCCGGCGCCGCCGGCGTTTCGTTGTTCACGTACACTTTGCGCCCATGTTCCTGGACTGCGATGATGTTGCCCTCCTGCATTGCCGCGGTTTTCGCAGGCGACGCAGTTTCGTCCGAAGTTGGCGAGGAGTAGGCAGGCAGAACCGTCAGGCTCATTGCCATGGCGGCCAGCAGCAGCGTGAAGCGCCGCTGTACGGGCTGGTGCAGGTGTTCAGGCATTTCGTCCTCCGCGCGGGAGTTGCAGATGCAAACTCCTTCGCGCTACACCCACCACGGTCGCCGGCACACGCTTGCGCGCGGCGACGCCCTGCGCCCGGCGGAGAAAATCATCCAGAGTGCCGCGATTATGACACGCGCAACCCTGCCGTTCAATCCGTTGTTAGGCGGGAATCAGGGGGGTGACTAGCGGGAAAATACCGGCAAAACCGGCAAGAATGTGAGCCCCACCGGCCCGCAAGTAACGAAAGGACGCCCGTCTCCCACGGCGGCACTTGGCGCATTCTGGGAATCGCCCATAGATTCACCGAATGCCCGCGCCGAGGGGGAGCGCGCTCCAACACCATTTGCATTGATCAGTGGCTACTTGAGAAGGGACTCGACCACTCCGTAAACGCTGCTCAGCGCTTCGTCCAGCGCCGCCGCATCTTTCCCGCCGGCTTCGGCCAGATCCGGCCGTCCGCCGCCTTTGCCGCCCACGCGCTCCGCCACCGGGCCGATCACTTTGCCGGCCTGCACGCGCGCGGTCAGGTCCTTGGTGACGCCGGCCACCAGCGACACTGTCCCGTCGGACGCCGAGCCCACCACCACTACGCCGGAACCGAGCTTCTGACGCAGGTTGTCCACCAGGGTGCGAAGCTGTGCGCGCTCCAGGTTGTCCACGCGATGCGCCAGCACTTTCACCCCGTTCACCACGCGGACCTTGTCCTCGATGGAAGCGGTGGTCGCCGACGCCGACTTAATTCGCGCCTGTTCCAACTCCTTGCGCAGTTTCTTGATCTCTTCATCGCGGGCGTTAATCTCGTGGCGCAGCGCGGTGGCCAGCGATCCTTCATCCGAGCGCACCAGTGTGCGCGCCACATGCTCCAGTTCATGGTCGGCGCGGAAGTGCCGCAGCGAACTCTCGCCCGCAACCGCCTCCAGCCGCCGCACCCCCGAGGAGACGCTGCCCTCATCGAGTATTTTGATCAGCCCGATTTCGCCCGTCGCCGCGGTGTGGGTGCCGCCGCAAAGCTCGGTGGAGAAATCGCCGACCTTGATCACCCGCACCTTATCGCCGTACTTCTCGCCGAACAGCGCCATCGCCTTGTACTCGTTGACGGCAACGTCAATCGGCACGTCCTCGATCACTTCCACCCGCTGGTTGCGCAGGACTTCCTTGTTGACGATGTCCTCGATGTCCTGCAACTCCTCGTCTTCCACGCCGACGAAATGGGAGAAGTCGAAGCGCAGCCGCCCCGGCGATACCAGTGAGCCGGCCTGTTTAACGTGCGGGCCCAGCACCTGGCGCAGCCCGGCGTGCAGCAGGTGCGTCGCGGTGTGATGGCGCATGGTGGCCCAGCGTTTTTCCGCGTCCACTACCGCATCCACGCGATCGCCGACGCGAATATCCTCGCGCGCCACCACCTGGTGCGCTCTGACACCCTGCACCGGGTAATAGCAGCCCTCGACCTCGGCGACCACCATGCCGCGCCCGGGCGAGTACAGCCAGCCGCGATCGGCGACTTGGCCGCCCGATTCGGCGTAGAACGGCGTGTGGTCGAGGATCACCTCGCCCTGCTCGCCTTTCTTGAGTTCCTGCACGCCCTGTCCGTGACGGACCAGCGCCAGCACCTCGCAGCCGCTGGATTCAGTCTGGCGGTAGCCCTCGAAGGAGCTGTGCGGAAGCTGCTGATAAACCGGATTCGCGGTCTGCTTGGCGCCGCCTTTCCACGATGCCTGCGCGCGCGTTCGTTGCTCTGCCATCGCACGGTCGAAGCCGTCCTGGTCAAACTGAATGCCGACGTCGCGGCAAGCATCAATGATGAAATCCAGCGGCAGGCCAAAGGTGTCGTACAGCTTGAATGCCTTCTCGCCGGAATACATCGCCCGCGCTTGCGGATTCGCCTGCTTGGCGGATACCAGCGGCGCCAAGTCGTCTTCGAGGCGCTTGAGGCCCAATTCCAGCGTGTGCGCGAAGCGCGTCTCCTCCGTCTCGACCACTTTGGCCACCCGCTCGGCGGAATCGAGCAGCTCGGGGTAGGCGTCCTTCATCCGGTCGCGGACGGCGAAGACCATCTGGAATAGGAACGGCCTGCTTTGTCCGAGCAGTCGTCCATGCCGGATGGCGCGGCGGATGATCTTGCGCAGCACGTAGCCGCGTCCTTCGTTCGCGGGCACGACGCCGTCATGGATCAGGAACGCCGCGGCGCGGGCGTGGTCGGCGGCAATGCGCAGGCTGGTGTCCACCCTGGCATCCTCGCCATGTGTCACGCCGCACAACTCGGCGGCGCGTTGGACAATGGGCGCGAGCAGGTCGCA
>JAIQFM010000304.1 GCA_020073285.1 Terriglobia bacterium | reverse complement strand
TGACGGCGCGTCCCATGCGGACCGACGCCAACCTCGGCGATACCGGCAGCGTCAGGATTTCCGGAAGCATCCAGCGTGGCTCGACCTTGACCGATACGCCGCTGGACCTGCGGGTGGCGCTCGATGGCGCGCAACTGGGCCAGCTCACGACGCTGCTCTACGGCCGTGATCGCGGCTGGCGCGGAAGCGTGAAAGTGTCCGCCACGCTGCGCGGCACGCCGGCCGCGTTGAACATCGCCGGCGACGCCGCGGTAGATGATTTTCGCCGTTATGACATCGCTACCAGCGGCTCGCTGCGGCTGGCGGCGCACTGCACCGGAGCATTCAGCACCAGCACGCAGCTATTCACCGGCGTCGTCTGTCAGGCGCCGGTCGGTGGCGGGGCGGTGGTTGTACTCGGTAGGGTGGATGGCATTCTGCCGGTGCGGGGCTATGCGTTGTCGGTGACCGCCAAGGACCTGCCTGCCGCGAGCTTGCTCGCCCTCTCCCGGCGCATGAAGAAAGACCTGCCCGACGACTTGCAGGCCAGCGGTTCGGTGAACACCGTGTTTGATCTGCGGCCGAATGCCTGGACGGGAACCGGTACGACTTCGGGCGTGCGCTTGAGTTCAAAGTTGATGAGCGCGCCGTTGGAGCTGGGCCGGGTTGAGTTGGTGCTGGGCGTTCCGCCACTGCCGCTCGGCAGGCGCAGTACGCCAAGTCTGCCGCCCATTGCGATGCTCCGCGTCAGCCAGTTTCCGCTGGATCTTGGCGGCGACACGCCGGCCAAGGTGCAGGCATGGTTGGGCCACGATGCCTACAGCATCGATCTGCAGGGCGACACGCGCATCAACCGCCTGCTGGAACTGGCGCATGCCTTCGGCGTACGCGCGCCGCAAGCGGCCATGACGGGCCTGGTCACGACCGACCTCCACGTCGCCGGCAACTGGACGGGATTCGCCGCACCGGTGGTGACCGGCAACCTGCACTTGCATTCGGTAACGGCGACGATTCCCGGCATCGCAGCTCCATTGCAAATTACGACTGCGGCGCTGCATCTCGCGCCCGATGCGGCCGCCATTGACGACTTGGCGGCCAGCTTTTCCGGCACGCACCTGAGTTTCACCGGATCGATGCGGGTGGCGAAAGATTGCCCGACGAATCCCTGTCCCATCGCGTTCCAGTTGCGCGCCGACCGGTTGTCCACCGACGAGCTAAATTCCGTGATGAATCCGCGCGCACACAAGCGGCCGTGGTACGACATCCTGAGGGCGAACCCGCAGCCCTCCATGCTCCCTAAGCTGAGCGCCGCCGGCACCGTTGCGGCGGCACGCCTGGAGGTGAAGACCCTGGTGGCAAAGCGCGCCAGCGGCAACGTGCGGCTCGAGGCGGGCGTGCTGACGGTCACCCACCTGCGGGCCGAGGTGCTTGGCGGTTCGGCCACGGGCGAGTTCCGCGGCGACTTCACCGGCGCGGAGCCGGCGTACACCATCCATGGCTCGCTGCAGCAGGCATCCATGGCAGCCGTCGCGGCGCTCATGCGCGACGCCTGGGCGACCGGCAAGGCCAATGCAACCTACAGGATTACCGCCTCGGGGTGGGACGCGGCGCAGCTTCGCGTCTCGGCCGGCGGCTCCCTGCTCTTCGATTGGCGCGATGGCAGCCTGGCGCATGTCGCACTGAATGGTTCGCCGCCGCCGCTGCAAATCCGCCAATTTCATGGCGAACTGGCCGTTGCCGCCGGCCAACTCACGTTTATGCCAAGCAAAATGGAGACTCCCGGCGGCATCTATGTAGTGAGCGGAACCGCTTCTTTCGACCGGCAACTCGGCCTCAGGCTGATGCGCGGCAAGACGGAGGGCTTTGACATCACCGGCACCGTCGAAAACCCGCAGGTGGCGCCCGCCGTGCTGCCGACCACGCAGGCGGCCGCGATAAAGCCATGAAGATCCCCAGTCTCGCCCTACCCACATCTGCCAAAACCGGGCAGATGTGGGGCACCATCGCCGTGTTGTTGATCACCTTCGCGAATGCTCAGCAACGACCGCCGGCGTCGTCGACCCAGGCGATGTACAACGCCGCGGCCGCCAGTGCCGAGGCCAAGTTCCGGCACATCGAGGAGAATGCGCGCCGCAATCCGCCCGACCAGCGCCCGACGATGCTCACGGAGCGCGAGATCAATGCCTACCTGGCGTCCGGCCGCGTGCAGCTTCCCACCGGCGTACGCGCGGTGCGCTTCACCGGGCAAAACGGCGTGGCCAACGCTGCGGCGCGGGTGGATTTCGACGCCATCACAGCTCATTCGAGATCGTCGAATCCCCTGCTGTCGCTGTTCAGCGGCATTCACGACGTGCACGCGGTGGCGCATGCTTCGGGCAGCGGCCGCCAGGGACACGTGCACATTGATTCCATTGACATTGACGGCGTTAACGTCCCGCGCATGGCGTTGCAGTACTTCCTCGACCGCTATGTCCGTCCCAAGCATCCCGAGGTCGGCATGGACAGCGTATTCGCGCTGCCGGACCGGATCGATACCGCCACTATCGGCGATCACCAGCTCATCCTCACGCAAAAGTAGCGGTCGGAGGCCGGTCGCGTTTACACTCTCTGGATTAGCCTGCGGCTTTCATGCGCTAAGGACATCCAATCGCTATGCAGCGTTTCGAGTACCGCAATCTGACGCCCACCCACGAAGCCGAGAAGGCGTACCTCGGCTGGATTGAGCGCCTGCACCGCGACTTCGCCGACCGCGACGTTGAGCGCCGCAGCGTGATCGTGCGCGACACGCTGCACGAGATCTACACCGGGCGGAAGTATGAAGCACCGGATACAGACCGGCACTCGCCCGTGCAACTGGCGCAATTGCACTCCTTTGACCCGCGGAATGCCACGCTCGAGCCCGAATACTACGGCGACATGGACACCGCGAAATATAACGAGCGCAAGCCGCTGATCTGGTTGTGGATGATGTTCGACCGCTCGCCGCTGGGGCTGAACCACTGGCTCGGCTTCCGCATGCGCTACATGATTGCCTCGCATGTACTCAAGCACTTGGGCAAGAACGTCAAGATTTTCCACGGGGTGGAGATCTCGTTCGGGTACAACCTGACCATCGAGGACAACTGCGTCATCCACAAGTACGTGCTGCTGGACGACCGGGGCGAGATCATCATTC
>JAIQFM010000102.1 GCA_020073285.1 Terriglobia bacterium | reverse complement strand
CTCGCCTACCTCGGCATCACGCTCGCGCTCGGTCTCTACTTCCGCCGGCGCTCCGCCCGCAGCCTCGACGACTACTTCGTCTCCGGCCGCAATGTGAACTGGTGGCTGGCCGGCACCTCCATGGTCGCTACGACCTTCGCCGCCGACACCCCACTGGTGGTCACCGGCCTGGTGTACCGCCAGGGCATCAGCGGCAACTGGCTGTGGTGGAGCTTTCTGCTGTCGGGGATGATGACCGTCTTCCTCTTCGCCCGGCTGTGGCGGCGCTCCGGCCTGCTCACCGACGTGCAATTCGCCGAGATGCGCTACAGTGGACGCCCGGCAGCCTTCCTCCGCGGATTTCGCGCGCTCTATCTCGGCCTGCTGATGAACTGCATCATCCTGGGCTGGGTCACCAAGGCGATGACCTCCATCGTCAGCGTCACCCTGGGCGGCACGCCCATGCTGAACTCGGTGAGCCGCGCGCTTACTCCCCTGGGCTCGCTTTGGTCCGGACCCGACGGCGCCGCGCTCGCCATCTGCGTCCTCTTCCTCATTCCGTTTACCGGACTCTACGTCGCGCTCGGCGGCCTCTGGGGCGTGCTCTGGACCGACCTCTTCCAGTTCGTCCTGAAGATGACCATCGTGATCGCCGTCGCCGTCTACGCCGTGCGCGCCATCGGCGGCATGGACGTCATGCTCGCCCGCCTCGCCGCCATGCAGCGCAGCACATCAAATTCCGCCAATCCGCTCGCCCTCTTCCCCGATTTTTCCCGCGGCCTGACCGCCGAAATCATTTGGATGTACCCGGTCATCACCTTCCTGGTGAACATCGCGCTGCAATGGTGGGCCTTCTGGTATCCCGGCGCCGAACCCGGCGGCGGCGGCTACATCGCGCAACGCATCTTCAGCGCCAAGGACGAGCGCCACGGACTGCTCTCCGTTCTCTGGTTCAACGTCGCGCATTACGCCGTGCGTCCTTGGCCATGGATCGTCACTGGCCTCGCGGTCGTCGTTCTTTACCCCGGCCTTGCCGAACCCGAGAAGGGCTACATGATGGTGCTCAACCAGCATCTGCCGCACGCCTTCCGCGGCATTGCGATCGCGGGATTTCTGGCGGCGTTCATGTCCACCGTCGCCACGCAGCTCAACTGGGGCGCTTCGTACCTGGTTGCCGATTTTTACCGCCGCTTCATCCAGCGCAACGCCTCGGAGCGACATTACGTCGTTGCCTCGCGGCTCGCCACGGTGCTGCTGGTAATCGCCTCCGCGTGGATATCCGTGCAGTTGACCTCCATCGGCGGGGGCTGGCAGGTGGTGCTCGAAATCGGCGCCGGCACCGGACTGGTTTACCTGCTGCGCTGGTACTGGTGGCGGATCAACGCCTGGAGCGAAATTTCCGCCATGGCGACTTCGCTGGTCGTCAGCCTGCTGCTGCACTGGCAAGGCCTCTGGCTGCGCCTTGCCGGCAGCGGAACGCCGTTCACCGGCAGCGGTCCGGTCGTGTTCGCCAAGTCCGCGCTCACCACCACCATCATCACAACTATCGCGTGGATCGCGGTCACTTTCCTGACCAAGCCGGAGCCCGAGCCGGTCCTGGTTTCCTTCTACCGCAAAACGCGCCCCGACGTGCGCGGCTGGCAGCCGATCGCGCGCCTCACGCCCGACGTCGCTGCCAACCGTGACCTCGGCCGCAACCTCATCGCCTGGCTGCTCGGCTGCGCCATGGTTTATCTCGCGCTGTTTGGACTGGGAAAAGTGATCCTGAAGCAAGCGGAACTCGGGATTGCCCTGTTGCTCGGCTCAGCCCTTTGCGCCGTGCTGCTCTACTTCGATCAATCCCGCCGCGCTTGGGGTGCAGAACCGGGAGATGCTTCTGCATCGGCGCGCCAAGCGGCGAAGCTGATTAGGACGCGAACATGAACCGCGGGGACGTGAAGTGCCGCACTGTCTCGGTGCTGTTCTTGCTACTGACCCTGGCCCTTCCCATTAGCGCGCAAAAGAACAGCGGCTGGTTTAGAGGTGGGCAAGTGAATGCGAGCGCCCCCGAGACGCTGAAGAGCCCACAAGCAACTTTGCGCGGTCTGATTCGAGCCGGCCGGATCGACGACCTCCGCTGGCCAGATTTTTCCGACTACCGCGCCGAGGTGGAGAAGTTTTATTCACGCTCGCACTATGCGCCAGCCTGGTTCCGTGACGGAAATCCCACGCCCCAAGCCTTGCTGATGATCGACATTCTGCAGCAAGCGGAAAGCGAGGGCCTCCGTGCCGAGGATTACGACTCTTCTCGCTGGACCGAACGGCTGATGCGTCTGCAACGCCAGCATTCACCGTCCGACGGGGTGCGTATCGACGCGGCCCTGACCGTTTGCGCCTTGCGCTATGTCTCAGACCTTCGGGTAGGAAGGATTAACCCGCGGCATCTCAAATTTGGGGTCGACGCAGGCGCGAAGGGACTGGACCTTCCCATGTTTGTCCAGCAGCGCCTGGCAGACGGAAAGGATTTGAAATCCGAATTGTCAGCGATCGAGCCGACTCTTGTTGGCTACCACGACTTGCGCAAGGCGCTTCTGACCTATGTGCGGCTGGCAAAAGAGGACGACGGGGAAAAGTTGCCTCTGGCGACGGACATGGGATACCCCGCGCCACCTTACCCTGGGTATATCCGCTTGACCCGATTGCTTCGCCGGCTCGGCGATCTCCCCGATGACTACTCCGTGGCTGCCGCGAGCTCGTTTCCCTACGATCCTTCCTTGGAGCAAGCCGTGCGGCACTTTCAGCAACGTCATGGCCTCCCCGCAACCGGATACCTGGACAAAGAAACCGTGGAGCAGTTGAACGTTCCGCTGAGTTATCGTATCGAGCAAATCCAGCTTGCTCTGGAGCGCTACCGCTGGCTGCCCAACCACTTCCCGCAACCGCCGATTATGGTGAACATTCCGGGATTCCATCTCTATGCGTTCAACCGAGCGGGGAAGATCGCTCTCACCATGAGGGTGGACGTGGGGGAGGACTACACCAATACCCGTACGCCTTTGATGGAAGATGACATGGAATACCTGGTATTTCGTCCTTATTGGGATGTACCGCTCGCTATTCAGAAGAATGAAATCATCCCCGCCATCGCGGAAGATCCCAACTACCTCTCCAAGTACCATTATGATGTCATCGCGCCGACCGGACGGGTAGTCACCAATGGCACGGTCACAAGTGAAGTCTTACAGGAGCTACGCAGGGGTAGTGTGCGGGTGCGGCAGCGCCCCGGTCCCGACAACGCCCTGGGTCTAGTAAAGTTCATCTTCCCCAACCGCTACAGCGTCTATCTCCATGACATTCCCGCCCGCGACTTCTATTTCGCTCTTCCCCAGAAACGGATTGTCAGCCACGGCTGCGTTCACCTGGAAAAGCCGGCCGAATTGGCGGCCTGGGTGTTGCGTGATAAACCGGAATGGACTCTGCAACGAGTGCAACAGGCGATGAACAATGGGCACGACAACCGGAGAGTGAACCTATCCAAGCCCCTGCCCGTGCTGTTTGTTTACATCACCGCTTCCGCAGGCGATAACGGAGACGTCCATTTCTATCGCGATATCTACGGCTACGATGCCGACCTGCTGAAGGCCCTGGCTAAAGGCTATCCATATCCGAAATGAAACTAAAGTGTATGGTAAAAGGTACTGGAGCCAAGGGTAGTTCCTGACTATATACTCTGGCTCGTGATCGCGGACCGAACATTCGGCCGGCTGTTGTTGATCCTATTGTTGACCACGGCTGCCTCGGCTCAGCTCACGGTTGACCGCGTCGTGGTGCGCAAGAAGGAACATAAACTGCTGTTGCTGAGTGGGAAGCGGGTGGTCAGGTCGTATGAGGTTGCGCTCGGGGGTGGTGGCTTGGCACCGAAGCGGCGCCAGGGCGACCGCAGGACGCCGGAAGGACTTTACAGGATCGATTACCGCAATCCCGCCAGCCGATATCATTTGGCGTTGCACATTTCGTACCCTGAAACCGCCGACAAGCGGCATTTCCGGCCGCCGGGCGCAGACCCCGGTGGCGACATCATGATCCATGGACTGGGCCCTCAATACTCCTGGGTGGGCGCCAACCATCGTATTTCCGACTGGACCGACGGTTGTATTGCCGTGACCGATGCGGAAATCGATGAAATTTGGCGGTTGGTTCCAGATGGAACCCCGATCGAGATTCGACCGTAGTCTTTCAGGGCGCGGTGGTGGGCCGGTACTATGGGTGAGACGCGGAATCCATCCGCGGCTGGCAAGCTAAAAAACTCCGAACTGGTGGACGCCAAGGAAAAGGCCGCGACCATTTTGCTCGCGGCCAAGAACTCCGTTCCGAACGAACCGGAAAACTGGAAACTGCCCTAGTTGCTTCTCGCCGGCACCCGCGCCAGCTTGGGCCGCGGCCGCGCTTCCGATTTGCCCAGCAGCCCGCGCACCTTCTCCACCACCATGCCAGACACAGCTCCGATCATCCTCGCCGCACACGTTCTTTCCTTCGCCGGTTCCGGCACAGCGGCGATCATGTGCTCGATCTCATGCACCAACCTGCAGGTCGGACCACCCTTGGTGAGAAACGCGTCGATGCACTCGCGCGGCGCTTCTTGCGGCAATAACGGCAGCGCCGACAGCACCAGCACCGGCGTCTTCGGACGCAGACCCTTTACCGCGCGCGCCACTTCGCCGCCATCCATCTCCGGCATCTGGTAATCCACCACGACAGCATCCACCTTCCTAGAGCGCAACAGCTTCAGTCCTTCGCGCCCGCTGGTGGCTGTGTTCACGCGGAAGTCGAACGTCTC
This sequence comes from Terriglobia bacterium, assembly GCA_020073285.1. GTDB lineage: Bacteria > Acidobacteriota > Terriglobia > Terriglobales > Acidobacteriaceae > JAIQGF01. Next base: position 10,927 of record JAIQFM010000102.1, on the reverse strand, counting down.
CAGGAGTATCTTTCTGACCGCCAGACTCTGATCGTCGTCGTCAATGCAAAGGACTTCTCGTTGCCGCATATGCGGGAACAATGCACTTGATGGGCCACTTGGACGGGGTAGCAGGCGCAATTAGTTAGGCTAGGGCTGTGGAAAACCGGTCGGGAATTCTTACTCGGAATACGGCGAAATTCGCCAGTAACGGCAATGGTATTCCTTATGATTGGATGTCAGCAATTACCGCTCAGCGACTGGAAACCGCAATTTTGGCTTCGGTCCGGGCGCGAAGACAAAACCGACGGCGTCGGCACCCGCTTCCACGGCGGCGAGCGTGTCGAGGCGGTTGGTGGTGCCGCGAATCTCTATCCAATTCACGATTTCAGCGCGCCAAGTCCGGTTTAGTCGTGGCGGTAAATCGATCCGCGAGGTCATAAAAAGATCCACCGAACCGTTCTGCCGGCACAGCGACGCGGGCATCAAGCGTGTCGGCGCTATCCCGCTCCACTTCGATGACTCCGATACGCCCCATCCCCTGCGGCGCATCTAACATGCTCTTCCTCACGGAAGTTGGTTCTTCGTATGGCCGGCTTACCACCACCAGCCACCGGTAGTTTCCGGGCGTTGCAAGGACGCGCTGCAAATGTGTCCGCGTTGCACCCGCCGCACTCTTGAACTCGAATACGTGGACGTCTCCCGCACCCGCCCGATCGATGGCTAGCATGTCTACTTTACTAGGGTGAGACGGCCAGGGCGCGTCGAAGTAGATGTTGGGCACAACGAGTCGTTGTAGCATAAGGCGCGCGACGGCATCTCGTGCCCGCAACTCCATCCTTCGACCGGAAGTCCGCGCTGGCTGTCGTGTCGTCTGTCGTGTTCTCATGGCTGCTCCAAGTTCGAGGCCCGCGCAAGATCGGGAAAGGTCCTGAAAACCCACCTGACAAACCGCTCCGCGTGGAGCGCCGCTTTCTTAATGTGCTGCTCGTGGTCAGTGCGGTGATCGTCGTACACGAGGGTCGTTTTGTTTTCAACCAACCATGCATAATGCGACACGCCAGCATTGTCCACGTGCATTTCCGAGCACAGACCCTTGAGTTCGCGTACGCTTTCTTTATGTTCGGGTCGCTTCCGCGTCTGCCTCGCTGGAAAACGAGAAGAGCATCGGCGATCGAGATACCGGCATGCACGGCGAGCAGTGGAATGGCGTTTGCGTATGCCCCACCCCCAGAATACCCTGGATCGCCACCGACTAATTGCATCGTCAAGTAGAATGCCTCGGCGCGCATCAAGTGATGAACACAGTTCTCTTTGTTAACCAGCTTCACGCGTTTTCAAACGCCTCCCGCCCGCGCCGAATAAGCTCCTTCAGGGCCTCGCCGGGAAATTCGGCGCGCATCAGCGATTCGCCGACGAGAAAGGCTTCGTAGCCGGCGTCGCGCAGACGGCGAATGTCGGCGCCGGACCCGATGCCACTCTCCGCCACCTTGAGCACGCCGGGGGGAATGTTCTTGCCGAGGCGCAAGGCCGTATTCAAGTCCACCTGGAAGGTGCGCAGATCGCGATTGTTGACGCCGATGATGTCGCAGCCGAGGTCAAGGGCGCGGCCAAGCTCATTCTCATCGTGAACTTCGACCAGCACGTCGAGCCCGAACTCGCGGGCGACGGCGTGCAGGCGGCGGAGTTCGGTGTCGGTGAGCGCGGCGACGATCAGGAGAACGGCGTCGGCGTTGCTGGCGCGGGATTCCAGCAACTGGAACTCGTCCACCATGAAGTCCTTGCGCAGGCAGGGCAGATCGGCGGCGGCGGAGGCTTCCCGCAAATAGGCGATGGAACCCTGGAAGTGCTGCTCTTCGGTGAGGACGGAAAGCGCGGCGGCGCCGGCATCGGCCAGTTGCGACGCCAGCCCGGCAACGTGGAAACTGCCGCGGATAGCGCCGCGCGAGGGCGAAGCTCTCTTCAGCTCGGCGATTACGGCGGGACCTTTCGCGGAGACGCGGCGCAGGGCGGCGGCAAATCCGCGCGGCGCATGCGCGGCAGCGCGCCTGGCGAGCTCGGCGCGGTTGGCCAACGGCTTGTTGGAGGCGACACTCCGCCGCGCTGCGGCCACGAGTTGGTCCAGGGTCGTGGGCATGGTGGAACCGATTATAGAGGCCGAGCGGGCAACCCAGAATCCCCAATATGCGATTTCGCCTTGACCCGAACGCGGCCGGGTATCAACGCGCCGGAGCCTGCATCTGAACCGGGCCGCCGAGGTCCTGCTGCACGGGGGGCGGGAGCTTGTCGGCGTTCTTCAGCAGCAGGCTGACCTGCCACATCTGGGTTTCCGACAGTGACTGGTTGAAGGCGGGCATGCCGGTGAGGCGGATGCCGTTGGTGACCTTCCAGTACGTTTCGCCGGCAGGATCGTCGGTGACGCCGTGTCCCTTGAAGAGCTGTGGCGGGTGCGGGTACTCGCCCTTGGCGATGGGGGTTTCGGGCGCGCCGGGCAGGCCATGGCAGATGGCGCAGTTCATCTTGTAGATCGCAGCGCCAGCAGTGTAGGCGGCCTCGTCGGCCTGGATTGGGACATTCTTCGGTGCAAGTTTGTCGACGTGCGCCTCCAGCGCCATGTTGGCGAGCTTCTTTTCGAATGGCATGGCCGGAGCGGAGGTGGCGACGGGCGCGTAGCCGCGAGAGAAATAGACATAGGCGCCGGCGGCAAGGCAGAAAAGCGTGAAGAAGATGCCAATGATGAAGGCTTTCATGTCGGTCCTTTCAAGTACGAGTACCTGGTACCGCGCTACTCGGTACTCGGTACTCAGTACTACTTCTTCTTCATGAAGCGATAACCGATGATTAACTTCAAAATCAGGCGGTCGGTGGAGCGCGTGGTGCCCACGCCGGCGCCGGCGTTGAATTCCCAGTTTGGCGACAGGTTCAAATCCACGGTGGGAAAAATCTGCTGCTCCTGCTCGGATAACGGATCGAAATTGCCGATGGGCCCAAGCGAGCCATAGTACTCCAGTCCGACGGCGACTTCCTTGGTCAGGTCATAGCTGACCTTCACGTTGGGCGAGAAGTCGAAACCCTTGTCCGCATTCGCGCCGACGAATGATTTGCCCACGGTCGGATTGAACGCCAGGTACCAAGGCCCGATTTTCTTGTCCACGATGGGCCGCAACTCCAGCGTCCAGGTATCCACGGAAATAATGCGGCGCTGCCAGCCGAACTCGGTGGAGAGACTGACGCCCACCGGCCAGTGCCATTTCTCCGGGGCGCGCACGCGTGGGCGGATGTGCGAACCGACATACTCCCAGCCGTAGCCGGAATGCGCGTAGGTGAAGATATAGAAACCGGTTTCGAACCACTCGTTCCAGCCGTGGGTGATTTCGAAGGTCTCGTGCCAGGCGTGGTCGGTGGGACGCAGCCCGTTCTCCGCTGGATGGCCGGTCGGCGTGAAATTCGTGTGGGTCTCAAACATCGTCGCGCCGGGCTCGACGGTGTCAGAGCCGTAGACCTGGATTTCGTAGTTGTCCTGCGCCAGCGCGGGGAGGCCGAGGCACAGCGCGGCGACTAGGACAAGCAGGTGTCGGCGCATGTTCGTTGGATTCGATGTCAATCGCGAAATGGGGATGCCCTATTTTGCCGGGCGCCAGTAGGTGGTCATCAGTTCGCGCGCCCAGGCCGGCTCGCGCACCGGGCCGCGCGGGCCCATCACGGACATCCAGGGCTTGATGTCGAGCACCGGGGTGCCGTCGATGGCGTCGAGGTCCTCGACGGTGACGGCGAGCCCCTCGACGGAAACCAGGCGGCAGACGGTCGAGCCGATGCGGCTTGGACGCGCCCGCGCGCGCTGGGCGAAGATGCCGACCTCCGGCCAGTCGGGGCGATTGCGCGGGTGGCGCGTCGTGTAAACGATGTGCGAGTCGTCGAGCTGATGGAAGTAAAAGAAAACCTCGACGTGGGAGAACTCGCCGAGGCCTTTCAGGGAGTCGGGTTTGAAACGCGCGGGGTCAAGCTCGATGCGCGCGGTCAGTCCGCCGAAGACCTCGTCGAGCGGCTCGCGGATTTCGCTATGGACGGTTCCGATGGCGGTGAGCGTGATGGGGGAAGGCATGGTGTGAGTTTAGTACCGAGTCGTACGGAGAGGAGGATTTGGTAATTTCGTAAGTTGGTAATTTGGTAATTGCCAAACGCGTTTCGCGTAATCAGACTCGCCGCTCAAATTACGAAATTGCCCAATTACTAAATTACGAAATATTGAGAGCTGCCGCATAGAGCTGGTGGAAGTGGTACACCCCCTGCTCCTGCTTGACGCTGTAGCGGCCGCGGGAATAGCTCTGGGATTTCAAGTTGCGGTACACGGCCTCGCAGATGTGGCCGTCCTCCAATTGGATTTCGTTGCTGAAGCGAAAAGTGCTTTCCGGCGCTTCGGTCTGCAATACCTCGGGCGGAAAGAACCAGACGAAGATGGCGACGCAGCGGTCGTGTCCCAGCGGCAGCACGATGTTGAGCGACATGTTGTCGGGATAGCAGTTCAGCATCCAGTTGGGAAAGATCCAGTAGTACTCGGCGGCGAGATCGCCGCGCGATTGTGCGTAGCGGCGGCTGACGCTGGCCTCATTTTCCGGGCCGCGGATGGGCGAGGACTGCATGGAGTGGCGCGGGAAGATGGTGGTCACGTACTGGCTATAGTCGAGTTCGCGGTTCAGGCTGGGATGCACCGAGGGCAGGTGATAGCCCTCGAGGAAATTATCGATGTAGACCTTCCAATTGCACTCCATCACGTAGTCGTGGCGCTTGTGGAAGCGCATGCGGGCAAAGTCGAACTTGGCGGCCTTCGACGGGAGTTCGCCGAGTGCGCTCAAGAGCGGTTCGGCGGCGGGATCGAGGTTGATGAACACCAGCCCTCCCCACTCCGCTGCCTGCACCCGCCGCAGGGCGAAGTCGGAGTGGGAGAAATCGCAGGCGCCCTCCATCTCCGGAGCGTTGAGCAATTTCCCATCGAGCGAGTAGGTCCAGCCGTGATAGCCGCAGCGAAAGACCTTGCGTGATCCGCAATCTTCGGCGACCGGACCGGCGCGGTGCCGGCAGACATTGAAGAAGGCTTGGAGTTTGCCGGCGGAGTCGCGAGCGATGAGCAGCGGCTCTCCGCACAGGTCGAAGGTGAAGTAGTCGCCGGAATTCGCCACCTGCTCGCGCCAGCCGACGCACTGCCACGTCCGCCAGAAGATGCGCTCGCATTCGCGGCGGAGGCAGCCGGGATCGGTGTAGTAGTCGGACGGCAGCGTGGACGCGCGTTCGATGCCCGGCGCCACCTGCTCCGCCTTGACGCTGTCGGCCATGTGCGGATAACCTCCGGGCACTCATTATCCAGTTTCTAGTTTCTGGTTTCTAGTTTCTGGTTCCAGTTGCAGAAAACGCGCGTTCCCAATCCTATGCCTGCCGAAGCCCCGGCGCAGACCGCAACGCGGGAATCCACCGGCCTGGTGCGCGGGCTGTCGCTGTGGGACGCCGTATTGCTGGTCATCGGCGGCGTGGTGGGCAGCGCCATTTTCCTGGTGCCGAAAGACGTAGCGGCGGCGCTGCCGTCGGCGCCGCTGTTTCTCGGCGTCTGGGTCGCCGGGGGCGTGCTGTCGCTGATGGCGGCGCTGGTCTTTGCCGAACTGGGCGCCATGTTCCCCGAAGCCGGCGGCCAGTACGTTTACCTGCGCGAAGCCTATGGCGACCTGTCGGCGTTCCTCTACGCCTGGCTGATGTTCGTGGCCGGCAACACCGGCGGCATTGCGACCATTGCGGTGGCGTTCGCGGTGTATCTAGGGAAATTGGTGCGGCCGCTGGAGGCGAGCATCGCGGTGCTCTCGCTGCCCGGATTGGGATGGAAGTCGGGCCACGTGGTGCAAACGGCGTGGATCCTGACCCGCGGCGACTTGGTGGCGCTGGCGGCGATCGTGGTTCTGACCTGGATCAACGCGCTTGGGGTGCGGCGCGGCGTGATGCTGCAAAACGTGACCACGTGGATGAAGTACGTGGCGATCGCGGCCTTCGTCGGGTTCGGGTTTGTCATCGGCAAGGGCTCGTGGTCGCATTTCAACCTGGGCGGCGTGCACGAAGCATTCGCCGGCGGGCTGAATCCGTTCATGGCGGCCCTGGGGGTGGCGTTCATCGCCGTGTTCTGGTCCTACGAAGGTTGGGTATACGTGGCCTGGATGGCGGGCGAAATTCGCGCCCCGGAGCGCAACATCCCGCGCTCCCTTGTGCTGGGGATCGTGGGGGTGGTGCTGCTGTACTGCACGATGAACGCGGCATACCTGTTCGCCCTGCCGGTGGAGCAGATTGCGCGTGAGGATGCGGTGGGCCAGGCGGCGGCGCTGGTGTTGTTTTCGCCGGCGGCGGCATACTGGATTTCGGCGGTGATCGCGCTGGCCTGCTTCAGCGCCACCTCGAGCAACATTCTCGCGGGTGCGCGCGTCGCCTACGCGGTCGCGCACGACGGCTTGTTCTTCCACCGCATGGGCAACGTCCATCCGCAGTACCGGACCCCGGCGTTCGCCTTGGCGGCGCAGGGCGCGCTGGCCTGCGTCTTCGCGCTGAGCGGCACCTACGACGAGTTGTTTACCTATACGGTCTTCGGCATGATCCTTTCCTACGTGGCGACCGTGGGGGCGCTGTTCGTGCTGCGCCGGAGGCGGCGCGACATGCCGCGTTCCTACCGCTGCTGGGGATATCCCTGGATGCCGGCCTTGTACCTGCTGCTGATATCCGGCTGGCTGGTGAACACCACGTTTGAGCGGCCCAGGGAAGCCTGGTCGTGCCTGGTGCTATCGGCGATTGGGCTGCCGGGATATTTCTATTGGCGGCGGCGGACACGACGATAGCCCATGAAATTTCCACCCTATCTCGCCACCCCGGGCGATATCAGGGTGGAGCAACCAGGGCGGGAATGTCGGTTTTCGGTAAGTGCCGAAATAGGACGACAATCGTCGCGGCGTGCGGTGCATCACTGAATCCTTGGTCAAAAGGTGCAATGATTAGACAGCAAATCGGGTACCTCTTGTGCCATAGCCGAGGAGGTGTCCTATGGCAACTGTAACCGCCCCACCGCAAGTCTCATTAAAAACCATTCTTGTAGCGACCGATTTTTCGCGCTGCGCGAAACCGGCGCTGTCTTATGCCGCCGCGCTGGCGCGTGAGGAGAAAGGGAAAATCTTCCTGGTGCACGTGTTGCCGCCGGCGCCGACGTACCCCATCCCGCTGGATTACGGACCGCTTTCGGCGGAGGACGAGGAAGCCGGCTCCCGCATGCGCGACGCGCTGTCGACGCCGGAGATGGCCGGAATCGAACATGAATCCCTGATCGAGCAGGGCGAGCTGTGGCCGGTGCTGGAATCCGTGATCAAGAGCCACCGTGTCGACGTGGTGGTCATCGGGACGCACGGTCGCGAAGGGCTGACGAAACTGATTCTGGGCTCGGTGGCCGAAGAAGTCTTCCGCCGCTCGTTGTGCCCGGTCGTCACCGTGGGACCGCATGTCGCGCCGGAGTGTCTGCACCAGGGACGTCTGCGGCGAGTGGTGTTTGCCACCGACCTGTCGCCGGGATCGCTGCACGCGCTGCCCTACGTGCTCAAACTGTCGGAGCAGCACCACGCCGAATTGACCTTCGTGCACGCGCTGGCCAGCGCCATCCCGGACGCGGAACACGGGGCAACGGCGTTCGTGCAGCGGGAAGTAGATGAGGCGCAAGCGCAACTGCGGAAGCTGGCGCCGGCCGGGACGAAGGCCGACGTCGTGGTGGATGTTGGAATCGCCGCCGCGATCATCGTGCGCGTGGCGCAAACGCAGAACGCCAGCCTGATTGTGATGGGGCTTCACCAACAGTCGGTGTTCGCAGCCACGCATCTTCCGTGGTCCACAGCCCATCGCGTGGTGTGCGACGCGCACTGCCCGGTGCTGACGGTGAGGTAAGAGAAGGCTTCAGGCTTCAGGCTTCAGGATCGAGAGTTAAGAAGAACCGCCCCCGATGTCGCCAACATCGGGCGACTTGAGGGTGGAACAACCGGTGAGGGCGGAAGTATGCGCGTGGCGCATCGGCAACATTTTCCTGGTGCTGCGATTGAGTGGGGCACTGCCATGAACCTGTTCAGCCTGATCTTTGCGCTTATCCTGGCGGTGCTGTTTGCGATCCTGCTGCTGCTGTTCATTGAGGCGGCGGAACGCAAGGCGCCGCCCGCCCCGCCGGAACCCCATCGTGCGGCGGAACTGCGGGTCCAACTGCGCCCTTAGCGGTTCGCGGTTCCGGGGTACACGGAAAGCTAGAGCGCCGCCCGCGGATGCTCCGTTAGAATTCCCCCACGGAGCCGCCATGACACGCATACTCGGGCTGATCGCACTGGTGATCGCGCTGGCGATCGGGTTTTACCTGTACACCAAGCAGGCGCAGACCGCGTCTTCGGCTACGGGAGCGTCGAGTCCGAGAGCGGCGATTGACGTCGTCGGCGTGCGCAACGACCTGCTGGCATTCGCCAACGCGGAAAAACAGCAATTCGCGCTGGAAGGACAATACTTGTCGCTGGACGAACTGCGCGCCAAAGGGACGGTGCTGCCATCCGACCGGCGCGGACCGTACAGCTACTCGGCGGAGGTCAGCGGCGCCAGCTTCCGCATTACCGCGACCTACTCCGGGCCGGAGATGGCGGGTGCGCCCAAGTCGCTGAGCATCGGGGAGACGATGCAGATCGAAACGCAATAGGCTTCAGGCGTCAGGCTTCAGGAAAGCAGTTCCGTGACCGCGCGGTCGACGTGAATTTTTGTGGTATCCAGAAATGGAATGCCGGCGCGGTCGGCGACCTCGCGCAGGATCAACGGCAGCTCGGTGCCGGCCAGAATGACGCCCTGAATACGTTCGCGCTTCTTCATTTCCTCCACGATGGCCAGCAATCCGTCGCGCGTTGCCGGAAGAAAAATGTTCTGCAGGAGCTCGTTGATGTACTTGTCGTGAATGAACGCCTGCTCGTCTTTGCTGGGAACCACCAGTTCAATTCCCGCGCGCGAAAAGACGTCGGGGTAGAAGCGTCCCTGCATGGTGAAGCCCGTGCCCATCAGACCGAGCCTGGTCAGCCGCAAGCGCTGTGCCTCGTCGCGCGCGGCTTCGACGATGCTGATCAATGGAACGGACGAGCGCCGCTGCACCTCTTTGAAAACGATGTGCGGCGTGTTGGCGGCGATCAGCGCGAAGTCGCAGCGGGCTCGCGCCAGGCTTTCTACAGCCACCACAAGATAGTCCGCAAGCTCGGCGAGTTGGTTGGCATTCAGGAGCGCAATCCCGTGCTGAACGTCGAGGCTGTTGATGATGATGGAGGGAGAACTGCCGTCGGGCCGGCGCTCACGGTAGGCCGCCAACAGGAAGCGGTAATACTCAATCGTGGACTCGGGCCCAAGGCCGCCGATGATGCCGAGAGTTTTCATGGCTTTATGGATTTTGCGTACTCGAACAGCGGTATGCCAAAGAAATTATTGCCCCAACAACGTAGCGGCTACGGGTGCACGTGCGGGCTTTGCGCCGGATTGCGGCGTGGGCGGGTACTGGCCGCTTTCGTAATCTTCACGTCAAATGCGACCGGAAGCTGGCCCGGCGGGTAGCAGGCGCGGTCATCGCATGCCTGGTACTTGAGGATTCCCTTAACGCGGTATCTCCCCGGCGGAGTCGTGCGCGCGGCCCGCACCATCCCGGTCACGGCGAAGTCGCCGGTGTACACGTTCAGTTTGTCCCCGGGCGAAAACGGAAACGAGCGGTCTTCGCCGGCAGGATAGGTCAGCTTGATGATCGCGATATCCGTGGGCGGCTTGACACTGAGCGCCGTCGCGATCAGCAACTCGGAGGTGGGCTTGTGGGAATTGATGTGATAGCCGCGGGTCACGCGAAACGGGAGCTCAACCGTGGTGGACTTTCCCGCGGCGACTCTTACGGGTGCGACTTGCGCAAAGGCGACGCGCTGTGTGGCGCCGGGTTTCGAGGCTACGACCTGCGCCACAGCCGGTGCAGTCATGAGCAGCAGCCCAATCGCGAACTTCCCCACGCTGTCTCGCCCTCTCGCTGGGTTTCCTGGCAGGCTGCACCCGGCGAGACAAGGGTGGGGCAACCTCGTGTGGAAATCGCGTGACGTCATCAGCGGGCGGCTCCCGCGGCTGGTGGAGAATTCTGCGCGACCGCCGGGCCCTGCTTGAGCGCGGCGCGGACGTTGTCTTCGATCTCGCTGTGGCTGACCAGGCCGAAGACGCGGGTGACGATCTTGCCGTCGCGTCCGATATAAAACGTGGTCGGCAGCGCGTCGACGCCGCCGTACTGGTCGGCGACCTTGTCGTTTCCGAGCAGCACGGTGTAGTTCAATCCCATTTCCCTGGCGAACTTGGCGACCGCGTCGTGGGAGTTGCCTTCATCCATGGCAACGCCGACGATCTGCAACCCCTGCGGCCCGTACTGCTTTTGAATATCCACGAACCACGGCATCTCAATCTTGCACGGCGGGCACCAGGTGGCCCAGAAATTCAGCAGCACGGCTTTGCCGCGCAGGTCGGCGAGCCGGACGTTGTGGCCGTCGAGGTCGGCCAACTGAAAGTCGGGTGCGGGTTTGCCTTTCAGAGCGGCATTGCTGCCGGAGATGGAGGCGCCCGGGGTCTGCGGCCTGGTCAGGCGCTTGCCCGCAATCAGCATGACGGCGATCACCAGGATGACGACGACGATCACGGTGGCGTCACGGTTCAAGCGTGGCCTCTGCGGTTGCGCCTGAGCCTGAACTTCGTGTTCCCCCTGTTCGGGAGCTTCCGGCGGTGTTTGTTGCTGTTGCAAATCTTTACCTCGTTACAGCGCAAAGCGGTTGAGAAATGCCAAATAGCCCGAAAGCACGGTGAAGCGCCCGGTCAGCACCAGCACGCCGATGGCGATCAGCAGCACCCCACTGGCCAC
>JAIQFM010000101.1 GCA_020073285.1 Terriglobia bacterium | reverse complement strand
AAGGCGCCGGGCTTTGGCGATCGCCGCAAGGCCATGCTGCAGGACATCGCTATCCTGACCGGCGGCAAGGCCATCACCGAAGACCTCGGCATCAAGCTGGAGAACGTTCAGCTGGCCGACCTGGGCCGTGCCAAGCGCGTGACCATCGACAAGGACAACACCACCATCGTCGAGGGCAAGGGCAAGCACAGCGAGATCGAAGGCCGGGTCAAGGAAATCCGCGCCCAGGTGGAGAAGACCACCAGCGACTACGACCGCGAGAAACTCCAGGAACGCCTGGCCAAGCTCGTGGGCGGCGTGGCGGTGATCAAGGTCGGCGCGGCCACCGAGACCGAGATGAAAGAGAAGAAGGCGCGTGTCGAGGACGCGATGCACGCCACCCGCGCGGCAGTCGAGGAAGGCATTGTCCCCGGCGGCGGCGTGGCTCTGGTGCGCTGCGTGGACGCCATTGACAAGCTGAAGCTCACTGGCGATGAGCAGATCGGCGGTAACATCGTGAAGCGCGCGCTGGAAGAGCCTCTGCGCCAGATCGTCGAGAACGCGGGCGAGGAAGGCGCGGTGGTCATGGGCAAGATTCGGGAGAGCAAGGAAGCCAACTTCGGCTACAACGCGCAGACCGGCCAGTTCGAAGACCTGGTGAAAGCCGGCGTCATCGACCCGACCAAGGTGGCGCGGACGGCGCTGCTGAACGCGGGCTCGATTGCCAGCCTGATGCTGACTACCGAAGCCCTCGTCGCCGAAATCCCGGAGGACAAGAAGTCTCCGTCGATGCCCGGCGGCCACGGCGGCATGGGAGACATGTACTAAGAGCAGTTGCTAGTTACTATTGCTAGCGACGGACAGGCCTCGTTCGCAAGAGCGGGGCTTGTTCATTTTTTCCGCCGATCAACACAGATGAACGCGGATGGCGGGACGAGTATCCTTCTCTTGCCGTCGACCGTCGACCGCCGACTGGTTCTTCTGAAACTCGAAACTGAAACTGTTGTTTCGAAACTGAAACTCTGCTTGCCCCTCGCCGCGCTGGCAGCTAGATTCAGACTGCACACCCGACGAAGACAAAACCCCGAGGCGCTCATGGCCTTCAGCAACTGCTATGGCGACACCACTCGCGCCGACGCCTACGCGCAGCTGGAATTCGCCAACACTTACTACCTGGCGTATCGCGATCTTCCGGAAATTTTTCGCCGCCACGTTACATCCACCCCAACACGCGCAACGTCGGCGCGTGCCGGGGACCCCGGTGGCACGCGCGCCCTTGACTTCGGCAGCGGCGCCGGCCGCTCCACCCGCTTCGCCCGCCAGCACGGCTTCGAAGTCGTCGGCGTGGACATCGCGCCCGAGATGATCGCCCGCGCCCGCCAGCTCGATCCCGCCGGAGACTACCGCCTCATCGAGAATGACGACGTCAGCCAGTTCGCGCCGGGCACGTTCGATCTCGTCCTCTCGCTGTTCACCTTCGACAATATCCCCGGCTTCGACACCAAGGTACGCCTGTTCCATGATCTTGGCGCGCTGCTGAACGCCTCGGGCAAGATGGTGAGCGTGGTCTCCGCACCCGAGATTTACTGGCACGAGTGGGCGTCGTTCTCGACGCGTGACTACCCGGAGAACCGCCGCGCGCGCCCCGGCGATGTGGTGCACATCATCACCACCGACTTGCCCGACCGCCGCCCCGCCGAGGATATCCTCTGCCCCGACGAAACCTACCGCCAGATCTACGCCCGTGCCGGCCTGCAAGTCGTGGCCATGTACAAGCCACTCGCCACCGGCGCCGAGCCCTACCAGTGGGTGAACGAAACCCGCATCGCCCCCTGGGTGATCTACGTCCTCGCGCGCGGATGAAAGACCCAGCCGCCCTGGGGCGGGTTTTCGCCGTCGATCGAATGCTTGCTGAAACTGAAACTCGAAACTGAAACTATTCTTCTGCCGCTGATTAACGCAGATGAACGCGGATCGGAATACCAACTCCCACCCTTCGAAAATCGCCCTTCGACTGCGCTCAGGGCAGGCTTCCGGTGGAGCGCCCGGCATAACTGAGCTTGAGTCCGCTATTCACCAATTGCACGTATCTTGGTCGGGCTTTGCTGATTTGAGCACAGGTTCTAATATTCCGACGATCAATCCCGTTGTGACTCCGCTATCCGATGCACACCCAAGTTGGAACAGCTCAGCACCGAGGCTGCGGGCCAACCTTTGCAATAGTTAAGGTCGGCATCAGCGGGCGCGCTGACATAACTCTTTGAACTGGGACTTCGTACAACGCAGAGTTTTTCCTTCGCTTCGGTTCGGTCCGGGCCGGCAGGTTTTCTCTGGGGTATGACGCGCCTGAGATCCCACGTAAACGTGATGGTATTCAACCCATTCTCTGTAGACGAGGGAATCAGTTGGCCACCGTACTTTAAGAAATCGAATGGGGTCTGCCGCTTGAATACGATATTAGGGATGGCTTCGGTCAGAAAGTCGCCCAGATGGGACCTTTGCGGAACCGAAAACACCTTTTGTGGGGTCAAAATCGACTTCACCTCCAAAACCGTGTTTTGCAAAAGTGTCCGGCAACAAGGTGGACTGCGTAATTCTTGGATGTTCCGAGAGAGACCCTTTTAGCAACGTTCCAGAAAGTGCCCGTTCCCACCACGGAGTCTTGACCGTGTTCCCCGCCTTCCGCGCGGCAGCGATATCGGCGGACGTCGGAAATACCTGGCTGAGATCGAAGGTAAGCGAGTGCTGATTCAAATTGTGCTCGGGATTCGGAACCAGTTGGGTCGTGTTTCCCGGACCTTGCACTAACACTCGATTCGGTTGTTCGGCATACTCGTACCTGTATTGAAATGCTCGAGCAACACCTTCAGCGGTGGTACCGGTGAACGCCTTGGAATCCTTCCTCTCGACTTTTCTCTGACTCTTGTCTTTCTCAGTGAGAGTTGGTGATACCGGTGCTTCTTGCGACAAAGAAGCTGGCTGAAGCATTCCGACCGCAACCAACACCGGCACCACAGTGCCGAAGCAGAGTGCCAAGAAACGCATAGCTCCCTCCCAAAATTGGCCATTGTTCCGCTACTCAAGCGCGCATCCCCGCGAGCCGCCGTGCTCTTCAGAGGGCTTGTGGGGGGGGGATGATGTACCTGGTCATGGCGAAATCAAGTGGAAATTGGAGTCTGTTCCGGAAGTGGAACAAGAATCAGGTCTTCAGCGTGAAAGCCCCGCTCGCAGGAGCGGGGCTTTTTTGCCGCTGATTGGAGCAGATGAACGCGGATTGGAATGTGACAATCCCGCCCCTCGATCGCCGCCCTTCGACTGCACTCGGGGCAGGCTACGGGTGGGGCATCCGGCGCGCTCTGATTTCCCCTCCGCCTTCCAAAGAAATGGCTTGCACAATTGTCGATTCCTAGGGAATAATATGACTGCTATGGCAGATTTCACTGATGTCACTCCCCCGGATCCGAATGATGCCGCAGCTGTTGAACGGCATAAGCTCAACGTCCTCAACCGCTTCGCCACGTTGTTCTCAATCGTCGAGCGCGGGCTCGCCGAGTCGGTTCCAAAGGCAAAGGATCTATTTGCGCTGTTTGGAGGAATCCCCGACCGGACAGTCCACTCCACTAACACGAGATATCTTGTAAAAACGTTCTTGCAAAACAGTGACGTGACGGTCCACGAAGAGGGTGATTCGCTGCAGTTCGACATAGAACGTGTGGCGAACTGCGGGCTTTTTATCCGTCCTGACTCTGCCGACATTCGCATCCTCAAGGCCTGCGACAGCGGCGTGCCGAAGCCGACGAGTGATGCTCGTCGTGCCTTCTACACGAGTAACCAGATGTCGTTCGTATTCGCGCCTGATCAGATGCCCCCCGAGCCATTAGCGCTGAAGCTCGTGTTGCTCTGGGACGTCAATGCAGACTTGGATTACCTGGGCATGTGGATTGCTTGTCCCCGTGACAAGAACGGCGATTGTTTCTGGTTGACGAAATGGGACAGCGGCGATGCAGGTATTCTGGCAGCGTCATCCGGACCCTCTGCCCCCGAATCGGATCTTGATGAAATTGTCCCCAAACTGCCTCGCGACACACGGCGAGCAACAGCAGAATAGCTACTGGCATTCGATGCGACAGCATGACGGCTAACCTTTTTGAATTCCGCACGGCCGCTGTCAACGGCGACCGAGTAAGGCAAGCGCGTGAGCTCCGCGCGATGACTCAGACCACGCTTGCCGAGGCACTCGGCGTCGATCAAACTACCGTCGCACACATCGAGCGCGGAACCAGACAACCAAGCTCTGAGCTGCTTGATGCTCTGGTAGCTGTTCTTCGTCTGCCCGCGAAATTCTTTCACCAAAATCCTGCACCCCCCTTATCTCAGGGGACATTGCTCTTTCGAGCGAAATCGGGTGTTGGAAAAAGAACAATCAACCGAGCCCGAGCGCAGGCGCAGATCGTTTTCGAAATGGCATTGAAGCTCGCTGACAAAGCTACGACCATTCCCGTCCGGTTGCCGCGTGCGAGCGACCCTATAGAAGCTGCAGGTGTAATTCGCAGGCTAACCGGAGCAGGCGATGGCCCTTTTCCGCACCTCATGCGGGCAACCGAGCGGCTTGGGGTTCTTATTGTGCCGCTCCCCGATTGCGATCTCTGCGACGCATTCGCCGTTTGGGCAGGCACGAATTCTGACATTCCGGTAATCGGTTTTGTGCCCGGCAAAGCGCCTGACCGCTCTCGGATGAACATAGCCCATGAGTTGGGTCACCTGATACTGCATAGAGCGGTGATCGGCACCTCAGCAACGATGGAGCGCGAGGCTTACCAGTTTGCTGCGGAACTACTTCTCCCAGCGCGCTCAATTACACCAGACCTGAACACCGAAAAACTGACACTGTTCCGTCTGGCCGTGTTGAAAAAGAAGTGGCATGTCTCAATCCAAGCAGCGGCTCGCCGGGCTCGCGAACTCCAGTTCATTAGTGACAGACAGTACAGGTACCTGATGCAGCAGTTGAGCAGGCACGGTTGGCGTACTGCTGAACCGAATTTCGGTAGGCTCGAAGTCGAACGACCGCGTGCCCTCCGAAAAATGGTAGAAGTGATTTACGGGGATAATCCCAATTGGGGTGACATAGGACGTGAACTAAGTTTGCCTGCCGACTTCCTGCAGGAAATCACGGAAGCTTACGCTCCGGCACCCGGAGCGCCGTCAGAGGTCCCAAGTGGGTCGTCTGACGCCGCGGACGTAATTCCATTTAAACGCAATATTCAAAGCTGAACTCGTTACTTCGGTGACGAAATGTGGAAGGGAAGTTTCTCCCTACTGACCAAGAACGTCCTGCGGAATTTGCTGGTCGGCTCACGCTTTCGCCCCCTTCGACTGCGCTCTGGGAACAGTCGTCGGTCGTCAGTCTTCAGTCGTCAGCAAAAGCAGGAACAGTCGGCAGTCCCCTCGACTTCGCTCGGGGCAGGCTCTGGTCGCCAGTCGTCAGGAAAAGCAAAATGCTCCGGATGCGCCACTTTTCTCAGTTTGGCACGCTGACGGGAATTCTTGTCAAGCCCCCTTTTCCTGTCGAATCGGGCTAAGTCCCTGCAAGCAAGACGAATAAAGTCTCGGGCGATGTGGCGGGTTTACCCCCTCGGAATTGGTAAAATAGAAGTAGAAGGTTTGGGCGCAGGGAAAGTTCCCGTGCGCCCTTTTTCTTTTGGTCCCCTCGACTTCGCTCGGGGCAGGCTCTGGCCGATGGTCCCCTCGACTTCGCTGAGATCCCTCGCCTTCGCCTCGGGATTTCGGCAGCGGGCTCACACGCCCGCTAAACGCCTCAACTTCGCTCGGGGCAGGCTCTGGCCGATGGTCCCCTCGACTTCGCTCGGGGCAGGCTCTGGTCGGTGGGTGGCCCACCCTTTCGCCCGGTTTTGGCGAAGGGTGGGGGTAGTTCCACTTCCCTGCTCGAACCGCCCGATCACCGCCGTTTCTTGCCTTCGTTCTCCGCGATCCGCGCCTTCACCAGCTTTTTCACCAGCGCTGCCGGCAGAGGCTTGTCCACCGGGAAGCGAATGGTCCCTTTGGAGACGGAGTAGCCCTTGAGTTCATTCTTGAACGCAACCATCACGGACGAACCCGGGAACAAACTGCAATGGTCCGCAAACGCGGCGTACCACATCAGCAGGCCCTTGTACTTGAACGCGGGCATCCGATAGCTGATGGCCTCGGTCGCCTCCGCCGGCGCCGCGGAGCGAATCGTCGCCCGAATCATTTGCAACGTGCTGCGCGCGGGTTCCGGGACGCCCGCCAGGTATTCGTCGACGGTCTTGGGGACGCGATCACCGGTCTTCGCTTTTTTCATGCGGGTAAGTCTACCGGGAAGAGTCTTCGGTCGTCAGTCGGGAAAAGCAGCTGTCGCTTGCTAGTTGTACGGGTGGCGCAGAGCCTGCCCTGAGCGGCGTCGAAGGGGCTTTCGGCCCTGCGGTTCAATGGCCGGAAGATCAGCCGCTGAGGTACACACGGTCGAGGACTCTCTCCAAGTACCTCAGCGGCTAAAGCCCGCATCTCGAGGCACCATAGACCGCCAGCCTAAAGGCTTACTCCACCCAACCTGCTCCCCCAATCTGCTCCCTATCTGCTCCACCCAACCTGCTCCACCCAATCTAGCCGAACGCCCCATTTTTCGCAGTTTGGCCGGCGACGGAATATTCCGAAGCGTGCGTCCGTCTTCGAGACACCATTTTCCAAGACACGAATCAAGAAAAAATCTGCATTTTTCTCTTGCTTGTCACAGACAACTCTCCCCCCAGTTCGCTATCCTCATTCTGCACACAATAAGTGCAGGTGGATGTGTTTTCGACAGCCACTATTTAGTTCTTTGACAACACGGACCGCGTTCCGGTGGCCCAAATGTTGCCTCCACGGTAAATGCCACCATTCCACGGTAACCGTCGGTATACCGTGGCTAACTGACGGTATACCGTGGCCACCGTTTCGCTGCCAAACGGATGATTCCGCAATAGTTCTACCACTCTTGCTCCCATGACAAGGGGGGAGGGGGGTCTGCAACACACGCCCAGCGGAGTTAATAACGATCTAGTAATCGTCTTGGTTTTTCTTGCGCCTTGAGCCGAACCCAGAGAGCTCTACAGTGCGGCATGACTCGCCGTCCCATCCCCAAGGTAACTTGAGGAGGCAGGTTTGTCGGGATACGATCCAGCGAAGATCCTCGTCATCCTTCATAAGGACAGCCATGGCAGGAATCGCGCGTCGTTGTGCGGCGTTGCTCTCCTTGAGCGTTAGCTTTTTCATGGCGCTGCCGGCAGGCGCACAAGAGTCGCCCACGCCGATGCGTGCGCCGGCGCCGCCGCAAAACTCGCTGGGCGACTATGCCCGTAACCTGCGCGAGAAAAAGCGCGCCAAGATCAAGGTCACGCCGGAGGAAGCGCAGCAGATCTTCAAGGCGGTGGATGACATCACGGCCTTTGCCGCCAAGGATTCGGGGCTGGAGCAGAAGGCGAACGTCAAGCGACAACTGGTCGCGCAGAGCGAAGTCGAGCGCCTGGTGCGCGAACAGACCATGAGCGAGGAAGAGAAGCAGGAGCGGCAGCGCGGGCTGTTGGCCATGAAAAAGTTCGGGGTGCTGCCGCGCGATTTCGACATGGAAGCATTCGCCGCCGAACTGCTGGGCGAATCGATTGCGGGCTTCTACGATCCGAAGACGAAGATGGTCTCGTTGCTCGACTGGGTTCCGCTGCAGGAACAGAAGAGCGTGCTGGCGCACGAGTTGACCCATGCCCTGCAGGACCAGAACTATGACCTGCAGAAATGGCACAAGCTGCGGAAGGCGGTTGTCGCCGATGCCGCCAAGTCCGTCGTGAGCAGCGATAGCGATGCGGGCGAGAGTTCCACCGCCGGACGTTGCGTCACCGAAGGCCAGGCGATGGTGGTCATGTTCGACTTCCTGCTGGCGCCCTCGGGGGTCGACCTGGAGCACGCGCGGGGTCTGGATGAGGTTCTCCAGGAGCGCATGTCCTACGGTAGCGAGGGCCCGGTGCTGCATCGAGCGCCGATGGTGATCCGTCAGGGGATAGCCTTTCCCTATCGCGAAGGGCTGATGTTCGAGATCGCGCTGCTGCAACAAGGGAGCCGGCCGCTGGCGTTCACCACCGCACTGCAGCATCCGCCTCGGCTGACGCACGAGATCCTGCAGCCGCGCACCTACATCGCGCACGAGAAGATCGCTCCCGTGCGCATTCCCGATCTGCACCCGGTGCTGGGCGAGTCGGTGCGAGTGCAGGACACGGGTGTCATCGGCGAACTTGATATTCGCGTGTTTATCCACCAGTACGAGAGCAAATGGCTGGCGGGAGAACTGTCGAAGGCATGGCGTGGGGGTTCGTACGTGACGGTGGCGCGCTCGCCGCAGGGGCAGCCGGCTACCACCAACGATGTCGCGCTGCTGTACGTCTCGCGCTGGCAGTCGCCCGAGGTGGCGGAGCGCTTTGCGAAATTCTACGCGGCGGCGGTGGCCAAGCGTTATCGGAACGCGTCGGCTGCAACCGATGGAAACGTGGTTGGCAAGCCGGGCGGGCCGATCTCATCGCTGCAGATCGCGACCGAAGAAGGCCCGGTCATCGTCGAGCAGTGGCCCGGCAACATGGTCTTCGTGACGGAGAGCTTCGACGCAGAAACCTCGGCGCGACTTCGTGACGCGGTGCTGGCGACAGCGACGGGCGCGCGGGCGGCTGCCGTCTCCCGCGACCAACCTCAAGTAATCGAGGATTTGGACTTAACGCTGCGCTTAGCCGGCTCCCCGGAGTTGGCGCCGCTGCGCTACGCGGTGCACGAGAGTGCCATGCGGGCAGTGATCCAGGCGTCGCGCGAGGCGGCGCTTACTCCAGCAACCGCCGATCCCACGGATATTCCCGGTAGTCCACCACGACCACTCTCGCGGCCTCGCGGTGCATGGGGTTTAGCAGCACGTTAAAACTCTCCGGCGCGATGGCGGAAGGGACCCGCAACAGCACGGTTTCGTTCAACGCCAGCCACTCGTCGCCAATCGTCCGCGTGACGACCGCATCCTGTGCCCAATTGGCGGGCAGATCGGGCTTGGTGATGTGTCGGATGGAGATGTCGTCGGGAGCCTCGGCCTTCAGGAGTTTGTAATTGCGGGGAAGATGGTTGGGATCGAGTTCCAAGTGGACCAGCGCTTCCGCCAGCGCGCCGGTTGCCGTCTCCGCCAGATAGACGATGAGTCGAGGGCGCGTATGCCAGCGAGCTGATGCCGTCAGGCCGCCCCGCCCATCCAGCGAGGCATGGTTGCTGATGCGCCACAGAATCATCAGGCGAACATGCCTTCGTCAATCTGGATCAGCATTTCCTCCACCAGCCGCCCGCCCGGCTCCGTGGCCAGCATCTCGATGGGCGCCCGGCCCTCGAATCGGTTTTTGGGCGAGCGCAGCCAAGCCAGCGCGGAGGCGTCGTCTCCCAGCACGGCATTCGCCCTCGCCATAATTCGCATGGTGCGCACCACCCGCTCCGACTCTTGCGTCGATAACGGCTGCCGCTTGCTTTTCCGGTGCTTCAGCGTTCTTTCAGGAATGATGACGCGAAACACTTCCCGTCTCGACAGGCCGCGCTGCAGCAGGCGAGCGACCGCGCTCACCGGCAGTCCACTCTCGACAATCTTGACGATCCTCCGCTCAGACCCGGACGTGGCGCCGAGGAGATCGTCAAAATTATCCCGGAGCGTCTTGGCCGTCGCTTTCGCCATCTTCCTATTCGTCCCGCTCACAGTTAGGATGATGCCACAAGGCCGGGGCAAGATGCCACTAATATATCGGCAGAATGTCCGGTGCAGTACGCTCTCCGGGGAATTGCGAGTTGCGAGTTCTGAGTTGGTCCGAAACTGGAGCTACTCTCCGAGCGCCTGCCTGGTGCTTTCGTCGATGGTTGCGGCATGGAACCAGCTGGGATAGAGCGGCGGCAGCGCGGTCGCCTGATCCAGTTGCGCCACTTCTTCCGCGCTGAGCCGAAGGTCGGCGGCACCGAGATTGTCTTCCAGTTGCGACATCTTGCTGGCGCCCAGCAGCACGGTAGCGACGTGGCGCTGCGCCAGCAGCCACGCCAGTGCCACCTGCGCGACGGTGGCCCGGTGCGCCGCGGCGATGGTCTTCATCAGGTCAAGGAGCGCGTAACCTCGCTCGCGATCGAAGGGAATGAAGCTGAAGTCGGCGATGCGGCCGTGGCCGCCGGTCGGGTCCTGGCGCGTGTAGCGGCCGGTGAGGAAGCCGCTGGCCAGCGGGCTCCAGACGACGATGCCGACGCCAGCATCCAGGGCAAAGGGCACGTGCTCGTACTCGATGTCGCGGCCGACAAGCGAGTAGTACATTTGCGCGGCGATGAAGCGCGCGGTGCCGAGCCGCTCCTGGAGCCCGACGAACTTCGCCGCCTGCCAGGCCGAGAGATTCGAGTAGCCGACGTAGCGGACCAGGCCGCGCTGGACGAGGTTGTCAAGGGCGCGCGCGGTTTCCTCCGGCGGTGTCCAGGGGTCGGGCTTGTGGATGGAGAGCAGGTCGAGATAGTCGGTGCGCAGGCGGCGCAGGCAGGCTTCCGCCGCCGAGAGAATGTAGCCGTAGGAGGCGCCGGCGCGAGTGACGGCCTCGCCGGTGCGGAACCCGATCTTGGTGGAGATGACGACGTCGTGGCGGCGGCCCTCGAGCGCTTTGCCCAGGATGGTTTCCGACTGGCCGTTGGCATAGGCGTCGGCGGCATCGAACAGGTTGATGCCGGCGTCGAGCGCGCGATGGATGATAGCGGTCGCGGTCGTTTCATCGGTTTTCGAAACCGCCGCCATGGCCCCTTCACCCTTTCCGAAGGTCATGACGCCGAAGGAGAGGCGGGAGACGATCAGCCCCGAGTTTCCCAGTCGTACGTATTCCATGCCACGCTCCTCAAAGTTGAGATGAGCTGAGGGGAGGCAGAGACTCGGATTTCCGCCAGGCGCCTTGACCAGTTTTGCCGATCTCGACCCGAGCATGCACCACAGCATGCACCACTACGTCAAGACCAAGAGCGCGACGGTGGTGCAAATTCACGGCGCGTCGCCGCTGCACTTCAACACGTCAAACCGAGCAACGATCCGAGCAAAAAGAAGTAGCGACGCAACCTTTGGCTGAATGGAGCATCTGTGCTGACATGAAAAGCGCAGCCCTTGTCGCATGCCTCACGATGTTAGTGGCCGTGTGCTCGTCGGCGCAGGACTGGGCCAAGGCCAAGCTGGAGAAGAGCCCGCGTCACGGCGAATGGGTCACCATCAAGCACGGCGAGCGCAACCTGCAGGCGTTGATCGTCTATCCGGAAGTGAAGTCGAAAGCGCCGGTGGTGGTGGTGATCCACGAGATCTTCGGCCTCACCGACTGGGTGCGCGGGGTTGCCGACCAGCTCGCGGCCAACGGCTATATCGCCATCGCGCCCGACCTGCTATCCGGCATGGGGCCGAATGGCGGGCGCAGCGACGCATTCGCCGGCGTGGACGCCGCGCGCGAGGCCATCGGAAAGCTGGCGCCGGAGCAGGTGACCGCGGACCTGAACGCCGCCGCTGACTATGGCAAGAAGCTGCCGGCGTCGAATGGGAAGCTGGCGGTAGCGGGATTCTGCTGGGGCGGCGGGCAGTCATTCCGCTTCGCCACCAACCGCAAAGACCTAGCGGCGGCATTCGTGTTTTACGGGCCGCCGCCGTCCAGCGGGATGGAAAACATCACGGCGCCAGTGTACGGCTTCTACGGCGGCAACGACGCGCGCATCAGCGCCACCATTCCCGACGCCGAGCAAAAGCTAAGAGCCGCCGGCAAGAAGTACGAGCTGGTGGTGTACGAGGGCGCCGGGCACGGGTTCATGCGCGGCGGCGAAGACCCCAACGGTCGCGAGGCCGACAAAAAGGCGCACGAGGAAGCCTGGCAGCGCTGGCTGAAGCTGCTGAAGGGTATGTAGTTAGAGTTACGAGTCGACCGTTATTTTCCGTTTCTCTTAGTGCGGACGCGCTTGGCGGGCGCATCGCTAAGCGGAGTGGCACCCAGCCTGCTACGGAGCAGTTCGGCTTCGGCTTGGAGCCAGTCGTCGAGGGCGCGGCCAGGCTCGCCACCCCGATGCCGGTAAAGCTCGTACGCGCGGAAGCGGATTTTTTCCTCCAAGTTTGCGTTTAGATTGGCGTTGCTGCGGGTGGTGCTCATCAGTGCCTCCAAGACCCAGCCTACGGATTTCGGGCGCGGCTGTCGACCTAGAAAATTCTATCATCGCGATGAGTTTTTTCATTGTTGATATCCATTGTTGATCTTGGTGCGCGTCGGGAGAAGAAGTGCTCATACCCGAAAACCCGCGCCAGACATATAATGCGCCCACCTGTTGAGAATGGCGATCCAACCTAGGCAATCATGACATTACAGCCAGGGACCAGACTCGGACCCTACGAGGTCCAGGCCGCCGTAGGCGCCGGCGGGATGGGTGAGGTGTACCGCGCGCGCGACACGCGGCTGGGAAGGGACGTTGCCATCAAGGTCCTGCCGGAGTCGTTTGCGCGCGATGCCGACCGGTTGCGCCGCTTCGAGCAAGAGGCGCGGACGGTGGCGGCACTCAATCACCCCAACATCTTGGCGGTATACGACACTGGCGAGCACCAGGGCGCGCCGTACATGGTGTGCGAACTTCTGGACGGACAGACGCTGCGCGCAGAGATGCAGGAAGGCGCGATGGGGCAGCGGCGCGCGGTGGAGTACGCGTCGCAGATCGCCGAGGGTCTGGCGGCGGCGCACGATCAGGGCGCAGTACATCGTGATCTGAAGCCAGAAAACGTCTTTATCACCAAGAACGGACGGGTGAAGATACTGGACTTCGGCCTGGCCAAGCTGGCGCGCGCAAAGGCGGCGGCAGCAGGCGACGGCGTGACTGCGGGCAGCATGAGCGTCACCACGCCGGGCGTACTGCTGGGCACGGCGGGCTACATGTCGCCGGAGCAGGTGCGCGGGAAGGAAGTGGACGCGCGCACGGACATTTTCGCCTTCGGAGCGGTTTTGTACGAGATGCTGAGCGGGCAACGGGCGTTCAAGGGCGAGACCAGCGTCGAGACGATGAACGCGATCCTGAAAGAGGATCCGCCGGAGTTGGAGACGGAAAAGCTGAAGGTGTCGCCGGGGCTGGAACGACTGGTGCGGCGATGCCTGGAGAAAGAACCGGCGCGGCGGTTTCAGTCGGCGCGTGACGTGGGATTCGCGCTGGAGGCGATTTCGGGGACTTCCGTCGGAAGCGATCTGAAGACACCGGCACTTCCGCCCAAGCGCCGGCGGTGGGTGGGAGCGGTGGCGGTGGTACTGGTGGTGGCGGCGGCGGCGATGCTGGCGTATATGGCCGGACGCCGGCAGGTCTCGTCCTCCCAGGCGGCCTACGAGCAGCTAACTTTCGAGCCCGGATACGCCGGTCCGGCACGATTCACGCGCGACGGGAACACGGTGGTGTACTCGGCGGCGTGGAATGGCGGCGCGAGGCAACTGTATTGGCGACGCAACAATAGCTCGCAGGCAACGCCGCTCAACATCGACGCCGACGTGCTCGGCTTGGCGGACAACGGCGACATGGCAGTGATCCTGAAGCGCCGCTTCCTGGCAACGTGGCTGCAACGCGGGACGCTGGCGCGATTGCCGCTGGAAGGTGGAACGCCGCGTCCGATCCTGGAAGACGTGTACGACGCCGACATCAGCCGCGACGGAAAAGAGTTCGCGGTGGTGCGCAGCGACAGGGGCAAACAGCGGCTGGAATTTCCCGTCGGCAAGGTGCTGTTCGAAACGGCAGGGTGGATCAGCGACGTACGCATCAGCCCGGATGGGATGCACGTCGCGTTTATCGACCATCCCCTTCTTCCCGACGATCGCGGCGGGGTTGCGCTGGTGGACAGGCAAGGCAGCGTGCGGCGTCTGACCCCGTATTACAGCACCGGCCGCAGCCTGTGCTGGACCCCCGACGGAAAGGAGATTTGGTACACAGCAAGCCTGCAGGGGGAAGACCCGGGCATGTACGGGGTGACGCCCGCGGGACAGATCCGGACCGTGCTGCGGTCCCCAACGGAGTTGGTCATTGAAGACATTTCCGGCTCCGGCAGGGTGCTGCTGGAAAGCGTGCGCTTCCAGATCGAAATGGGCCTGAAGCGCAGCGACGAGAAGAGCGCGCGGGATCTGGAGACCTCGGTCGACCTGGGAGCGCTGTCCCCAAGCGGCGAATGGGTCGTGTTCAATCATTATCAGGGTAACGACTACCAAGTTTTTCTGAAGAACACTAACGGAGCAGCCGCCGTCAAGCTGGGTGATGGGTACGGGTGTGGCATCACCGCCGACGGACGCACGGTTTCAGCGCTGCGTACCACCGAACCGCACAAGCTTTATTTGTATCCAACCGGGACCGGGGATCAGAAGGTGATTGAGTTAGGCGAACTCACGGCCGCCTTCGGCACCAACGAGAATGACGTCACTTTTGCGCGCGATGGCCGATGGGCTGCCTTTTCCGCCTTCGATGCCAAGCACGAAGTACGCGATTACCTGCTGGACCTGCGCGACGGCAAGTTCCGGCCAGTCACGCCGCCGGGTAGCAAGGCCGGCAAGCTGTCGCCCGACGGAACGCGAATCGTGACCTTGGATGTTGCGGCGCAGAAATACGTGCTGGTGGACGTCGCTTCCGGCAAGATGAGCGACGTTCCGGGTATCGAGAAGCAGGACGAGGTCCTCGGTTGGGGCACAGACGGCCGCATGCTCGCGGTATGGAACCAGGAACTGCCGGCGCGCCTATCACTGGTGGATGTGGCTAGCGGCCGGCGGCAATTGGTGCAAACCGTGGAACCGCTGGCGACACTGGGCTCGATGTATGCGCGCATGGTCACCTCCGCCGATGCGAAGACGGCAGTGTATCGGCATCGGCGCGGGCTGTACGCGATCTACATTGCCGATGGGCTGAAGTAGTTTCAGGTTCGAGTTTCAGTTTCAGCGGCGTGGTTAGCGGTGGTTCGGTCGTCAGTTGTCAGGAGTGGCTGAATGCGAGTGAAAACATGTCTCTGGTAGCGGGAACCAAACTCGGGCCGTACGAAATTCAGTCGGCGGTAGGCGCGGGCGGAATGGGCGAGGTGTACCGCGCGCGCGACTCGCGGCTGGAACGCACGGTGGCGATCAAGGTCTTGCCGGAATCGTTTGCCGGCGATGCCGACCGCTTGCGGCGCTTCGAGCAGGAGGCGCGTGCGGTAGCGGCGCTGAATCATCCCAACATCATGGCGGTGTACGACATCGGCGAGCGCCAGGGCACTCCGTACATGGTCAGCGAGTTGCTGGACGGGGAGACGCTGCGCGAAAAGATGAAGGAAGGCGCCATGGCGCAGCGGCGCGCGGTGGAGTACGCGTCGCAAATCGCGGAAGGGCTGGCGGCGGCGCACGACAAGGGCGTAGTGCATCGCGACCTGAAGCCGGAAAACGTGTTCGTCAGCAACGACGGACGGGTGAAGGTGCTGGACTTCGGGCTGGCGAAGCTGCTCTCCCACCCAACAAAAACCGCGTTGGGTGGGGCGCCCGACGATGGGGCCACGATGGGAACGCGCACCAGCCCAGGCATGGTGTTGGGCACGGCAGGCTACATGTCGCCGGAACAGGTCCGCGGCAAGGAGGTGGACGCGCGCACCGACATCTTCGCCTTGGGCGCGATTCTGTACGAAATGCTGAGCGGGCAGCGGGCGTTCAAGGG
>JAIQFM010000303.1 GCA_020073285.1 Terriglobia bacterium | reverse complement strand
CTGCGCGGCATTGGTGTTGTCCGCGCCGATGACGTTGAACAGCGAACCAACTTTACCCTCCCGGACCAGTTTCAGGGTCTCCGGGGTCGCTGAAGTGTACTGCGAAAGCTGGCCTATCTTTTCTTCCAATGTCATACGGCGCAACAGGGCATCGATGCGACGTTCGATTTCAGCCGTGGTTGCCGGCGACCTCGGTTGCGCGGCGACCCGGCAGAAGCCAAGCAGTAGAAGCAGGAACAGCCCAATGAATCGGCGCCGCATGTTAGCTTTCTCAGTCAAATCTTTCCGCCGGCTATGACACGCGCTTGCGCATTCGACGACTGGGTCCGCGGTTCTTCCGAACGCAGCAGCCTAACAAGTATCACGCGACGTGTTCGTCCGTGTCGTCCCGATACTCGGCGGGAACATCATCCTCCGACACTTCCCGCGTGGTCACCTCGGACACGTCAGGATTCTTGGCATCCTCCACTCCTTGCACGACATCGGCTTCGAAGGCGTTTCCCTCCTCGACCAATTCCTCCACGCTCTGCGAATCCGCATCAGCTTCATTTACCATCTGTTGAGTGTCCCCAGATTGCCCGGCTGAGTTTGCTCCTAGTTCATCTTGTTTGCGCGTTTTCGTTGTAGGCATGGTTTCCGCTCCACATGTTCAGATGCCCCATGCGAGTTTGCAGGGACGGAAAATGTGAACACGCCGGCCGGCATCACGACCTGAGAGAGGATCGCCCCGATCGCGCGCCAAAGTCTCATTGACGAGGTGACTGAAGCCGCTGGGTCCTTGGACAAACGCGCTCCCCCGCCGGGCATCTCACACCTGTCGGGCCGCCTGCTCGCGTAAAAGTTCCCAGACCGGGCATTGGCGGTGGCGCCACGCAATTACAAAGGAAGCGTAACCACCGTGCTCCATTCCGCGTGCGACTGCTACCTGCCGTGCCGTCGCATTTCCACCGTAGTGCTGCTGGGTGCCGTTTTCTGCCTGGGCCAGGCGGTGGAAACGGTCAAGCCGCCGGAGTACGGGAACAGACCCACTCCCACCCAGCAGCCGAGCGAAACTCCGAAGACGGCGCCACAAGTCAAGCCAGTGCTGCCATCCTATGAAGGCCGGCAAGTCACCTCCGTCGAACTGGCTAGACAGCCTGATGTCGACGCCGCAGCGCTCACGCCGCTGCTGCAGCAACGTGCCGGCCCGCCCTTCTCGCAAGCCCAAGTGGACGTCAGCATCGCGTCCCTCACGCGCGCAGGCCGCTACCACGACGTGACGCTGGAGGTTCGCCCCGAAGCCGACGGAATCCGTGTCCTCTTTAATTCTGTCCCAGGCGGATGCTACCGCAGGAGAAAAACAGGGCCAGGAAAACACCATGGATGGAGCTGGAAGACCTATTGATTTGGCGTCCCCGGCGGGATTCGAACCCGCGTTACCGCCGTGAAAGAGTGCGCAGAGGCCAAAATATGGCAAAAGGTACACCTCTGGGTATACTTGAAAGCAAAGCACTTAACCTTACTTTAGTCACTTGACCGACCATGGGACTCTATGGCAATATCGCCCCAGTTTTTGGCCCGTTTTTGGCCCGACAGGAGCGCCGATGCCACGGACGAAGCGCGATGTGCCCCTTGATTCACCCTCGAAACGGGAGCGGCTAAAATTCCGCCACGCGCCATATTGGACTTGGGTTGCTGAAGGATGCTACCTCGGTTATCGAACGAACAACCGCGCCTCCAGTTGGAACGCGAAACTGTACGTCCCCGGTGCGACCCCTCCGCTCAGGGAACATCGAATCGGCGCTGCCGATGATCGCCACCCCGCAGACGGCGTTACTTTCCTCAGTTACGCCCAGGCGATCGAGAAGGCGCGGGAATGGTTCGCTGCTGAGCGGGCCGTGCTCAGTGGCGCCGCTCCAACTCCCAGCGCCTACACGATAGCGGACGCCGTGCGCGAGTACATGCAGGAATTCGAGCGCCGAGGCAGGCGAAGCACTGGCCGGACGCAATGCGCCATCAAGGCCCACATCGTGCCGACGCTGGGCGACACCCGCGTGGAAAAACTCACCCGCGATCAGGTCCGCCAGTGGCTTCAGGCATTGGTGGAATCGCCCGCGCGCCGGCGCAGCAAAAAGGGTAAGCCCCAGGCGTTCAAACCCGCGCCCCGAACCGACAATGAGCGCCGCCGCCGCAAGGACACGGCCAATCGAATTCTCACAACCCTGAAGGCCGCTTTGAATTTCGCGCTGGCAAACGAGCGCGCGGAGTGTAGCGGCGCGGCCTGGCGCGAAGTGAAGCCCTTTCACGCCGTAGCTGGCAGTCGCACCACGTTCCTAACCGCTGAGCAGCAGCGCGCGCTGGTGGCCGCATGTGAAGGCGATTTTAAGGTGCTGGTGATGGGCGCGCTTTACACGGGCGCGCGCTATGGCGAACTGTGCGGCGTGCGGGTTGACAACCTGCTCGGAGATTGGCTTCGCCTGCCCGCATCCATCACCAAGACGGGAAAAGAGCGCAAGGTGACTCTACAACCCGAAGCCCGAAAATTCTTCGCGGACCTGTGCAGCGGCCGCGGCGCCGATGAACCGATCTTCACTCGCGACGGACACGCCTGGGGCGATCACGACCAGCACCGGCCAATGTTAGCCGCCTGCAAAGCCGCTGGCATCGCTCCTGCCGTCAACCTGTACGCGCTTCGCCACACCGCCGCATCCAATTGGCTGCGCGCGGGTGCCCCTTCGATGAAGTACATCGCGGACCAGCTGGGCAACTCCGTCACGATCTGCGAGAAGCACTACGCGCACCTGGCCTACAGCGATCGCGCTGAAGTGTTCGCCAGTCTGCCGGAAGTGAGCCTGCTGGCCACTGCTCCCGAAAAGCCGCCACGCAAACGAGCAGCGGCAGTGAGCGCGCGGCCTAACTGAGATCAGTTGGGCAAGGCAGGATTTCTGAAAGGGAGGCCATGAAAAAACCGGAACCCTCTTACGAGATGATGTGTGCCACCCATTCTGGATTGGCGCAGCACACGTTTGTAGTTTGCTCCCACGTCCGGGAAGGTGCCCCGGTCCATGAGTGTCTTGACAGTGGTGGCCATCTTGGCGTAATCGCATGCGCGGCCTGCCACTCGAAGGCCCTCGGATCACTCCACCATCCAACGATAGTCTGCGCTGCATGCGCGCGGCAGAAGGGCTGGGTACCAGCCGCTTGAAG
>JAIQFM010000302.1 GCA_020073285.1 Terriglobia bacterium | reverse complement strand
CCCTCGCTCGGGATGACATCGGCTACATACGGGATGACTCGACAGAAGATTGAAACGGCTCTAAGGCCCGCATCATTGATTGGCGGCTATGGCCGGCACGGTTGAGGCTGTGGCCCTACCCAAATCTCCTCATGCCCACCTTTGCCGCGGTCGATATCGGAGCCAACTCGGTACGCCTGGAAGTCGCGCGCCTAGTGCGCCAACGATTGCAAATGGTGTACGAGGACCGCGAAGTCGTGCGCCTCGGCGAATCCGTTTTCCAGGCGGCCATGCTGGCGCCCGCGGCCATGGCGCGCACCGTCAAGGTCCTGCGGCGGTTTCACAAAGCGGTACAACAGCACGGAGACGTACAAGTGCGGGTAGTCGCCACCAGCGCGCTGCGCGTTGCCCGCAACGCGCAGGCGTTCATTGACTGGGTGCACATGCGCACTGGGTGGCGCGTCGAAGTGATCTCCGGCATTGAAGAGGCGCGGCTGATTCATTTCGGCATCATCACCAACCTGCGGGTCACGGCGTCGCCGCTGCTGCTGATCGATCTGGGCGGCGGCAGTTGCGAACTGACGGTCTCGGCGCGCCGTCGACTGCGCGAGACGGTCAGCCTGCCGGTGGGCGCGTTGCGGCTGACGCAGGAATTTCTCCACCACGATCCGCCGCAGGACTACGAGTTGCACCGGCTGCGCAGCTATATCGCCGAAGAGGTGCAACGGGTGGCGCGCAAGATCGTGTCGGCGCGGCCGCAGGCGGTGATCGCGACTTCCGGGACGGCGGCGGCGCTGGCCACGAGCGCGAAAACCCTGGTCAAAGAGGCGGGCAACGAGAACTGGGTGCCGGCGCGGACCGTGGTGCGGATGGCCGACAGGTTGAGCGAGACGAGCTACGCCGAGCGGATCAAGATACCCGGCATCGGCACCAAGCGCGCCGAGATCATCATCGCGGGCGCGGCGGTGTTCGCCGAGCTCATGCGGCGTTGCGACCTGCGCGGCTTCCGCTACTCCGAACTCGGCCTGCGCGACGGCTTGCTGGCGCAGATGGCGGCCGATTACACGCGGGCATCGAAGCAGACGCGGCAACTGGAATCGGAGCGCTGGGACGCGCTGCTCGCCATGGCCAAGCGTTATCGCGTGGACATGGAGCAGGCGCAGCACGTGCGCGAGCTGGTCATGCAGTTGTTCGCCGGGTTGAAGGCGGTGCACCGGCTGCCGCAGGAATACGAAGAGTGGTTGTCCGGGGCGGCGATCCTGCACGAGATCGGCGCTTACGTGAACCGCACCGGTTGGCACCGCCACGCCCATTACCTGATCGCGAATTCGGAAATCCTCGGCTACTCGGCGGCGCAACGGCGGGTAATGGCGGCGATCACGCGCTACCTGGGAAGCGCGCTGCCGTCGTCGGGCGATAAGCTCGTGAAGTCGCTGGAGAGCGACAACCGCGAGCAGGTGCCCAAGGCGGTGGCGCTGCTGCGACTGGCGCGCGCGCTCAACCAGGGAAGGCGGCGCGCGGTCACCTCGGTCCAGGCGCGCGCACGGGACAGCCAGGTGCTGCTGCGGATTTCCGCCCGCCGCTCCATCGGCGCCGACCTGGAGCTGTGGGCATTGAAGAAAGAACGCGCGTTCTTTCGCGCCGTATTCGGCCGCGACCTGGAGGCGGAAATCGTTTAGGAGTTTCAGAATGGTATAGCCGAGAGAGGAAACACCTAGATCCTTCGACTCGGGTTTCCCGCGCTGGTAAAAACGCGCGGGAACCCTCCCTCGCTCAAGATGACATCAGGGTACGTCAAGGGTGGAACCGCTCTCGAAATTTCAGTTTCAGCAGCTACCGGAGGCACGGCCGCCTGAGGGAATCTACTTCCGGGTAGGCTTGGCCCGCCGCTCCGGGTGCGCCGATTGCATCAGGGTGCGCAGCAGCTTGGGCGTGAGCAGCCAGTTGAGCATGCCGCGGTGGTGGTTTACCTCCACCCTCGCCACCGCCGCCTTCTTCAAATCGATGCCGGCACGGCTTCCGCCGCCGATGAGCCGCCCGAGGAACTCGCTCAAATTAGGCTCGTGGCCGACGACCATGATCGCCTCGTGGTTGCCGTGCCGGGTGAGCAGGTCGCGAAACTGCGCGAAAGTGGCCTCCGGGCGCAGCGCGGGATCGAGCTCGAGCTTGTTCTCGTAGGCAAGCTCGTTGGCGACCAGCGACGCGGTTTGCGTGGCGCGCTTCAGCGGGCTGGAGACGATCAGGTCCACATGCGTTTCCAGCACGGCGAGCGCGCGCCCGACGCAGCCGCACTGCTCGACGCCCTCGCGATCGAGAGGGCGCTTCTCGTCCTTCATGGGATCGTTCTTGCGGTCACCGGCGGAGGCGTGGCGGAAAAAGTAGACGAGCATTTTTTCAAGTCAGAAGTCAGAATTAAGAAGTAAGAATGGAGAAGGACCCACTACGATTCTAGAGCGGTTTCTGAGTTGGCGTGGCCGCAAAGAAATAACCCAAGATCCTTCGACTCGGGTTTCCCGCGCTCGACCACCCCAGCACGCGAAAGGCAGGCGTGCTGGGGACCCCGGCGAAAGCGCGCGGGAGCCCTCCCTCGCACAGGATGACATCAGGGTACGTCAACTGTGGAACCGCTCTAGATTCTTCATTCCGCAATCTTCATTCTACAATGCGCATTCTTCATTCCGCATTCTGCAGTCGTCTGCCAGCGATGCGGCGGCGCTCGGCGGAACGCGCACGGGGTAGTGGAATACCGTCCACCGTCTGCCGCCCTTCCGCCAATCCCATGAGGAAATCCTGGGCGGAGAATTCGAGTTTCGGCAATTGCAGCGCGTGGCGCGCGGGCTGCGGCAATTCCGCGGCGCGAACATAGGCGCCGTCGGGTTGCAGAAAGCGCGCCTTGACCGTGTCGGCGAGGTAGGCGGCGAGGATCTCCTGCTTGAGGCGCTGGCCGAGCAGCGCGTCCTGCACCGGGAACAGCACCTCGACGCGATCGTACAGGTTGCGCGGCATCCAATCCGCGCTGCCGATCCAAACACCCTCTTCGCCGTCATTGAGAAAATAAAAGATGCGCGAATGCTCCAGGAAGCGCCCGACGATGCTGCGCACGCGGATGCGGTCGCTAACGCCGCGCACGCCGGGCACCAGCGAGCACATGCCGCGCACGATCAGGTCAATGTGCACGCCCGCCTGGGAGGCGCGATAGAGCGCCTGGATGATGTTGTT
>JAIQFM010000100.1 GCA_020073285.1 Terriglobia bacterium | reverse complement strand
AAGGAGCTGCTCGATGCCGGCTCTTTGCCGAGCGGAGCCTACTTCTACCGGGCTGACATACGGCCGGTTGCAGGTCAACCGGGCTCAGCGGTGGGGAAGATGATGATCATCAAGTGAAGCAGCGCATACGACCACAATTCTCAGGTGTTGATGGCGCCATCGTTATCCTCTCTGCGGCTTTCTCTCTCCTGGCGTTTCGTTTGTCGGATTGGGGGAAACGCGCCTCAGCACCGCCCATCGACCGCGCACTCAGGGCAGAGTTTCCACCGCGTTTTCCACATCGCGAAGTTCTTCCCAGGAGCGGTTCCCACCCATAGAATCGAACCAGCCCCATGTCTGAATTTGTTCACCTGCACCTGCATACCGATTATTCCCTGCTCGACGGCGCCTGCGACATAGACAAGCTGGTGGCGCGCGTCAAGCAGCTTGGCATGCCCGCCGTGGCCATGACCGACCACGGCAATATTTTCGGCGCCTTCCATTTTTTCAACGCGGCGACCAAAGCGGGCGTCAAGCCGATCATCGGCTGCGAACTCTACGTCTGCACCAAGGACGACCACAACATCGAGCGCACCCCGCCCGACGGCGGCACCTACAACCATTTGCTCGTGCTGGCCGAGAACGAAGCGGGATACCGCAACCTGGTAAAGATCACCAGCGAGGCCTCGCTGCACGGCTTTTATTACAAGCCACGCATCTCGAAACGGTTTCTGGCCGAGCACGCGCGCGGCCTGATCGGATTGTCGGGGTGCCTGAAGGGCGAGGTCGCCGAGCGGCTGATGGAAGGGAAGTACGACGCCGCGAAAGCCGCCGCCGGGCGGTTCGCCGACATCTTTGGGAAAGAGAATTTTTACGTCGAAATTCAGAATCAGGGCCTCGAGCAGGAAAAAACCATCAATCCCGCGCTACACAAACTATCGCGCGAGCTCGACCTGCCGCTGGTCGCCACCAATGACAGTCACTACCTCTGCGAGGACGACTGGCACGCCCAGGACGTGATGGTCTGCATCCAGACTGGCAAGTACATCCAGGACACCAACCGGCTGAGATTCCAGACGCGCCATTTCTACGTTAAGAACTACGACGAGATGCTGCGGATGTTCGGCGACACGCCGGAGGTGCTGCGGCGCACCCTCGACATCGCTGGGCGCTGCAACCTGAAGCTGGAGAAAATCCGCGACCCCTTCCCGCATTTCGAGGTTCCCCCGGGTTTCACGCTCGACAGCTATTTCGAGCATGTCGCGCGCGAAGGATTCGCGCGGCGTATGAGCATGATCCATGAGCCTGCGCGCCAGGGCCGCGGCAAGCACCCGATCGCCGATTACGAGCAGCGCCTGGCGCGCGAGATCGCGATCATCCGCCAGATGCAATTCTCGGGATACTTCCTGATCGTGTGGGACTTTATCCGCTGGGCCAGGGAGCGCGGTATCCCGGTCGGCCCGGGACGCGGATCGGCCGCCGGGTCGCTGGTGTCGTACGCGATGGGGATCACCGATCTGGACCCGCTGCAGCACGAGCTGCTGTTCGAGCGGTTCCTCAATCCCGAGCGCGTGTCCATGCCGGATATCGACGTCGACTTCTGCATGAACCGGCGCGGCGAGGTCATCCACTACGTCACCGAGAAATACGGCCGCGACAACGTGGCGCAGATCATCACCTTCGGCACCCTGATGGCGAAGGCGGCGATCAAGGACGTGGGCCGTGCCATGCAGATTCCCTACAGCGATGTGGATCGCATCGCCAAGATGGTTCCGGCGACGCTGAATATCACGCTGCAGCAAGCGCTTCAGGATTCGCCGCCGCTGCAGCAGGCGTACGAAAACGAGTCGCAGGTCAAGGAGCTGATCGATACCGCGCAGCGCCTGGAGGGCCTGGTGCGCAATGCGGGCGTGCACGCGGCGGGCGTGGTCATCTCGCCCCAGCCGCTGATCGAGCTGGTCCCGCTGCACAAGACCAAGAACGACGAAATCGTCACCGCCTTCGACATGAAGGCGATCGAAAAGATGGGCCTGTTGAAGATGGACTTCCTCGGGCTCACCACGCTGACCATTCTTGACGACGCGCTCAAGCTCATCCGCCAAACCCGCAGCGAAGACCTCGACTGGAACAAAATCCCGCTCGACGACAAGGAAACGTACGAGAAGGTCTTCCACGGCGGACTGACCAGCGGCGTCTTCCAGTTTGAATCGCACGGCATGCGCGATGTGCTGCGGCGCTACAGGCCGAACACGGTGGAGGATCTCACCGCCTTGAACGCGCTGTACCGCCCCGGCCCTATCCAGGGCGGCATGATTGACGACTTCATCGAGCGTAAGTGGGGCCGACGGAAGATCGAATACGAGCTGCCGGAGCTGGAGCCGATCCTGCGCGAGACCCTCGGCGTCATCGTCTACCAGGAGCAGGTGATGCAGATCGCCAACCGCCTCGCCGGCTATTCCCTTGGTGAAGCCGACATCCTGCGGCGCGCCATGGGCAAGAAGATCGAGAAAGAGATGACGGCGCAGCGCGACCGCTTCGTCCGGGGCTCCACCGAACGCGGCCACCCGGATCGCGAGGTCGAAAAGATTTTCGACTTGATGGCGCAATTCGCGGGCTATGGCTT
This sequence comes from Terriglobia bacterium, assembly GCA_020073285.1. GTDB lineage: Bacteria > Acidobacteriota > Terriglobia > Terriglobales > Acidobacteriaceae > JAIQGF01. The sequence continues at coordinate 13,285 of JAIQFM010000100.1, read as the reverse complement.
CAACAAATCGCACTCCGCGGCCTATGCTCTGCTCGCCTATCAGACCGCCTATCTGAAGACGCATTACGCGGTGGAATTCATGGCGGCGCTGCTGACTTCCGTGACCGGCAGCACGGACGACGTCGTGAAGTACATCAACGAGTGCCGCGAGATGGGCATTGCCGTCGAGCCGCCTGACATCAACGTCAGCGACGCCAACTTCACCCCCCACGGGCAGGCCATCCGCTTCGGACTGGCGGCAATCAAGAACGTCGGCCAGAACGCCATCGAGTCCATCGTCGCCGCGCGCAAGAAAATCGGGCGCCTCCGCTCGTTCTTCGACTTCTGCGAAAACGTGGACCTGCGTCTGTTGAACAAGCGCGTTCTGGAATCGCTCATCAAAAGCGGCGCCATGGATTCGCTCGGCCGCCGCATGCAACTCTTCGACGCCGTGGATAGAGCCATGGAACGCGGCCAGAAGACGCAGCGCGACGTGGAAGCCGGGCAGCATGGGCTGTTTGGCGTCTTCGACGAGCCGCGGGAGCAAGCGCCGAAGGCCGAGTATCTCGACGGCGCCGAGTGGGACGAGCACCAGCGCCTTGCCGCCGAAAAGGAAATCTTGGGCTTCTTCATCACCGGACATCCACTGCAAAAGTACGAGTCGAAGTTGCGGGATTTCGGCGCGCTTTCCACCCAGGAAATCGGCGCCATGAAGCAGAGCACCGGCAAAGACGAAATTTTCACCGCCGGCATCATCACCAACGTCCGCGTGGCCAAGTCTCGCAAGGGCGAACTCTACGCGCAGGGTGTGCTGGAAGACATGTTCGGCACCGTGGACATGATCGTCTTCCCGGAAGCGTACCGGCGCCTGGCGGACAAAGTGAAGCTCGAGGTTCCGGTGCTGGTGAAGGCCGGCGTGCGCGTCGAGGAAGGCGCCAATCCCAAAGTCCTGGTCGGCGACATCGAGCCGCTGGAGCAGGCCAAGCCCAAGCTGCCGCGCGCCATCCGCATCCGCGTGCCGCTGGAGACCGCGACCGTCGAGACCGTCGACGTGCTGCACGCGCACTGTGCATCGCATCCCGGCGAGGCCAAGGTACTGTTCGACCTGGATCGCGCCGACGACTTCATGGTGATCATGGAGCCGGAGGGCTATAATGTGCAACCGGACAGGGCATTCATTGCGCGCGTCGAGGAGCTGTGCGGGCGCGGCAGTGTCCGCATTGTGGACTAACCGCTCGCCGCGAAGGTGTCCCGCGACTCATCCTCGGCCCATCGCTCATGCATGCGCCAGCGAACCTGGAATCGGTCCGGGCAACGCGGAAAACGGAAAGCTGATGGATTCTGCCGAACAGTCAAAGCGGGAACTGGAAGATATCGAGCGGCAAGTCCGCCACCTGGAGAAGGCCGCAGGCGAGAACCAGGACGCCCGCCGCCAGTTGCAGACTCTCCAGGAGCAGATTGAAGCCTTGCGCCGGCAGGTGACCACCCATCTCGGTCCGTGGCAGAGGACCGAACTGGCCCGCCACCCGCAGCGCCCCTATACGCTTGACTACATCGAGCGCATCTTCGCCGACTGGAGCGAGATCCACGGCGACCGCGGCTTTTCCGACGATCCGGCGATCGTGTGCGGCATGGCAAAATTCCATGGCGAGGATGTCGCCGTCATCGGCACCCAGAAGGGACGTGACGCCAAGCAACGGGTGTACCGCAATTTCGGCATGCCGAATCCGGAGGGGTATCGCAAGGCCCTGCGGGTGATGCGCATCGCGGAAAAATTCCGCCGGCCCATTTTCACCCTCGTCGACACCCCCGGCGCCTATCCCGGCCTGGGCGCGGAAGAGCGCGGGCAGGCGGAAGCCATCGCCCACAACTTGCGCGAGATGGCGCGCCTGCGCGTGCCCATCGTCGCCACCATCACGGGCGAGGGCGGCAGCGGCGGCGCGCTGGCCATCGCCGTCGCCGACCGCGTACTTATGATGGAGAACTCCATCTACTCCGTGATTTCGCCGGAGGGCTGCGCCTCCATCATGTGGCGAGACGCGTCCAAGAGGGAACTGGCGGCCGCGGCGATGAAGATCACCGCCGAGGACCTGAGCCAGTTCCGCTTGGTCGACGAAGTCGTGCCGGAACCACCGGGCGGCGCGCAGAACGATTGGGATGCCGCCGCGCGCATGCTCGATGAGCGCTTGCAAGCCAATCTAGCCCAGCTCAAGGCGAAGTCGCCCGAGGAGTTGGCGGCGCAGCGCTACGACAAGTTTCGCGGGATCGCGCAAGCCTTCACCGAGTAGCGGGCTGTCGCATCGTAGTACGATATTCCGGAATCGGACAGGCGGCCCGCGGCATCTCTGGTAGTGGGGGGATCCGTGATCCTGAGACTCTCGGCGCCCTATGATTTTTCGCGGACAGACCTTTCCCCCGGCAATCATTCGGAATTCATTAAAGGATAGCTTTCATGGCTACGACTGAAATCGGTCCCCACGAACTCTCCAGCCGCCCGGAGCGGAAGCCGGTGGTCAACGACTTCTCGCTCCAGGTCGCGACCGTGAACGGTTCCGGGTCGCAATCGGCCAATACCGTGCTCTTGCGCACCATTTTCCAGATGGGCGTCCCGATCTCGGGCAAGAACCTGTTTCCCTCCAACATCGCCGGGCTGCCGACCTGGTACACCATTCGCGCCAGCAAAGACGGCTACATCGCGCGCAGGAAGGAAATCGATTTCCTGGTGGCAATGAACCCGGAGACCGCGCAGGAAGACGTCATGTCGCTCACGCCGGGGGCCGCGGCGCTCTACGACGAGCCGCTGAATTTGGGCTCCCTCCGCCAGGATCTCACCTTCTACTCCGTCCCGTTCGACAAGTTGCTCACCCAGGTCTGTCCGGAGGCCAAGCTGCGCAAGCTGGTCAAGAACATGATCTATGTCGGCGTGGTGGCGCAGTTGCTCAACCTCGACCCGGTGGAGATGGAGAAAGCCATCCGCAAGCAGTTCGGGCGCAAGGTGAAGGCCGCCGACCTCAATGTCGGCGCCGCCAAGGCGGGATACGACTACGCGGCTTCGTCGCTGACCAAGGCGGATCCCTTCACCATCGAGCGCATGGACAAGACGCGCGGCCAAATTATCGTTGACGGCAACTCGGCGGCCGCGCTGGGCTGCATGTTCGCCGGCGTGACGGTGGTGACCTGGTACCCGATCACGCCCTCGTCGTCGCTCGTCGAAACGCTCATCGATTACATGAAGCAATACCGCATTGGTAAAGATGGCAAAGCTACTTTTGCCATCGTGCAGGCGGAAGACGAACTCGCCGCCATCGGCATGGTGCTGGGCGCTGCCTGGGCCGGCGCGCGCTCCATGACCTCCACTTCCGGTCCCGGCATATCGCTCATGGCGGAGTTCACCGGCCTCGGCTATTACGTCGAAGTGCCGGCGGTCATCTGGGACATCCAGCGCGTTGGGCCTTCCACCGGAATGCCCACCCGTACCGCGCAGGGCGACGTGCTTTCCACCGCATTCCTGTCGCACGGTGATACGCGGCACATCCTCCTGTTTCCCGCCTCGGTGCATGAGTGCTTCAGCATGGCCGGCGACGCCTTCGACCTGGCGGAGCAATTCCAGACGCCGGTGTTCGTGCTCTCCGATCTCGACCTCGGGATGAACAACTGGATGTCGGAGCCGTTCCAGTATCCCGAAAAGCCGATCCGCCGTGGCAAGGTGCTGAGCAAGCAAGACCTCGACCGGCTGGGCAGTTTCGCGCGCTACAAGGACGTGGACGGCGACGGCATCGCCTATCGCACCCTGCCCGGCACCGACCATCCCGCGGCGGCGTACTTCACTCGCGGCAGCGGCCACAACGAGAAGGCGCAGTACAGCGAGCGTCCCGACGATTACGTCAACAACATGGAGCGGCTGAACCACAAATTCCAGACCGCGCGCTCGCACGTTCCCAAGCCGGAAATCGTGCAGAACGGCAAGTCCAAGGTCGGCATCCTCGCCTACGGCACTTCGCACTGGGCGCTGGTGGAAGGCCGCGACCAGTTGCGCCAGGAGTACGGCGTCGAAACCGATTACCTGCGCATCCGGGCCTTCCCCTTCAACCGCGACGTGCACGAGTTCGTCGCCTCGCACGACCGCCTGTACGTGATTGACCAGAACCGCGACGCGCAGATGATGGCGCTGCTCAAGCTCGATCTCGACGCCGCCCAGCTCACCAAGCTGCGCAGCGTGCTTCACTACAACGGACTGCCGATCGACGCCCGTTCCATCACCGACGAGATCGTTTCGCAGGAGGGCCGATAATGGCAACCACAGCGACTTCCACGCCTCAGCCGAAGACCAACCGCATCGGCCTGACGGTGATCGACTACCGCGGCGGCAAGAGCACGCTGTGCGCCGGCTGCGGCCATAACGCCATCTCGGAACGCATTATCGACGCCATGTACGAAATGGGCGTGCCGCCCGAGCGCGTGATCAAGCCCTCCGGCATCGGCTGCTCTTCGAAAAGCCCCGCCTATTTCATGAGCCGCTCGCACAGCTTCAACGCGGTGCACGGCCGCATGCCGTCGGTCACCACCGGAGCTCTGCTGGCGAACAGAAACCTGATCGCGCTCGGCGTTAGCGGCGATGGCGACACCGCCTCCATCGGCATCGGGCAGTTCGTGCACTTAATGCGTCGCAACCTGCCCATGATTTACATCATCGAGGACAACGGTGTGTACGGCCTCACCAAGGGCCAGTTCTCGGCCACCGCCGATATCGGCTCCAAGCTGAAGTCAGGCGTGATCAATGATCTGCCGCCGATCGATACCTGCTCGCTCGCCATCATGCTGGGCGCGACCTACGTCGGCCGCTCCTTCTCCGGCGATAAGAAGCAACTCCTCGCCATGCTGAAGGCGGCGATTGCGCACAACGGCACCGCCATGCTCGACGTGATTTCGCCGTGCGTGACCTTCAACGACCACGAGGGTTCGACCAAATCGTACAAGTTCACCAAGGACCATGACGAGCCGTTGCAGGAGGTCAGCTTCGTGCCCGCGTTCGAGGAAATTAGCGTGGAGTACGATGCCGGGACGACGGTGGACGTGACCATGCACGACGGGTCGCGTCTGCGCATGCGCAAGATCGAGGAAGAATACGATCCCACCAACAAGGCGGAAGCCCTCAAGCGGCTCGCCGAGGCGCACGACAAAGGCGAAGTGCTTACCGGCGTCTTCTACTTGAATCCGAAAGCGCCCACCTTCCTGGAATTGCTCAACATCGCCGACGATCCGCTGGCTACTTTGCCGGAATCGGTGGTCCGTCCCTCCCGCGAGGTGCTGGCAGAGTGCATGGAGGAGCTGCGGTAGGGAAGGAGCAGCCTAGGGTTCGCACGCGGACTTTCGACCGTTTCATCTTTTTCTGTAGCCGATGTCATCCCGCGCGAGGTGGGCTCCCGCGCGTTCTTACCGGCGCGGGAAACCCGAGTCGAGGGATCTCTGCCTCTCTCGACTACACCATTTCTGAAACTCCTCAAGCCGGGACCATGGATTCCAGCGCCATGCGATCGCGGATGATCAAGGTGGCGCCGTTCTGTTCCACCAGGTGCCGCCTCTTGAATGTCGCCAGGGTCCGCGTGACCGTCTCCCGTGAGGACCCGATCATCTGCGCCATCTCCTCGTGAGTCAGACCCAGTTTCATGCGGCCGGGCTGCTGCGGTGTGCTGTTCTTGTCGAGACTGTCCACCAGGAAGCGCGCGAGCCTTCCGCTGGCTGACTCGGCCAGCATCAGGTTGCGCACCTCGCGGCAAGTGAAACTGTATTCGTGGCTCAGGTTCTCCGCCAGCCACAGAGCCAAATGGTTGTGCTCGTGCATGAGACGCAATACATCCGCTCGCTTCACAAAGCTGATCTCCGAGGCCTCCAACGTTTCCGCCGTCGCTTCATACGCGCACGATGAAACCGATGCGCTGATGCCCAGCACTTCACCCGCCTTGGCGATCCGCAAAATCAGCGTCTTTCCATCGCGTGAGCAAACAGAGAGCTTCACTCGTCCGCGCAGCACCACGAAAACACCGCGGGGGGTCTGCCCTTCGACGAACAGGACAGCTTCGCTCGGATAGCTCGTCGTGAACTCCAGTCTTTCAAGCTCTTTGATCAATGCAGGAGGCATGTCGTGGAAGATCTCGCTGAGTGTCGTCGGTTTGTTAACGCTTACGTTTGCGGTTGCCATCTCGCCTCACCTCGCGGATGAGAAGTGCAACTAAGATGCCATCTCTCGCGGTCCATGGCACAGTCGGAGAGAAGCCCCTGCGGCTATCAAAACAAGGCACTTACGTATGAACGGCCTCGATCGCTGCGAATGACTGGGAATTCGTGCCGGGCACTATGTCACATCGAGGTGGGTTATTTCGCACAGCTATGTGTGATCTCAAGCGCTGCTCGAATGCCTCGCCTATTTCAGGTCCAGCAGGGACCTCATCTGCGCGCCCAACGATTCGACGGTGAAAGGCTTGGCCAGCAGCCCCGTTTCGCTGCCGATATCGCCATATTGCGAGATTACGTCTCCGGAGTATCCCGACATTAGCAGCGTCCTGATTTGCGGGCGCATGGCCACGATCTTGTCCCGCAACGTCAGCCCATTCATGTCCGGCATGACCACGTCGCTCACCAGGAGATGGATGTCGTGGTTGCGTGCGATTTCCAGGGCGGCCTCCGGTCCGTCGGCCACCAGCACGGTGTAGCCCATTGCGCGGATCATCTCGGTTGTGACTTTGCGCAGCAGCGCGTGGTCCTCGACCAGCAGAACGGTTTCGGTTCCGCGAAAAGTCGCCGGCGGGCGTCGCGCAGCGGCGGTTTCGGCGCGATCGTAAACCCGCGGGAAATAGATCTTGAAGGTGGTGCCGATTCCAGGCTCGCTGTACAGCCAGATGTGGCCGCCACTCTGGTGAACGATGCCGTAGACGCTGGCCAGGCCAAGGCCGGTTCCCTTGTCCGGAGACTTGGTCGTAAAGAACGGTTCGAATACACGCGCCTGCGTGGCCCGGTCCATCCCTTTGCCGCTATCCACCACTTCCAGCACCACATAATCTCCCGCTTGCACCCCGGCATGAGCGTTGCTGTAGCTTTCGTCCAGGTGGGCATTGGCGGTCTGGATGCGTATCTCGCCGCCGGCAGGCATGGCGTCGCGCGCGTTGATGACCAGATTCAACAGGACCTGCTCGATTTGCGTGCGATCCAGTTTCACGCGGCCCAACTGAGGTTCCAGTTGGTGGCGCAGGCGTATGTCTTCGCTAATGACGCGCAACAGGATCTTCTCGGTGTCTTTCACCACCACGTTTAAGTCCAGGACCGTCGGTTGCAGCACCTGGCTGCGGCTGACCGCCAACAAGTCGCGAGTCAGCGTTGCCGCGCTGCCGGTTGCCTGCAGGATGCCATCGACCTTGTCTCGGATCGGACCCCCCGGGACATCGCTGAGCAGCATGTAAGCGTAGCCGGTGATCACGCCCAGCAGGTTGTTGAAGTCGTGGGCAACGCCTCCGGCCAGCCTGGCGATGGCTTCCAGTCGTTGCGCTTTCTGGAACTGTTCTTCCAGCTTACGCCGCTGGGTGACGTCTTCCGCCACCACATCCAGGTACTCCGGGCCGGATTCCTCGCTTCCGCGCCGGCCTGACAGCCGGACGAAAAGCGGGCTGCCGTCCTTCCGCTTCCACTCGACCTCCAGGCCTTGAAAGTGCCGATGCTTGCGGGTCAGCTCCAGGTGGGCGACGCGGTCGGCGGGATCGCGATACACGTCGCTGCCAATGCTCAGGCACAGCAGTTCGTGTTCATGTTCATAACCCAGCATCTGCATCAGCGCCGGATTCACCGCCAGAAAGTTATCGTCTTCTATCCCGGACCGGTAGATGCCGTAAGGCGCGTGCTCCACCAGCGAGCGATAGGCCTTTTCCGCTTCCAGCCGCCGGTTCAGCTTCCACAGCGCTTCCTCGCGCTCCTTGCGCTCGGTCACGTCTCGAATCGCCGCGATCGCCATGACGTTGGTGCGCGTCTTCAGTGGACTCAGGCTGATCTCGACCGGGAACTCGCTGTGGTTCTTCCTCAGCCCGAACAAATCAAGTCCCGTGCCCATGGGCCGAGCCCGCGGATTTTGCTCGAACGATTTCCTGTGATGAGGATGGTTCTGCCGGAAGCGCTCCGGGATCAGAATTTCAATCGGTTGCCCCGTCAATTCCGTCGCCGCATAACCGAACAGTTTCTCGGTTTGCTTATTGACCAGCACGATCCGCCCGCGTTCGTCGACGATCGCGACCGCGTCCGGTATGGCGTCGACGAAGGCTCCGAAATCGGCCTCAACCATCGGCGACAGTGGGTTCATAAGCCCTCCGATTGCCACAGCGATTGGCTGTCCAAGCGGTGCGATGAATTGTTGATCTGGCGGTCAAGAATAACATCGCAGTCAAGGCTCGTTCTAAGGTGTGGCTCGCCCGCTCGCCTTTCTGACTTCCTTGAGTTCACTAGTTTCAGCTTCGCCCAATCCCTCGACGCTTTTTCCTGTGTCCTGGAACGCGCGAAGGTTCGTACAATGCGCCCATGAGCGGTCCCGGTCCGCTGTTCCGGCCATACGAAAAACTTGTCAAGATCGCGATCATGGGCAGGGAATTCGAGGTTCCCGAGGGCAACATGATGCTGCGCGCCATGCAGTATCTCGCTCCCGAGGGAATCTCCTACGGCCGGTTTTGCTGGAACGAGGACTGCCAGTTCTGCCGCGTGGTCTACGACCTGGGCGAGGGCACGCAGCCACACGCCGCCATCTCCTGCAAGCTGATGGTCAAGGAAGGCATGCGCATCATCGAGATGGCGCAGGAGATTCGCTACTGCTTGCGGAGCTTGAACCTGAAATGACTCTTGAGTTGCGCGTTTTGAGTCGTGAGTCTTGAGCGCTCAACCGCTTTGGACCTAAGCGCGCGCAACTCAACCCGCAGAAACTCGCAACTCATTCCCCACTCGGTTTGCGGGGAGGACGCGTGCCACTGGGGCGCGCGCCCAGCGAGGCCAGCCGCTTGCGCGCCTGGTCGGCTTCCAGGGACCGCGGATAGCGCTGAATCAAGCTGTTCAATTCGCGGATGCCGTCGTTGCGCCGTCCCAGCTCCAACAACGCGAATCCTTTCTTCAACTGCGCCGCCGGCGCCTTGTTGCCGCCCGGATACTGCTCCAGGACTTTGTCGTAGTCTTTCGCCGCCTGCTCGTAATTGCCCTGTCGGTATTCCAAGTCGGCGACATAGAACTGCGCGTTCCCCGCGAGATCGGTATTCGGGTAGTACTTCAGGTAGTCGGTGAATTCCTGCGAAGCCAGATCGTACTTGGCGGCGTTGTAGTCGCGCAGCGCGTTGTTGTAGAGCACGTCGGGCGGCGGCGCCTGCTGCTGACCCTGTCCGGGGGGCTGTCCGGGCGCCGCGCCCGCCGGCAGCGTGGTCTGCGCGTTCTGCATGGCATCGAGTTGGTTGCCGATCTTGCCCATGCGCGCCTTGAGCTCGTCCACGGAATCATTGAGTGCCTGCATTTGGCCCGAGAGTTGATCGGTGCGCGTGCCGCCTTCGGCCTGCTGCTGCTTGATGGTGCGCTGCAGTTCGGCCAGCGAGGCGTTGATCTGGTTCATCTTGTCGGTGGTGGATTCGATCAGGTTACGCATGACGCCCATGCGCTCGTCGAAGGCCTGCTGCATGCGCGACATCTGGTCCTGCAGCGCCTGCACCTGCGTCTGGAGTTGGATGATCTCCTTGCTGACAGGAAAGGCGGGCGTGGCGGCGACGGCCAAAAGCGCCAGCGGAAGTAGGAATTTCAAAGTTTTCATAAGCGGCTGCTCTAGCTATCCTGCTCTGTTCGATGCAATAAAGCGGTCGATAATCGTTGGGCGGCGGCGAGACCCTGTCTGCATGCCGCTTCCAGATGGACCGCGGACACGAGCCAGAGCCCGTGTCCGCGATGCCGTCAATCGCGGGTCGGAGACCAGTGCCGCACGGCCCTTGCCCCAGGCTACTTCTGATACACGAAGTGGCCGCGGCGGTTCTGCTGCCAGCACTGCTCGTTCGACTCGGTGCAGAACGGCTTCTCCTTGCCGTAGCTGATGGTGCGAATCCGGTCAGCACCGACGCCGGCCTGGACCAGCGCGTTCTTCACCGCGTTGGCGCGGTTGTCGCCCAGGGCCAGGTTGTACTCGGTCGAGCCGCGCTCGTCGCAGTGTCCCTCCACGGTGAAGCGCACGCTGGAATGCTGCGACAACCACTGCGCATCCGCCTGCAGCGACGCTTGCTGGTCGGGGCGGATGTCGTACTTGTCGTAGTCGAAGAAGATGTCCCTGATGTTGCGGTTGAACATCTCTTCTTCGGTCGCGCTGGGCTGTGGTGGCGGCGGCGGAGGCGCCGGCGTGACCGTTACCCTCGCCGTAGCTTCCTGCGTTCCGCCCGCCCCCTTGGCGCTGAGCCGGAACGTCGTCGACTGCGACGGCGACACCGTGCGCGACCCGTTCGGGTCTACCTTGGCGCCGTCGAGGGTTACGTCGGTGGCGTTTTGCGTCTGCCAGGTCAGCGTGCTGGACTGGCCGGGCTCGATCGTATCGGGGCTGGCGCTCAGCGAAGCGGTGGGCGCCGCCGGCGGTGGCGGCGGTGGGGGCGGCGGCGCGGCGACTTTCTTCTTGCATCCTCCCAGCGTCAGCACACTGGCCAAAACTGCGATGAGAAAAATCCACTTCATCCTGTCGTGCTTCACTTCTCTCCTCCCATCAAACGCAAGCGAAACCACGTTTAAGAACCTGCGCCGGAAGACCGCATAGATCGCCCGGCGTCCTGGCTGGAACTCAACAATGTACACCCGGAAGGCCCAAAATAATTGCGCTGGCGACGCTTTTCGCATACTGCGCTTTGATGCAAGATTGTCCCGTTTGGCCCGTTCAGAAATTCTATTTCCAGCTCCAATTCGGTTGTGTGTTGTGGCCGGAGTTGGTCAACGGATGCTGCTGCGTGCCGTCTGCCAGCATGGTCCAGATCTGCTCGCCGCCGCTGCGGTTCGACTGAAAGACAATGTGCCGTCCGTCCGGCGACCACGAGGGAAAATCGTTGCGCCCGGCCTCGTGCGTCAACTGCACGATCTGCTTGCTGGCGATGTCCATCACGTAGATGTCCTGCGCGCCCGGCATGCCGGGTCCGTAGTGCCGGATCCAGGCAAAAGCGAGGAACTGACCGTTTGGCGACCACGACGGCGAGACCGCGTAACCCTGGTCGGTCATGCGTTGCGGGTTGGTACCGTCGGACCCCATCATGTAAATCTGCGGCAAGCCGGTGCGTCCGCTGACCCAGGCAATTTGCGATCCGGTCTTCGGGTTCCATGCCGGCGAGACGTCGGGACCATGATAGGCCGTGACCCGCCGCGGGTGGGAGCCGTCGCTGTCGCAGATAAATATTTCCGGATCGCCGGTGCGCGAGGTGGAAAACGCGATCTGCTTGCCGTCCGGCGACCACGCCGGCGACAGATTGGTGCCGCCGAAATGAGGAAACGTCACCAAGCGCCCGAGGTCGAACGAGTACATGACGATGTTCCACCCGCCTCCGGTCATGGCGCTGAAGGCGACGCGCGAGCCGTCGGGCGCGATGCGCGGCGACAGCGCGATCGAACCCAGATGAGTGAGCGGCCGCTGGTTGGCGCCGTCGTAGTCCATCGCCCAGATTTCCTTGTGCCCGCTGCGCGCGCTGACGAAAGCGATTTTGCTCTCCGCGATGCCCTGGATTCCGCCGCCCAGGCGAAAGATGATTTCGTCGGCAAAGCGGTGTGCGATGATGCGCGCGTTCTCCGGCGTGGCTTTTTCGCGGTATTGCTTGCCGAGCACCTGCGGGGATTGTGTGTTCCTTACGTCGTAGAGCCAGCCCTGCACCAGCGCGTCGCCGGAGGAGGCGTTCAGGTTGCCAAAGGCGAGCATCCCGGCGTTCGCCGGAGGATTGGCCCAGGCATCCAGCTTTACCTCATCGGGCGAACCCGGCACCTGCAGCGGGTAGAAGCTCTTCGAGACCACGTCGAAGATGCCGGCCTGGCTGAGATCGTTCCACAACGTGTCGTCAAAAACCTTGATCAGCTCGCCACTGGTGGGATCGGCCGAGACCTGCTTGAAGTCGGGCACGGCGAGGCGGACCTTCTCGACCCCCAGACCGGTACCGGTGCGAATCCAGTCCTGCTGAGCGCGGGCGGAGCCAGCCAGCAGCAGCGCGACCATGCACGCGAATGCAGACCGTTTGATCGTGTCAATAAACATATCGTAATCCGACTTACTGGCCGGTCAAGGGCGCCGCACCGTAATCAGCGCCGGTAATCGAACCAGAACTCCACCGACACCCGGTTGCCGGCGTACTCATTGGGCAAGGGGCCAAAGGAATCGATGCGCTGCAACGCCCGCACCGCCGACTGGTCCAGCGACGGCACGCCGCTGGATTGCTCCACCTGCACGCTCGTCGGTTGTCCGGTGCGCGTGATTTCGAACGTAATGTAAACCCGGCGCGCGTCGTGGATATTCGGGTCGATCTCGTATTTCAGCCAGTTCTCGGAGATCTTTTGCTGCACCACGCGGACGTACCAGGCAAAGCGCGAGCCGAAATCGCCGCCGCCGCCGTTAAACCCGAAACCGCCCTTCGCGTTGGGTGTGCTGAACACGCCGTACGGTCCGCTGACCGGACCGCCCTGTCCGAAGGGAACGACGTTGCTGGCCTCTTCCACCGGCCGTGGTTTCTCCTGCGTCGAAGTGCGCGGCTTGGGTTTGGGTTCGACGCGGCGCTTCGTGCTTTTCTCGGGGATCGGGATAGCCTCCGGCGTGGGCTCTTCCTTCACCTTGGGCAGCGATTGCGACAAGCCCTTGGACTCGTTGGCCAGGATGTTCTGCGACTGGGGCGCGGCGTGTGGCAAGGGAATGGTGCTGACCAGCGTCGCGCTCATCGCTCCGCCACCGGAACCGCTACCGCCCCAGGATTCGCCGGTGAAGCGGCCGAAGATCGCGCCGTACAGCAGAATGGCGCAGAACAGCAGGCCATGCAGCGCCGCCGACCAGCCCAGCGGCCGTCGCCAGTCCTCGCGTTCGGTAAAGATGTCAGCGGTTGCTGCCATTCGCTTTCAAGGGCTGGGTGACGATGCTGACGTTGGTGATTCCCGCCTGCTTGACCGCATCCATCACCGTGGCGAAGGCGCCGAAGGGAACATTCTCGTCGGCGCGCAGGAAAATCGATTGCCGTTGCGGATCGCGCACCTTTCGGCGCAGCGCGTCCGCAATCTGGTTCACGTTGATCGGGTCGTTGCCGAGAAAAAC
>JAIQFM010000099.1 GCA_020073285.1 Terriglobia bacterium | reverse complement strand
GCATCGAGATTCCGTCGTTCTGTTACTACCCGGGGCTGTCGCTGCAGGGCGCGTGCCGCATGTGCCTGGTGCGGATCGAGAAAATGCCCAAGCTGCAGACCGCGTGCACCACGGTGATCAGCGAGGGCATGACGGTCAGCAGCGACAACGACGAAGTGCGGCAGGCGCGCAAGGCGATGCTGGAGATGGTGCTCGGCAATCATCCGCTGGACTGCCCGGTGTGCGACGCCGGCGGCGAGTGCGAACTGCAGGACATGACATTCACCTACGGCGCCGCCGAGTCCAAGCTGATTGACATCAAGAATCATCGCGAGGAGCAGCAATGGTCGCCGGTGGTGTATTTCGACCGGCCGCGCTGCATCATGTGCTACCGCTGCGTGCGCGTCTGCGGCGAAGCCATGGACGTGTGGGCGCTGGGCATCCAGAACCGCGGCTCGGCGCAGGTGATCGCGCCCAACAAGCAAGATTACCTGTGGTGCGAAGAATGCGGCATGTGCATTGACATCTGCCCCGTCGGCGCGCTCACCAGCGGCGCCTACCGATACAAGACGCGGCCCTGGGAGATGCACCACGTCGGCACCGTCTGCACCCATTGCGGCGACGGCTGCAAGACCACGCTCGGCGTGCGCCGCTCCGCCGAGGGCATGGAGATCGTGCGCGGTGACAACCGCGACAAGAGCGGCATCAACGGCGATTTCCTCTGCATCAAGGGACGCTACGCGTTCGATTTCGCCGGCGACCCGCGCCGCCTCCAGCAGCCCCTGATCCGGCGCGAAGGCCAACTCCAGCCCGCAACCTGGGAAGAAGCGCTTGAACTGATCGGCCGGCAGTTCAAGGAGATCAAAGCAACGCACGGTGGGCAGGCGTTCGGCGTCATCGGCTCCAACCGCACGACCAACGAAGAAAATTACCTGCTCCAGAAGTTCGCGCGCACCGGGCTCGGTACCAACAACATCGACCACCACCGCACGGCGGACTTCCCGGGCTTTATCTCCGCGCTCAACGAAATTCCCCACCCTATCTCGCCACATGCGGGCGAGATAAGGGTGGGGCAACCGGGACAGCCGGGGTCCCCGACGCGCGATGCAGTTCCGCGCGGCGGGGTGGAAGAGCGCACGGCCGCCATGCGCGACGTGATGTTCGCACCGGCGATCCTGCTGATCGGCAACAATCCGACCGACCAGCACCCACTGCTCGCCTGGCAGATTCGCAACAACGTCCGCCTGCGCCGGGCGCGGCTCTACGTAGTGAATTCCTATAACATCAAACTCCGCCGCCAGGCCGCGATGTTCGCACAGATCTCCGAGGACAACGGCGAGAGCGCGTTCGTCCACTTCCTCGCCGGCAACGACGCCGCGCCGGCTGGACTCGCTGCGGGCGAAACCACATCCGAAATGCTGGCGCAATTGCGCGACAAACTGCGCGGCGAGCGGCAACTGGCGGTCATCTTCGGCTCGGAGTTGCGCGCCGACGGCATCGCGGAGTTGGTGCGCGCGCTGCCCAACGCGAAATTCATTTGCCTGGGTGACTACGCCAATTCGCGCGGCGCGGCCGACATGGGCCTTTACCCCGATCTGCTGCCCGGCTACGTTCCGGTGGGGAGCGCTGGCTCAACACAGGACTGGTTCGCCGCGGCACCGAAGGAGCCGGGGCTCGATTTGCGCAGCATGTTCGAAGGCGCGAACGACGGCCGCATCAAGGCCCTTTACATCGTCGGGTCCAATCCCATCGCGCGCTACAAACTCGATCCCTTCGTGCTCTCCAAGCCGTTCGTTGTCGTGCAGGACATGTTCCTTACCGAGACTGCGATTCCGGCCGACGTCGTGTTGCCCGCTGCGTGCGCGTACGAAAAATCCGGCACCTTCACCAATACCTGCGGCGATCTGCAGTTGTTGCGCAAGGCCAGCGACGTGGCGGGCACGAAGACCGATTTCGAGATCATTGTGCGCATCGCCGACCGGATGGGGCACGACCTCCGCCAGTTGGTACCGTTCGGCCGCCCGCTGCGCGCCGACATGGGCCAGTCACGCGGGGCGCAATCCGGCGAAGCCGATCAGCACGCTGTCTGGCTCGAACGCCATGAGCTGGAGCCGAAGATCAGCCCCTTCGATCCGCTGGCCATGCTCGACGAAATCCAGCGGCTGGTACCGGGCTATGACCTCTCGCGGCTGAACCTGGCCGCCGGCAATGACGAACACACGCGCATCCCGACGGCGGCCAACCTCCCGAGCCATCCCGAGTTGGTGGTGCCCGCGGAGGACACGCTGTTCACCTCGGGCACGCTCGGCCGCTATTCCGACACGCTGAACTCGGTCATCGAGAATGATCGTCAACAGCCGGCGGATAAAGGAGTGGCGGTGTAACTGCAGGCTTCAGGCTTCAGGCTCGAGTTGCTAATCGCTAATCGCTATGTCAGGCAACCTCAGCGTCGGGTGGTTCGTTCTGATCTCCGTGATCAAGATTCTGATCGCGGTGCCTATCCTTTTGGGCATCGTCGCCTATACCGTGTGGCTGGAGCGCAAGCTGGTGGGCCATATCCAGAACCGCTGGGGACCATCGCGCGTGGGCCCGTTCGGGTTGCTGCAGCCGATCGCCGACGGCTTAAAGTTGTTCTTTAAGGAAGACCTCACACCTCCTTATGTTCACAAGGCCTTATACCTGCTGGCTCCGATCCTGTCGCTGACCCTGGCGCTGACTTCCATCGCGGTGATTCCGGTCGGCGGCTGGGTCACCATCCGCGGCGCCCGCATTCCGCTGCAGATCACCGACGTGAACGTCGCGCTGCTCATCATCCTCGGCATCACTTCGATGGGCGTCTACGGCGTGGCGCTGGCGGGGTGGTCGTCGAACAGCAAGTATTCCCTGCTGGGCTCGCTGCGCGCCAGCGCGCAGATGGTTAGCTACGAGGTTGCGCTCGGCCTGTCGCTGGTCGGCGTGCTGATCCTCTCCGGGACTTTCAGCTTGCGTGGCATCGTGGAACACCAACTCGGCGGCTTTTGGAATTGGAACATCTTCGGCGGCGGACAGATCGTAGCTTTTTTCATTTACTTGTGCGCCGCGTACGCCGAAACCAATCGCATCCCCTTCGATCTGCCGGAAGCCGAGACCGAACTGGTGGCCGGCTATCACACCGAGTACAGCTCGATGAAGTTCGCCATGTTCTTCATGTCCGAGTACGCCAACATGGTGACGGTCGCCTGCCTGGCGAGCGTGCTGTTCCTCGGGGGATGGAGCGGGCCGCTCTTCGGGCCGCCGGTGTTGCAGGCGCTGCTGCCGGTATTCTGGTTTTTCTTGCGGGTTCTGTTTTTCCTGTTTCTTTATATCTGGGTGCGCGGCACGCTGCCGCGCTTCCGCTATGACCAGTTGATGGCTTTCAGTTGGAAATTTCTGCTGCCGCTGGCGATCGCCAACGTGATCATCACCAGCCTGGTAGTGGCACTGCGGTCATAGGCGCAGCCGTAACGGTTTGGGTTTTTGCTTAGGTAATCAGGTACTCGGTACTACGACATGCTTCATCTCGCACTATTCTCGTTCTTCGGCGCCATCTGCGTGGCGGGGGCCATCAACTTGCTCGCGCAGCGTCACCCGATTAACAGTGCGCTGTCGCTGATTGTGGTGATGGGCTCGCTGGCGGTGGAGTTCATGCTGCTGGGCGCCGAATTTGTCGCCGTCATCCAGGTGATCATCTATGCCGGCGCCATCATGGTGCTGTTCGTCTTCACCATCATGCTGCTCAACGCCGGCGAGGAAGAGCGCAGTGCTGGAAGCCGCATCGCCGTGCTCCTCGGCGTGCCCGCCCTGCTCATCCTGATGGGCTTGGTCGCGTGGGTCTTGATCCGGCAGAACCCGGCTTCCGGCACGGTCGCCGCCGGGGCGCTCCCGGGGACGCCGCCGGAAATTGGGCGCCTGCTGTTTCGTGATTTCCTGCTGCCGTTTGAAATTACCTCGGTGCTCATCCTAATCGCCATCATGGGCGCCGTGGTGCTGGCGAGGAAGGAGCACTGATGGTCCCGCTCTCTTACTACCTTGTGCTCAGCGCGGTGCTGTTCGCTTGCGGTGTCGCCGGCTTCCTGATGAAACGCAACATCATCACGATTTTCATGTGCATTGAGTTGATGCTGAACGGCGTGAACCTGGCGTTCGTCGCCTTCGCCGCACACTGGCACCGGCTCAGCGGCCAGGTGTTCGTTTTCTTTGTCATGGTGGTCGCGGCGGCCGAAGCTGCCGTCGGCCTGGCCATCATTATCTCGGTCTTCCGCACGCGCGAAACCCTGAATGTGGACCGCGTGAACTTGCTGAAGCTGTAAGAGCGGTAGTCAGAGGAGTCGGTAGTTAGCAACTCGGACTAGCGCATCTGACTCCTGACTACTGAATACTGAATATGAACCTCTGGCTCATACCGCTGCTGCCCATGGCCGGCGCTATCATCAACGGCCTGTTCGGGCGGCGCTTTTCCAAAACCGCCGTGACCGCGGTGGGCCTGGCATTTCCCGGCGCGGCCATGCTGTGGACGTGGAAGGCGGCGCTGCAATTCGCGCAACTTCCGGCGAGCGCCATCCCGCACATCGAGAACTACGGTCCCTGGCTCGGCGCCGGCGATTTCCTGGCCAACTACGGTCTTTATCTCGACCAGCTTTCGCTGCTGATGGCCCTCATCGTCACCGGCGTTGGCTTCATCATCCACGTTTACTCGGTTGGGTACATGGCGCACGAGGGCGGCTACTACCGCTTCTTTTCGTACATGAACCTGTTCATGTTCTTCATGCTCACGCTGGTGCTGGCGAATAACTATCTGCTGATGTTCGTGGGATGGGAGGGCGTGGGCCTGGCGTCATACCTGCTGATCGGATTTTTCTTCCTGCGCGACTCGGCCGCCGCCGCCGGCAAGAAAGCGTTCATCGTTAACCGCATCGGCGACTTCGGTTTCCTGATTGCACTGTTCCTCTTCATCAAGCATTTCGGCACGCTCGATTTCACCAGCGTATTCGAAAAAGTTGCCGGTTTCCCCCAGGAAGCCACCGCCGGCCTGCTTACGACGATTGGACTGCTGCTGCTGGTCGGCGCCTGCGGAAAATCGGCGCAGCTACCTCTTTATGTCTGGCTGCCGGACGCGATGGAAGGCCCCACGCCGGTTTCCGCGCTCATCCACGCCGCCACCATGGTGACTGCGGGCGTTTACATGATCGCGCGCTCCCACGCCATCTTCGACCGCGCGCCTATCGCGCTCACCGTGGTCGCCATCATCGGCTGCGCAACGGCACTATTTGCGGCCACCATCGGCACCGTGCAGCACGACATCAAGCGCGTGCTCGCCTACTCCACGATTTCCCAGCTCGGCTACATGGTGCTGGCCTGCGGCGTCGCGGCGTATTCGGCGGGCATGTTCCACCTGCTGACGCACGCCTTTTTCAAGGCGCTGCTCTTCCTTGGCGCGGGTTCCGTCATCCACTCCCTCGGCGGCGAGCAGGACATGCGCAAGATGGGCGGCCTGCGCCAGCACATCCCCGGCACGTTCTGGACGATGACCGTCGCCACCTTCGCCATCGCCGGCATCTTCCCGCTCTCCGGCTTTTTTTCGAAGGACGAAATCCTCTACCGCTCCTGGGCCAGCCATTACGGCTGGTGGGGATTCTGGGCGGTCGGCGTGTTCTCCGCTTTCTTGACCGCGTTTTATATGTTCCGGCTCTGGTTCCTGACGTTTTTCGGCGAGTTCCGCGGGGTGCCCGCGCCCGAGCAGCACGCAAAGCGCACCGGGCAAGAACACCATGCCGAGTCACACCACATCCATGAGAGCCCACGCGCGATGCTGATCCCGCTGATTGTGTTGGCCGTGCTGTCATTCGCCGGCGGTTGGATTGGGTGGCCGCAGGCGCTCGGCGGCAGCAATCATTTCGAGCGCTTCCTTGCGCCCGTCTTTGAAGCGCACGAAGCCAGCGCGCACGAAGCCGTTGCCGCCGGCCCCGTCGAGGGCCAGGCGCCGTCGGAGATCGCGCTTACGGTGACGGCTACCGGCGCGGCGCTGCTCGGAATCGCGCTCGCCTGGCTGATGTACTACAAGCGACGCGATCTGCCCGCGAAGCTGCGCGAGCGCTTCCAAGGCGCCTATGCCGCGCTGGAGCACAAGTACTACGTGGACGAAATCTACGCCTGGCTATTCGTGAAACCGGTCATCGAAGGCTCGCGCAACATCCTGTGGCGGGTGATTGACGCCGGGGCGATTGACGGCACCATCAACGAAACTGCCGAGGCGGCGCGCGACGTCTCCAACGCCTTCCGCCGCATGCAGTCGGGCAACATTCGCTCTTACGCCGGCTGGATCGCAGTGGGCGGCGCTGCCGTGGTCGCGTACATGGTTTGGCTGGGTGTCAAATGAGCACGCTGAACGCCTACATCCTCACGATCGTCACCTTCATTCCGCTCGGCGGTGCGGTGTTGCTGGCGTTGTTCCCGCGCCGCGACCGCGACCTCCGCGTCTTCGCGCTGGTCGTTTCCCTGCTGGCGTTCGTGCTCTCGCTCCATCTCCCGGTGCATTTCGCGCGCCACCACGCCGGCTTCCAGTTTGAGCAAGACATTCAGTGGATCACCACGCCCAACATTCATTACCACCTGGCGATTGACGGCATCTCGATGTGGTTGGTCCTGCTGACCACCTTCCTGACGCCGCTGTGCGTGCTGATCTCGTGGAAGTCGGTGCATGACCGGGTGAAGGAATTCTTCATCCTCATGCTGCTGCTGGAGACGGCGCTCATCGGCGTCTTCGTCTCGCTCGACCTCTTCCTGTTCTATTTCTTCTGGGAAGCCAGCCTGATTCCCATGGCGCTGCTCATCGGCGTCTACGGCCACGAACGCCGCGTGTATGCGGCCGTGAAGTTCTTCTTGTTCACGATGATCGCCTCGGTCTTTATGCTGGCGGCGATCCTGTGGCTCTACGCGCACGTTGGATCGTTCCAGTTTGCCGACACCCAGCAGTGGCTCCGCGGGCACGGAACTGAAATTCAGGGCGCCGCACCCTGGCTGTTCCTGGGGTTCTTCGTTGCGTTCGCGGTGAAGGTGCCGCTGTTTCCACTGCACACCTGGCTGCCCGACGCGCACGTGGAAGCGCCCACCGCGGGCTCGGTGCTGCTGGCCGGCGTGCTGCTCAAGATGGGTACCTACGGCCTGCTGCGCTTCAACGTCGGCCTCTTTCCCGACGAAGCCCGCCACAACGCGTCCTGGATCGCGACGCTGGCCATCATCGGCATCATCTACGGCGCGCTGGTCGCCATGGTGCAGCCGAACCTCAAGAAACTGGTCGCGTACTCATCCGTCAGCCATCTCGGCTTCGTCGTGCTCGGCATCTTCAGCATGACCCAAGCGGGACAAGTGGGCGCGGTTTTCGTCATGCTAGCCCACGGCGTCTCCACCGGCGCGCTGTTCATGCTGGTCGGTATCATTCACGAGCGGCGGCACACCTTCGAGATCGCCGAATTCGGCGGCCTCGCCACGCCCATGCCGATCTACGCGACCTTCTTCCTCATCATTACTCTATCTTCCATTGGACTGCCGCTGCTCAACGGATTCGTCGGCGAATTCCTCGTCCTGAGCGGCGCCTTCCTGGCGCACCCGCTCTGGGGAATTCTGGCGGCGACGGGCGTGATCTGGAGCGCCTGCTACATGCTGTGGATGTATCAGCGCGTGTTCTTCGGCAAGGTGAATCACGACGTTAATCTCGCGCTGCCCGACCTCAGCCTGCGTGAGCGCATTGCGCTGTGGCCGCTGGCGGTGGCGGCATTCGCCATGGGCGTGGCGCCGCTGATCTGGATCAACGCGGTGGATCCCACCGTGCGCAACGTGCTCTCGATCGCGGCGCAATTCGCCAGCCAGGTGGTGGCGCGATGAACGCCACCGACTACATCCGCATCCTGCCTGAGTTGGTGCTCACCGTGTTCGGCATGATCGTCATGCTGATTGAACCGCTTTTGCCCGAGCACAATGACCGCAAGGGGCTGGGCATGCTGGCGCTGGTCGGTTCCCTGCTCGCCATCGCGGCCACTTTCTACCAGGCAGGCTATCCGGGTCAGGCATGGTTCGGCATGGTGCAGGTGGACAGCTTCAGCGTCTTCTTTCACCTGATCGTCGGATTCGTCGCCGCCACCGTGATTCTCGCGTCGTTCGAATATCTCGCCGTGCAGGGTATCCGGCTGGGCGAATACTACGGGCTCATCCTGCTCGGCGCCGTCGGCATGATGCTGATGTCATCCGCGGTCGAGCTGGTTCTGATCTTCATCGCCCTGGAAATCTCTTCCATCTCGACTTACATTCTGGCCGGTTTCCGCCGGCGCGCCGCAATCAGCGCCGAGTCGTCGCTCAAATATTTCCTGCTCGGTTCGTTCGCGACCGCATTTTTCCTCTACGGTGTGGCGCTGATGTTCGGCGCCACCGGCTCCACCAGCATCTACCCCATCGCCGCCTCACTGCGTACCGGCGCGCCCGCGCTCGCCTATGCCGGCATGGCGCTGATGTTCATCGGCCTGGGATTCAAGGTGGCGTCCGCCCCGTTCCATGTCTGGACGCCCGACGTCTACGAAGGCGCGCCCGCGCCCGTGGTGGCGCTCATGTCCACCGCGCCCAAAGCGGCGGCCTTCGCAGTGCTGCTGCGCATCCTGTTCGCCGCCGCCGCGCCGGGATGGTTCTGGATCGTGTGGTGCTCCGCCGCGCTCTCCATGACGCTGGGCAACATCGGCGCGCTGGTGCAGACCAACGTCAAGCGCATGCTCGCCTACTCTTCGATCGCGCACGCCGGTTACCTGCTGTGCGCGTTCGCCGCCGCGAAAGACATCGGCATCTCCGCCGCCATCTTCTACGCCGCCGCGTACGCGGTGATGAACGCGGGCGCATTCATCGTGATTGCGCACTTCGCCAGCCACAATGAGCGCTACGTCCTGATTGATGACTATGCCGGCCTCGGCCGCCGCGCGCCCGGATTGGCGGCGGTGCTCACCGTCTTCTTGCTGTCGCTGATTGGAATCCCGATCACCGGCGGGTTCTTCGCCAAGTTCTACGTGTTCAGCGCGGCACTGAAATCCGACCTCGTCGGGCTGACCATCATCGGCGTCGTCAACAGCGCCATCGCGGCCTACTACTACCTGCGCGTCATCGTCGTCATGTACATGCGCGAGCCCAAGGAAGACACGCCAATCATGCCGATGCCGGTTGCGCTCGGCGTCTCGCTCACCGCCGCCGTCGTGGTAACGATCTATCTGGGGGTACTGCCAGGGCGTGTGCTCAACTACGCGCTGCAGGGAGCGCGGGATTTGGTTAAGTAGCGGCTACTCAATCGCCACCGCGATATCCCGCCGCGAGAACACGAGCGTCGCCAGCAGCCAGAACACAAGCGAGTACGCGATTGCCCATCCGGCAGCCGTCCACGGCGCGTACCAACCTGACACGCTGAAGCTGACCATCGCATCCGCCAGCGTGTATCTCGGTACGCTAACGCGAATCGCCACTCGCTCCAAAAACATCGCCCCTGTCCGGGAGGTCCGAACAGGGGCGAAACCTTGAATCGAAATCGTTACTTCACTTTGGCGAAGATGATCACCAGCGTGTACAGCGCCAGCGACTCGATCAGCGCCAGGCCCAGGATCAGCGCAAGCTGAATGCCTGGACGCGCGGCAGGGTTGCGGGCCAGCGCCTCGACGGAGGCCGCCGTGGCCTTCGCCTGGCCGAGTCCGCAGACGGCCGATGCGATTGCCATGGCGAAACCGGAGGTAATCGCCACCCAGTTGGTGCCCGCCGCAGCGTGTTCGCCCTGCGCCAAGACCGGCACGGCGAAGCACATCACCGCCAGCATCAGGAATACGAAGCTCATTGTTTTACGCATTCTCTCTATCTCCTTCTATGATTCGGGCACCCCACCGAGCCAAAACCGGGCTCGTCGGGGACCCCGCTTGGCCGCCAGGAGGTGGTTGACCTCATCCTCGTGCAGAGGCCCTCACGCTGGAACGGCAGTTTCCAGTCACCAGTTTCTAGTTTCTAGAGCTCACACCGCGCCGGCCAACTAGAAACCAGAAACTCGAAACTAGAAACTAGTGTTCGGTCGCCACCGCGCCCGAAAGATACACGGTCACCAGTAGAACGAAAATGTACGACTGCAGGAACGAGACGCCGATGTGCAGGCCCATGAAAGCTACTGGAACCCCGATCGGGATAAGCGAGAAAAAGACCAGCGTCACCATGTCGCCGGCAAACATGTTGGCGTATAAGCGGATGGTGAGCGAGAGCATGCGCGCCAGGTGGCTGATGATCTCGATGGGGATCATCAGCGGCGCCAGCGCGGGCATGGGCCCGGCGAAGTGCTTGGCGTAGTGCAGCGCGCCCTGCCGCTTCACGCCCTGAATGTGGTAGTACACGAATGATGCGACCGCGCAGCCCAGAGGCACGGTCGGACTGACGCCGGTCGGTGACTCGAACGCCGGGATCAGGCCGATGAGGTTGCAGGTCAGAATGAACAAGCCGAGCGCCATCAGGTAAGGCGTGAAGCTCTCGCTGTGGTGGCCGATGATCTCGCGGCTCTGCTGCGTGATGAATCCGTGCAGCCCTTCGAAGATGTGCTGCAGCCCGCCGGGATTTTCCACCGACAGGCGCGCGCGCAGCAGCAGAAATACCAGGATCAGGAAGCCGACCACCAGCACTTCCATGGCAACGGCGTTGGGGATGGGCGCCTGCGAGAATTTTGGTTCGATGTGTAAGGCGCGCAGCAGCGCGTCCACAGGGCCGGCAAAGATCCGGTTCAGCAGCGCGGTAAATGGCAGTTGTTCAGGCATGGGGAAAAGCAGTTATTAGTTGCTAGTTTCTAGTTGCTAGAAAAACCCGGCTACAATCCGCGGCGCAATGAAACCACTACTTCATACACAGCTTCGCAGAAAATCGCCGCCACGGTCAGGAATAGGCCGCCCAGAAGACCGTAGAGGCTGTCTCTGGAAACTCTGAATATAGCATAGGCGCCGAGCGCGATTAAAGCGTAGCGCAGCAGGAAACGCGCCACCACGCCGCCGCTCGACTGGCGGCGCCCGGTGGCGGTAACGCGGTCGGCGAGCGCCCCTACCGCCTGCTTCAGCCAGTAGAAATTCACCCACGCGATCACGCATCCGAGCGCCAGGCCGGTCGCCACTTTCCATCCAAGAACGATCCACACCGCAACGGTGGCGATCACGCCGATCACCGCCATGAAGCGGCGGATGCGGTCCATCGCGCCGGAATAGAACTTCTCGGCGGCTGCGTCCGAGGTTGCGGCGCTGGAATCGATAGACAATTTGGTAATTTCGTAAGTTAGTAAATTGGTAATTTGAAGAGGAATTGGCAGTTCGTGGTTCCGTGGTCGGTGGTCGTAATCCGGACTACCGGCTACCGACTACGTTGTTGGCCCATTTCAAATTACCAAATTACAAAATTACCAAATTACTAAATCACCCCTATCCCGTATTTTTCTTCTAGAAAGTGTCGCAAGCGCCGCGGCAGCACTGCCGCCAGCTCCTGCCACGTGAGCACTTTACAACGCAACCGCAGGTCCACCGGGCGAACGCAGCGCATGATCGCATACCACGCCTGCAACAGGTCGGGACGGCGCGCGTCGCAGAGCACGCAGAACGAGCAATCGTTCGCCTGTGCCGCCAGCACGTTGCGGATGAGCTGGTAGGAAGCGTATCGCGTGGCACCGGTCTCCGAACCGCTTTGCCGAGACCACGGCCCGCGCCCCACCGGCAGGACTTTGCGGTCGAACACCTCCGCGAAATCGCGGTAGCTCTCGACCATGGTTTTCTCGCGCTTCTGAAAATCGGATTCGGTGAGCTTGGCCTCGACCAGCAGCGAGCCCAGCCGCATGTCAACTTCCGTGCGGTCGAACTTGCCGCCGAGAAGCGGCACGCGGGCTTTGAATCCGAACTCCGGCGCAGCACCGCTCTCCAGACCGAGTAGCGAGAACGCACGCCCGTCGTCGAACACGCCCGGAAAGCAAAACACGTTCATCAGCAGCGCGTCGGAGCTATTCGAGGAATCCAGTTCGCTCCAGAAGCCGCAGTCGTTACGCGGCAGCGCGGTGCGCGTGCTGGTGTGCGCTTTCCGCAGACGCCGCGCCCAAAGCGGGTTTGCGAGGATGGCACGGTAGGTTGCGGGAAGGAAATTCCCATGTCGGCCGCTGTCGGGCTCGTAACAAACAACCGGTTGCGAACCATAGCTTGCCTGGTGCTTCAGGCCGTGCGTCTTCGCATACGCCTGGTTGCGCACGCTGAGCTCGTACCGCAGCGCGGCGGCGTAACCGGCGACCGCGGGCGTGGCATTTGCGGCGGTGGTCACGGCTTGGACTCGGACGACGTCACGGTCCGCACCAGCTCGACAAATCCTGCGGCGATGCCGACGATCAGTCCCACCAGGTAGATCCAATCCGTATGCAGCCAGCGGTCGAGCGCGACGCCGATCAGCCATCCCACCACGGTGCACGCCGGCAGCACGAAAGCAAGCTGGCTGTAGCGCGCAACCGCAACGAAGAAACTTCTCTTGCCCGCGCGGTCGTCGTTGGTCGTTGGTCGTTGGTCGTTGGCCATGTCGTCGTCGTTGGTCGATGGTCGTTGGTCGTTGGCCTTGGAACGCAAGGTCCTTCGACTCGGACGCGCGAACCTGCGCGCTCCTTCGCTTCGCTCGGGACAGGCTCCATCTGGGGCCGGCGTCGCTATTTTGGAGTACGGAACGTCGTTATTTTAGAGTAAGACGTAATTAAATTGGAGTACCGAGAGGCCATTTTTTGCAGACACACCGATGCGTCGGCTTGTGAGCCACGGCTCCAAAACCGACAAAACCGGAGCGCGCGGCCGAGTGGCCATCAGATTGCTACCGCGCCAAAAATCCTTCCAAATCCCCTCGCGCAAAAACTGCCCGGCGCGAGTTTGCTTTTTCTAGCCGGCCCCTAGGTAGGCCGCGACCGAATTGATCACCGTCACCTGGATGGGTTGGTTGACGCCGCTCTTGCGGATCGCCTGTTCATCGCTTTCGATCTGCCATACCACCTTGTCGCCGTCGGCGTTCTTGACCGCCGCGCTCAGGTAGATCGAGGGAAAATCGATGGTCATCTGCGCCGCCGCGCCGTTGTTGAGAATGATCTTCACCTCCTGTTCGGTGTCGTTGAGCAGGAGGGTGCGGATGTCGTCGGTATCCTTGGCCATCACCGTGGCCATGAACTTCATGGTCGGCAGGCCGCGCTCGGTGAAGCTGGCGTAGAGTCCGCCGCCGGGCGCGTAGTGCGGAATCACGTTCTGACTCCAATCCACTTCCCAGCTCTTGACGCGCTCCTTGATCGAGGCGGTGGAGCCGGGCGCACCGATCTGGATGTCGGACTGGTTGCCCATCAGGTAGACATTGGTGGGCAGCGCGGGCACGCCGGCCACGATGGCGCCGTCGAGGTGACGTCCGCTGCCGACCAGATCGGCCGAGCACATCACCGTCCCGATCGCACCGCCGGACATCTTCAGCGAATTGATCGCCAGGTCCTGCACCTTATATTTGATGTCGGCGGTTTCTTCGAAATAGGCGGTGGTGACGGGCGCGATGTTGGTGGAAAGGTCGGGAGTGAATACGTGCGTGTAGGGGCCCGGTCCGGAGTCAGCGGAGGCGCCCAGCGCGAATGCCCAGAACCAGCCCGCAAGCCAGTCGGTGAGTTCCTGGTTGAAGCTGAAGCCGCGCCCGCGCTGCACTTCCAGCCGTTCGGTAGTGAACGGATGTCCCTTGCCGGCGCGCGAGAAATCGCTGCGGAAAGTCTTCGCCACCTTCTCGAAGGAGCTGGGATCGAAGCGCACGCGGTGGGTGAGATCGGCGTCGGCGATCACCGTTCCATAGGTAGTCTGCTTCTTGGCGCTGAGCACCAGATTGCGAGAAATACTTTTCTGCGCTTCAAACGGCATGGATTACTCCTGTTCCGCGGCGAGTTCGAAGAGCGCTTCGCCATCGACGACGTGATGCTTCAGGACGCGGTCCCAATCGAAGTTGCGGGTGACGCGCTGCGATTCGCCGGCCTTGAAGGTGAAATCGTATCTGCTGCCGGCCACCCGCAGCGGGCCGTTCTGCGCCAACTTCTCGCCGGCCGCGCTCATCTTGACGTGCACAAAATCTTCACCGGGCATTGCTGCCTCCTCGTCAAACGTAACCTCGATCTGCACGGTCTGCGGGCTCATGCCGGATATTCCTGCGCCGGCTGCTCGCCGGGCGCGGTGCTCACTTTTGTTTCAGCGGCGGTTTACTGAATCACGCTCATGCTCTAACTCCTTCGCCAGTTTTTGCACGATGGCAACGGCTTGTGCCAAGGTGCGAATCCTCACAAGCCTGCCACCGACGGTGACCGACGTGGTGGCACGCGCGCGCTGGTCAGCGCGGCGCTCGCGCTTGATCTCGTCACGGCAGTCGCATCCCTCGCAGTTGCAGAAACGCGGCCACTGGCCGTTTCTCGTTCTCTGGACCCCATGTCCGCACGTCTTGCGCTGGCATATGAGTGGCATTCAACCTCTTCGCCGAGGTGCGCGAGATTTCAGCCGGTCGTCGTCTACCTCGATCGCTTCAAACCATCGAATGAACGTAAGCAGCGACTCCCGCGTCACGCGTATCCCGCGATCGCTGAACCACTGACCGCGCAGCATTCCATGGTTGAGCAAGCCACGTACAACGGAACGGGAGCAGCCGAGAATTTCGGCGGCGTCCCGGATGAGAATTCGCCGCCCCGATGGGGGCAGCAGCGAAGGCTCGGGACGCAGCGTGCGGATGATGTGTGCCCGCTCCGCGGTCAAAGTCACTCCGTGACATCGAACCGGGGCGATCGGTGCGTGGCGGTGCGCGATCAGAAGCCCCTCCCCTCAAGGCGCCGGCCGCGCGCATATTTCGCGATGGTGTCGCCGCCGCCGTTCTTCAGCCAGGTCATGGTCGAGGCGCCGTCAATGGTGTGCAGGTGAATGTGCACGTCGCCGCCCGCGGAAACGTTCGCGCCACCGGCGTTCATGTTTTCCAGCGCGGCGCGGTTCCGCGCCGTCGCCGCCGGGTTCACTACGTACTCGCCGGGATGCACGATGGCCTGAATGCCGCCATCGCTGCGCCAGCCGGCCAGGCGTCCGCTCACATAGCCGCCCTCGGCGAATTGCGGCGGCGCAACGGCCAGCGTCTCGCGCCGTTCGCGCTCGTCCTCGTAGCCCTTCAGCTCCGCCTCGATCTTGTCGATGTAGGGCGAGAGGGTGCGGCTGTACGCCTTTTTGCCTTCATCCTTCAGCTTGCGCAATTGCTCCTCGGCGTTGCTGCGGATCTGCTCCAAGTCGGTGAGCGCGGTCGGATAATCGACCTGGTAGGATTTGAATTGCGCTTCGATCTGATCGACGGCCGTCTCTTGCTGCTGCACGAAAGTGTCGGCGGCCTTGCGCCGCGCGCTGCCGCCGAACAGCCCGCCGAAGATGCCGCCCAGGATTCCAACGATGCCGCCGACGATCCATCCTGCGGGCCCCAAGCCCGCTAGCGATGCGATGATGGCACCGATGCCGGCGCCCGCCGCGCCGCCAACGATTGCGCCCGGAAGCATGCCGTAGTTCTGCCCGACTCCGAAGCCCAGCAGCCCGCCGCCCGCGCCCGCCATCAGCGCGGTGGCGCCCGTAGGGCCGAGGAATGAGAGCATCTGCCAGGTATTCATTAGCATCCCGGCGCTTCCACCGATGCCGAGCGCCGCCGCGCCAGCCAGCCCGGCGATCCCGCCGCCGAGCATCCCCGGCGTGCCGCCGAGTTTGTTGCCAAGATAACCGCCGCCCATCAGCGCCAACATCGGCGCCATGGCGGCGAGCGAGGAAAAGATGCCGCCTTTGCCGAGCGCGCCGGCACCGCTCAATCCGGGCACGCCGCTCAGCGCCGGAATGCCGAGCAGTTGGTTCACCGCGTTCACGTTGTATCCG
>JAIQFM010000301.1 GCA_020073285.1 Terriglobia bacterium | reverse complement strand
ATGGGAGCGTTTCTGACCGAACTTTTCCCCAGCCGCGTGCGCGGCTCCGGCCAGGGTTTTTCCTACAATTTCGGACGCGGCATCGGCGCCCTGTTCCCCGCTCTGGTCGGCTACCTCAGCGTACGCATCTCGCTGGGCGCTGCGATCGCCACGTTTTCCCTGTCCGCGTACCTGCTGATGATCGTAGCGGTGGTGTTCCTGCCGGAAACGAAAGGCAAAGAGCTGAAGGCGCGGGAATAGTCCCGCATTTGTAATTGGTAATTTGTAATTTGTAATTTCCAGTTTCTAAGTTCTGCCGCACCAGAAAAATTGCAAATTACAAATTGCAAATTACAAATCACTCTATCGGCTCCACCATCTCCTCTTTCCCCGAGAGTTGCACCAGCACCGTCGCGGTCAGCACCACCACGATTCCCACCACCTGCACCGGCCGCACCAGTTCGCCCAGCGTCAGGGCGGCGATGAGGATGGAGAACACCGGCTCCAGGCAACTGGTCACGATGGCGCGGGTGGGATCCAGGTGCTGCAATGCTGCGATGTAAAACGAAAACGGCAGCAGCACCGAGGTCACCGAGAACACCGCCAGGAATGCCCACTGCGCGCGCGAGTAGTGCCCGGCGATGATTCGCCAAGGCGGGTTGATCACCAGCCAGCACAGCGCCGAGCCGATGAGAATGTAGAGCAGCACTTTCCAACGGTCGTGCCGCTTGAGCAGGGGCGGAATAAAAATGTTGTAGTAGGCAAATGACAGTGCCGCGGCCATGCCTGCCGCTACCCCGATCGGGTTGATGCGGAACTGGCCTGTGCCCACGGCGCCGATGGCGAGAGCACTGCCCACTACCGCCAGCGCGACGGAGAACACGCGCGAGGCCGTCGCCTTCTGCACGCCGCGCGCCACCATGTACAGCAGTACGCACACCGGCGCGGTGTATTGCAGGATGATGGCGGTGGCGACGTTGGTCTTCTGGATCGCGAGGTAATAGAAATAATTCGACGCCGCCACGCCCAGGACGCCGATCAACAGCGCGCGCACCAGGTCGGCGCGCGACATCTTCAGCCCGGCCGCTTGCCGCCGCGCCAGCAGAACGGGCGCGAGCACGAACAAGGCCAGCGTGACGCGCGTCTGCGCCAGAATCAGGGGTCCGATCGGCGGCAGCGCCTGCCCCGTGACCAGCCGGCCGGTAAACGCCGCCCGCCCGAGCGATGCCGAAATTCCCCAACACAACGCCGCCGCCGCGATGAACACGTAGCCGCGAACGGGGTGGGCGGCGTGAGTGCCGCTGGGCGGCAGTCGCGATTCGGCGTTTGCGATCTCCCTTTTCACGGCTGCTCGAGTTTATCGGAATGGCCGTCGACCATCGACCATCGACCGTCGACTGCGTCCAACACAAAAGGCACGGCTCACACCGTGCCTCCGTGTCCCTCATCCAAGTCTGCGGCTAGTCGCGCATCAACTCATCCAGGCGGTCGGGATCGAATCCGATCATCACCTCTTCGCCGATCACCAGCGTCGGCGTCGAGCGGCTCTCGTACTTGTGGACCAGGTCATTCACGGCCTCGGCATCCACGGAAACATCGCGGTCCTGGTATTCGATACCTCTCGCCGAGAGGTAGGCCTTTGCCGTGCGGCACGGCGGTCAACCCGGTTGCGTGAAGATGACGACATTTCTTGGCATGCAGGCTAGACGCAGTTGGCCGCCTGGAAGCTGCAATATTTTCGTTGTGGATGCACAAGTCGGCAACTAGAACAAGGGCCACGGAGGGCCGTCCCTCAGGGGCTAAAGCCCACGATTCTTGCGGGCTCGGCGGCACGGCTCCCTCGCCCTTCGACTTCGCTCGGGGTCGGGACAGGTTCCGCCGTGCCCTTCCCAAACCGACTCTGAAACCAGGCGCAGCGCGCGCCAGGTTACACCAACTCAATTTCCGACGTAATCTTCGCCGTCTTGCCCAGCATTTGCGAGACCGAGCAGTACTTCTCCTTGGACAGGCGGACCGCGTCCTCGACCGACTTGCGCGAGACCTTGCCGGCGACGCGGTAGCGCAACTTGATGGAGGTGTAGACCGCCGGAGGCTGGGGCGCGCGCTCCGCCTCGGCGCTGACTTCCAGGCGCGTGAAGGGCTCGCGCTTCTTGCGCAGGATGCCGACGACATCGCTGGCGGTGCAGCCGCACAAGCCGATGAGCACCAGTTCCATCGGGCTCGGTCCAGTTTTGTCCTTGGCGGCGTCCACGACAATGGCGTGCCCGCTGCTGGCGACCCCTACGAATCGTTCCCCGTCCGTCCACGTCGCGCTTGCCGTTACCATCACTTACTCCTCGAAACCGGGCTTCGCTTACGATAGTAAACGCATCACACTCATACTTGTCGTCAGATAAGGAGTCCCGGTGCGCTTTCTCGCGCTTGCCACCGATTACGACGGAACGCTGGCCACCCACGGCCGAGTTGACGGTATTGTGCTGCCGGCGCTGGGCCGCCTGCGCGCCTCCGGCCGCAAGCTCTTGCTGGTGACCGGACGCGAGCTGCACGACCTGCAGAATGCTTTCCCGGAAGCAGCGCTGTTTGACCGCGTCATCGCCGAGAACGGCGCGCTGCTGTTCCGGCCTTCGTCGAACGAGGAAATCGCGTTATGCGGCCCGCCTGATCCCAGGCTGCTGGCCGCGTTGCGCGGCCGCGGGGTTCCGTTCTCGACCGGGCGCGCGATCGTTGCCACCGACGACGCCCACCACGCCGCGGTGGCCTCGGCGATTCACGAACTGAATCTCGCCCTCGAGGTCCACATCATCCTGAACAAGGGCTCCCTGATGATCCTTCCCACGGGCGTGGACAAAAAGACGGGCCTGGAAGCGGCGCTCGCCGAGCTGCAACTGGCGCCCGCCAACGTGGCCGGGATCGGCGACGCGGAAAACGACGCCAGCATGCTGGCCGCGTGCGGTTGTGCCGCGGCGGTGGCCAACGCCCTACCGCAGATCAAGCGAGACGCCGACCTGGTCACTGCTTCCGCTCACGGCGCCGGAGTGGCGGAGCTGATCGGGCAGCTTCTCGACAACGACCTCGGGCGCTACGCCCTGCGCCACACCCGCGGCTAGCGCCGGCTTTCGCGGCGGAGCGGCCAGGTCCAGGCGCACGTCGCACAACTCGCCGATCAGGTTGGCCGCCCAGCGGTACACGTTGTGCTGCCGCACCACCTGGCGCATGCGGCGCATGCGCGCC
>JAIQFM010000300.1 GCA_020073285.1 Terriglobia bacterium | reverse complement strand
GCTACCCGCGCCACTTCCAGTGGATCGCCCTTGGGATTTTTCGCCAGCGCCTTCACCACCGCCGGCGACATGGCGACGAAGGCGGTGGCCTCGGCTTCGCGTTGGGTGGCGGCCTTCCGCGAGACGTCCACCATGCGGGCGCGGCCGGTGCTGTCGTAGTGGGAGAGGCTTTTGGGCATTCGTCGTCAGTCTTCAGTCGTCGGTCTTCAGCCCTCGCGTGTGCGCAAAACAATCGGACTGGTCATGTAATCCACCCGCTACGGTACACCACCCACCAACTGAAGAACAGGATGGGGATGGTCGCTACCAGGCCCCACAACAGCGGCAGCACAAAATCGGCGATCAGGCTCAGGATGATGAAGATGAGCCAGAAAAGCTTCTTCTCGTCCACCGCACCATCCTAGTCCTGGCGGCGAGGAGGGGAAAGAGCACGGACGTCACTAAACCAGCAGCAGGGAAACCATGTCGCCGGCGGCCAGCATTGCGCGGTCGGGCGGGACGACCAGGTAGCAGTTGGCGCGCGCGGTGGCGGCCATATCGCCCGAGCCTTGCCATTTCACCAGTTCGACTTCGCTACGCTCATATTCACCGCTTAGCAGGGCCGGGAGAAAGCGCGTCAGCCCGGTCTTGACCTTGACGTCGGACTTCAAGCGGGCTTGGGTGAATGTCATCCTCCGTGGAGATGCGCCGGCGAGCGCCTCGACCATCAGGCGCGCGAACAAATCGAAGCAGACCATGGTGGAGACGGGATTCCCCGGCAGTCCGAAGAAATACGTGGGCAAAGCGCCTGGGTGCGCGGGCGCACGACCGAAGACGACCGGCCGCCCCGGCTGGATGTGCGCGCCGGTAAAGAAAAATTCCGCGCTAAGCTCGGCGAGGACCTGCTCCACCAGGTCGTACTTGCCCACGCTGACGCCGCCGGAGAGCAGCAGCAGGTCGCTGACGAGCCCCTGCTGCACCAGATGGCGCAAGCGCTCCACTTCGTCGGGTGCGATCGGCAGTACGACTGGCACGCCGCCGGCGGCTTGAACCTGCGCGGCCAGAGAGTAGCTGTTGGAATTGCGGATCTGGTTGGCGGCGGGCGCGGCGGCGATGTCCACGAGTTCGTCGCCGGTAGAAAGGATCGCCACTCGCGGACGCTGGTAGACAAGCAACTGGTGGCGGCCGCATGAACCGGCGATGGCGATGGCGGCGGGGGTGAGGCGCGTGCCCGGGGACAGCAGGACCTCTCCGCGTTTAGCTTCGGCGCCCGCGGGCACGATGTTCTCTCCCGCGGCAACGCCGCGTTGGATCTCGACCGTGTCGCCGGCGCGCAAGCTGTATTCGACCATGACGACGGCATCGGCAGCGGCGGGGACGGCCGCTCCCGTCATAATCTCGACCGCTTGGCCCGGTTCAATATCCAGCGTTTGCGGCGGCCCACCGGCGCGGATTTCTCCGACCAGCTTCAGGCGAGCCGGGACGCTGGCGACATCCGCGGAGCGGACCGCGTAACCGTCGCGGGTGGCGCGCGCAAAGGGGGGGAAGTCGCGGTCGGCGAGCACGGATTCGGCGAGCACGCGGCCGCCAGCGCGGAGCAGTTCGCACCGCTCAGTTTCGGGCCGATGGACTTGCGCCGCGGCTTGCTCGACCGCGCGGCGGGCGTCTTCGAAGGAGAGAATCGTGGGCTGCATCAGGGCGGTGATTTTATAGCGAGCGATCAGCGATTAGCTATCAGCTATCAGCCGGCACACGCGAGGACGCCCGCGGCGGCAGTGGTTTGCGGCATGTCGAGCGCAGCCCCGGCGAGGGCGCCGGGGCCTACAATTCAATGGTTGAAGGTTTAGGGCTGAGAGCTGACCGCGTGCATCGAAATCGACAGTGCTTGCTAATTTACTTAGGTCTCTGGCCGCGGTGGTGCTCGGGAACGCGATTTATTTCCTGGTGATCATGCCGTTGCTGCCGGCCGCGGGACGGCACGGGATTGCGCGGATCGACCTCGGGCGGCTGATCGACTTCTGGGTGTGCCTGGTGGTGTTCGGCCTAATCGAGCTGGTGCGGCGCAGAAAGAGGGCAGGTGCGGGCACGAAGTGATGCTGATAAACTAACCCCTCTTCCCGGACTGGCCTTTCTCCCTCAACCTCGCCCGGGCGCCGACGCATGCAGAAGATTGCCATCCTCTACGACGCCAGCCAGGCGGTGATCTCGACCTTCGACCTGGACGAGGTGCTGAGCCAGATTCTCTCCATCCTGGGGGATTATTTTCATTTGCACCGGGTTGCGGTCTTGCTGCTGGATCCGGAGACGAACACGCTGCACGTCCGGTCGCACACCGGGTGGAACCGCGAAAGCGAGGAGATGAATATCCCGCTGGGCAAGGGACTGATCGGGACCGCGGCCAAGCTGAAGCGCCCGATCTATGCGCCCAAGGTCAGCAGCGACCCGCGCTACATTCCGTCGATTCCCAGCACCCAGTCGGAGCTGGCGGTGCCGCTGATCGTGCGCGACGAGGTGGTCGGAGTGCTTGACTGCCAGAGCGACCAGGAAGAATTCTTCGACACGGAAACCATCGACCTGCTGACGCTGTTCTCCACGCAGGCGTCGATCGCGCTGCAGAACGCCAAGCTGTACTCGAACGAGCAGCGCAAGGCGGCGCAACTGGAGGCGATCAACGCCATCGCGCGGCAGACCACCGCGGTGCTCGACATCGGCGAGCTGCTGCAGAAGTCTTGCCACTTCATCCAGGAATCGTTCGCCGTGGACCACGTTGCCATGCTGCTGCTGGAGGATGGCATGCTAGTGGTGCGGGCGCATGAAGGCCGCCTGACGCCGCGCCTCCATACCGGCACCGAGTTGCCGCCGGCGGGGTTGTGCGCGCGCGCCATCACCTCGGGAAAGCCGGTGACGGAAAACGACGTCAGCGGCGTCGAGGGCTATGTGCCGGGATTCGAGGAGACACGCTCGGAGATGTGCCTGCCGCTGGTCTCGCTGGGAGAGACCCTGGGCGTCCTGGCGGTGGAAAGCGCGCAGACGAACGCGTTTTCGCCGGCGGACGCGCAGCCGCTGGAGTCGGTGGCGGACATTTGCGCCGCCGCCATCCAGAACGCGCGCTACTTCGAGAAAGTCCGCCAATTGGCCTATGTTGACGGGCTCACCGGCATCTTCAACCGGCGCTACTTCGAGATGAGAATGGCCGAGGAGATCGAGCGCGCCCAGCGCTATGACAACGAG
>JAIQFM010000299.1 GCA_020073285.1 Terriglobia bacterium | reverse complement strand
TGACGCGCGAGAAGTTCATCTCGCTGGGCGCAGACGAGCGGGCTCAACGCTTTTACCGCACGGGAGATCTGGCCCGCTGGACTCGCGACGGGAAGCTCGAGTTCCTTGGCCGCATTGATACCCAGGTGAAGATTCGCGGCTTCCGCGTCGAGTTGACGGAGATCGAGGCGGTGCTGTTGGAGTGCCCAGGCGTCCAAGCGGCGGCGGTAGCGCTGCGCGAAGATGGGCCGGCGGCCCAGCAACTGGTTGCCTACATCGTGCCGCAACCGACGACACCGTTGGACGAGCGAGCCGCCCGCACCACGTTGCGAGAACGCCTGCCAGCCTACATGGTTCCGGCACTGGTGGAAACTCTTTCGCAATTGCCGACCCTTGCCAGCGGGAAGGTTGATCGCAAGCGCTTGCCCGCGCCCCGCACGCGGCCGGTGGAAGATCGGCGCGACTGCGTGGCGCCCCGCACCCCATTGGAGAAGCAGATAGTGGCGGTGTGGGAAAGGCTGTTCGCACCGACGCCGGTGTCCGCGCAGGACGACTTCTTTCTCGATCTGGGCGGCCATTCCTTACTGGTGGCGCGCATGGTCTCGGAGTTGCGGAAGAGCCCGCCATTTCGCCAACTTTCGGTGCTCGACGTGTATGAGCGTCCGACTGCGGAGAAGCTCGCAGCTCGCTTCGAGCTTCGTCAGCCGACCACCCCGGCAGGGTCGCATTCCACTGCGTCTCCGAAGTCGCTCCCTGGAAGTGGGACGCGGTGGAACGCGTCTCTACCGGCGGTGGTGCCGTTCTGGCGGCACTTCTCTTGCGGGGCCGCCCAATTGATCAGCCTGTTCTTCATCCTGAGTTTCTTTGCATTGCAGTGGCTGGCGCCTTATCTCACCTACACCGTACTGGTTGAAGAGGACTACAACTTCCTCGAGGCAGTTCTTGGCTCTTTCGCCAGTCTCATCGTGTTGTACCCGGTAATGCTGGCAATCCCCATTGTGGTGAAATGGGTCATGATCGGACGCTACCGCGCAGGCGCTTACCCGCTTTGGGGGGCGTACTACTTCCGGTGGTGGTTTACGACCACGATCGAAGCCGCCGTCCCCGTCGGCTACCTGGCGGGCACCCCACTGTTGAACATTTATTTAAGGCTGATGGGGGCGAAGGTCGGCCCCAACGTGCATCTGGGCAGTGACACATTCGCCATCTTTGACTTGCTCAGCATCGGTGAGGATTCCAGCATCAATGCTGACTCTTCCCTGCTGGGTTACACGATCGAAGACGGCCAGCTAAAGATCGGACGCATCACGATTGGCAAGCGCTGCTTCGTCGGCGCCCGGGCCGCCATGCGCGAGGACACCGTCATGGAGGACGACTCGACCCTCGAGGACCTGTCGTTGCTGCCGCGCGGGGCTGTCATTCTGCGTGGAGAGACGTGGCAGGGCTCGCCGGCCCGCAGAGTAGGGCAGGCGTCTCGCTTGCCCGCACTGCCTGCCGCCGCCGAATCCGCCCGGCCAACCGCATCGCGCCGTTTCGCCTTCGGCATCCTGCACGCGATCGGGCTGCTGATCTTCCCTGTGCTTGTGGTCGCAGCGTTGTTTCCGGGTATCGTGCTCATGAACAAGCTGAATTACCTGGACCCGTATTACTGGTACCTGCTGCTGGCGCCCCTGGTCGGGCTGTCGTTCATCGCCTTACTGGCGCTGGAAATCGCCCTCGTTAAGTGGCTGCTGCTGGGCAAAGTGGAGCCTGGGCGCTACCCGCTGTACAGCTTCTACTACCTGCGCAAATGGTTTGTAGATCAGACGATGGACTTGAGCCTCGACATACTGGGACCGCTTTACGCCTCCGTTTATCTGGCACCCTGGTATCGGCTTCTGGGCGCCAAACTCGGTCTGGGAGCCGAAGTCTCGACGGCCTCCTTCATCTCGCCCGACCTCCTGTCCATCGGCGAGGAGAGCTTCATTGCCGACAGCGTCTCGCTCGGGGCGCCGCGAGTGCGCAATGGCGCCATGACGCTGGGCCGGAACCACATCGGCAAGCGCTCATTTATCGGCAACAGCGCCATGCTGCCGCCGGACACGGTCATCGGCGACAGCGTCCTCATCGGCTGTCTCTCGGCTCCCCCGCGTGACCCGGCGGACGCTTTGCGCGAAGACACCGCCTGGATGGGGTCGCCGCCTATCTTCCTGCCGCAGCGACAAAAGAGCGCGGTGTTCCCGGAGGAAACCACCTTCAACCCCACCACGAAGCTTCGCGTTCTGCGCGCCGCCATTGAGTTCGTCCGCGTCATCACGCCTTCGACCTGCTTTATCATCCTGCTCAGCCTGCTGTTTTCCGCTCTGCTGCTTCTGCACGACTACCTCAACCTCCTGGATACGCTGCTGTTGTTCCCGTTCCTCTATCTTGGCTGCGCGACAGCGGCGACCGCGTTCACCATCATGGCAAAGTGGCTCCTGGTTTGGCGCTACCGTCCGTGCGAGAAGCCTTTATGGAGCACGTTTGTGTGGCGCAATGAGCTGCTCAACGCCCTGCATGAGCACTTGGCCGAGCCGTTCCTGGTCGGCGCGCTGACCGGCACCCCCTTTGTCTGTTGGTACTTCCGGCTGCTTGGCGCGAAGATCGGGCGGCGGGTGTACATGGAGACCACGGACCTCAGCGAGTTCGATTTGGTGTGCGTCGGCGACCAGGCCGCGCTGAACGCCGATTGCACCATCCAGACGCACCTCTTCGAGGACCGCGTGATGAAGATGTCCACCATTGACATCGGTCCCCGCTGCAAAGTGGGCGCTGGGTCGCTCGTGCTTTACGACACGCGCCTCGAAGAAGGCGCGGCGCTCGGAGACCTCTCGCTCCTGATGAAGGGGGAGACTCTACCTGCCTGGACAAGCTGGGAAGGCATCCCCGCGCGCCCCGAAGGGCCGAGCTAGTGTTTGATGGTACAATTGGTGCCCGCCGATAACCTCACCACCGCCGAGATTCCGCGCTGCAGAAGACACGTCCTGCAAGCCGACGGTGCTGCCTCACCCAAGGACACCCAGGCGAAGGACACGCCGCCAAGTCTATGGACGGCCTGCTCCCCGGCACGCTTGATCAGCGCGGAGGAACGCGACAAGGGGCTTGCGCCCCTTGATGATCGGAGCTGAGGGCTGTTCTTTTTTCAGTTCATTAGACAAGCTGGCATAGATGCTGCGGCATTTGCAGGCGCGTTCTTTTCCAGACTCAGAGCAGAATTTACCCTGCC
>JAIQFM010000298.1 GCA_020073285.1 Terriglobia bacterium | reverse complement strand
CACAGTTCGCATGCCCGCGAGGCGGAGTCCAGGAACGGCGGCGAGCCGAATTTGGTATCGGATAATGAACAGCTCGAGTTTCTGGGCGACGCTGTGCTCGGCTTCGTCACCAGCCGGGAGCTTTTCCAGCGTTTTCCGCAGTTCAGCGAGGGCAAGCTGTCGAAACTAAGGGCGTACCTGGTCAGCGAGAAGCACCTGATCCGCGCCGCCAAGCAGTTGCAGATCGGACGCTACCTGCGGCTGGGGCGGGGGGAAGACAAAA
Source organism: Terriglobia bacterium (assembly GCA_020073285.1). Taxonomy (GTDB): domain Bacteria; phylum Acidobacteriota; class Terriglobia; order Terriglobales; family Acidobacteriaceae; genus JAIQGF01. Next base: position 2,982 of record JAIQFM010000298.1, on the reverse strand, counting down.
GCGGCGGGCGCAGCAAGACGGCTCTGTTGGTGGACGCGCTGGAGGCGGTGGTCGCGGCCATGTACCTGGACGCCGGCCTGGAGAAAACGCGGGCTCTGATTCTGAGCGAGATCCTGGAGCCGGAACTGGAGCGCATGGCCGAGGGCAGCGGCGACCTGATGTCGGTGAACGACTTCAAGTCGGCCTTGCAGGAGACGGCGCACTCGATGGGCTGGTCGCAACCCTGCTACGTGCTGGTGAAGGAGCGCGGGCCGGAACATCAGAAGACGTTCACCGTGGAAGCGCGAGTGCGCACGCATGGCCAACACGAAGAACCGGAATACGCCGCCCGCGGCGAGGGTCTGACCAAAAAACAGGCCGAGCAGGGCGCGGCCAGGAAAGCACTGGAGTACTTACGGAGTCTGGACAATCCCAATCCGAAGCCGGCGGGCAGCCGCAACCGGCAAGCGCAGCCGTAATGCCGGCAGGAAACCCGGAACTCACCGCGGAACCGGCGCCGGGGGTGGCGCCCGGCTCCGAGCACACCGACACCTCCGTCCCGCCGCAACACCCTCGACCCGCAGGTGCGGGATGGTTGGCGTCAGTGCAGTCGCTGGCCGGCACGGTGGTGATCGCAGTGTTCGTCATCACATTTATTGTGCAGGCGTTCCAGATTCCATCCGAGTCCATGGAGAACACGCTGCTCATCGGCGATTACCTGCTGGTGGACAAGGTGCATTACGCCAGCGGAGGGCAGTGGGGGGGGGGCCTGCTTCCCTACTCGCCAATCCAGCGCGGCGATATCATAGTGTTCCGCTATCCGGTGCACCCGTCGCAGCATTTCGTGAAGCGCGTGATTGCGGCGCCGGGCGACCGGGTGCGGCTGATCAACAAGCAGGTCTGGGTGAACGGCAAGCCGGTGACGGAGAAGTACGTGGTGTACCGGTCCCCGGTGCGCGACTATTATCGCGACGACTTTCCCGATCTGAACTACCTGTCGGCCAACGTGGAAGCGCGCTGGTGGCTGCAGTTGCGCACCCTGGTGCAGGGGGGCGAACTGGTGGTCCCGCCCGACCGGTATTTCGTGCTGGGGGACAACCGCGACGAGAGCCTGGACAGCCGCTACTGGGGATTGGTGCCGCGAGCCAACATCATCGGGCGGCCGCTGCTGATCTATTGGTCGTTCCGGAGCCCGGATCCGTACTCCAGGCCGCACGACGAGGATGGTAAACTCACTCGCTTGGCCTACATGATTACGCATTTCATGCAGGAGACGCGCTGGGACCGCACCTTCCGCGTGGTGCGCTGAAAAACAACAGTACCGAGTACCGAGTACCGAGAACTGGTTTCACAAATCGTGTCGGAAGCGGAGGATGTCCCTCAGCGGCTATAGCCAGAAGAATTACGGGATTTTATGGCACGGCTGAAGCCATGCCCCTCCGAAACCGATTTTTGAAACCACTTCTAGTACCGAGTACTGGAGGCACGTGGCGAAGCACGCAAGAACTGCCGTCGAAATCGAAGAGCCGCCTGTGCAGGAAAAGAAGAGCGAGACCAAGGCGGAATTCATCCAGTCCATGGCGCTGGTGCTGGCGGTCGGACTGTTTATCATTACCTTCTGCCTGCAGGCGTTCGAGATTCCCTCCAGCTCGATGGAGAACACGCTGCTGATCGGCGACCACGTTTTCGTGGACCGCGACACCATGGGGCCGAAAACGCGCTGGATGCCCGTGATCCCGTACCACCAGGTCAAAGACCAGGACATCGTGGTCTTCCTCTCACCCGCCGAGCCAGGCCTGTACGTGGTGAAGCGCATCATCGGGCAGCCCGGCGACCGCATTCACCTGCAGGACGGCGCCGTGTATCGCAATGGCCAGAAGCTGAACGAGCCCTACGTCATCCATAACGGGAGCTACAACCTGTATCGCGATAATTTTCCCGCCATTCCGCCGGGCGAGGCCAACTCCGTCACGCCCGATTGGCACCTGACGATGAACAACTCGATCGAAAACGGCGAACTGGTGGTGCCCCCGGACAGCTACTTTGCCATGGGCGACAACCGCGACGTCAGCTACGACAGCCGCTACTGGGGATTCATTCCGCGCCAGAACATCATCGGCCGCCCGATGTTCATCTACTGGTCATTTGAAACGCCAGCCGGACAGTACCTGAAGACCGGCATCGGCGAGAGGTTGGCATTCATGGCCCGAGTGGTGATCCACTTTTTCGACCTGACGCGCTGGCGCCGCATGTTGAGACTGGTGCGCTGATGTTGCGCTTCATCAACCGGCGGACCATGGTGTGTGCGGCGCTCCTGCTGGTGGTGGCGATCTTCCTGGTGCCGCTGATCAACGTGAGCCGGTATCGCTTGCGAGTTGCCGACGCGCTGAGCCGCGCGCTGGGACGACCGGTCAGCGTCGGAGCGGCCCACCTGCGGCTGATTCCTTATCCGGGGCTGGTGCTGGAACGGCTGGCCGTGCAGGACGATCCGGCCTACAGTGCCGAACCCCTGCTGCATGCGGACGAGGTCAAGGCCACGCTGCGGCTGACGTCGCTGTGGCGCGGGCGGCTGGAAATTGCGCGGCTCAGCTTGTCTTATCCCAGCCTGAACCTGGTGCGCGCCGCCAACGGTCACTGGAACCTGGAATCGCTGCTGGAGCGGGCTCGGCAGATTCCCACGGCGCCCACCGGCAAACGGATCGCCGAAGTGCGCCCCCGCTTTCCCTACATCGAGGCGACGGGCGGTCGGATCAACCTGAAGCTGGGCCAGGAAAAGACGGTCTACGCCTTGAGCAATGCCGATTTCGCGCTGTCGCTGCCTTCGGAGAACGTCTGGAAGCTCGAGCTTGAGGCGCGCCCGGTGCGCACCGACGCGAACCTGAGCGACACCGGCAGCGTCGGGGTTTCGGGCACGATCCAGCGTGGCTCGACCCTCACCGACACGCCGCTAGACCTGCGCATCGTGCTCAAGCGCGCGCAACTGGGGCAGCTCACGACCGTGAT
>JAIQFM010000098.1 GCA_020073285.1 Terriglobia bacterium | reverse complement strand
GCGACGTGGTCCTGGCAGAATCACCCATACTCCCAAGGTGCCTACATGCTGACTAGGCCCGGGGAGTTCCGCTCGATTCTGCCTTTTGTTGGGACACCCGAGGGCCGGGTCCACTTCGCGGTCGAACACACCTCTCCGTGGCCGGGTCACTCGACCACGATAGGGACAACATGCACATTATTCGGCAACGATCGGTAAGATTGTCAAGAAATGGGTGCATCTGCAGACACGAGGTGATCCTATTGGAGCAGAGAGGCGGCACTACTGTTCCAGTCCAACCCGGCGGAGTAACTCCTGAAAGCGGGGGTCGCCGCGCAGCGGGTCGTAGATCGGATCCACCTTCAGGCAGGTGAGCGTGCCGGAATGTTCCTCGTAGGCTTTTTGTAACCAGGCAAGCGCTTCGTCTTGGTTGTTCATGCCGACGTACGCCGCTGCCAAAATAGGCACTGCGTCCAAATGGCTATGGCGGTTCCAATGTTCCAATTTCGCCAGCGCCTGTTGTGCCTTCATGGGCTGGCCCGAGCGCCGATAGACATAGACCTCCGACGCCCAAACCCATGGCACCCATGGGGCGTCCTCAATCCGCCGCCAGGTTTCTATGTGGGCAAGGGCAGCGGCGAACCGGCCTTTCTCGACGTAGGCGTCGACAATCAAGTGCGCGCGCGAAAAGTTCGGCTCCATGTCGAGCACGGCGCGAAATTGCTCGATCGCCTTGTCATACTGCCGCGAGAAATAGAGGATTGCGCCTCGGTCGGCGGCAATAATCACCGACAGCGGATCCAGGTGGCGCGCGCGCTCGCTCTCCGCCAATGCCTCGTCGAAGCGCCCTTGGAAAGCCAGAAATTCGGCATACCAGTGGTGGGCGGTGGCGTAGTTAGGGTTCAACTGGATCGCTCGGCGATATTCTTTCTCAGCGGTTTGCCAATCCCAATCGTACATTTCAGCAATCAGCGCCAGCGAGGTGTGGGCCTCGGCCAAGCCATCGTCAATTTGCAGAGCCTTCAGGGCTGCCGTCCGCGCTTTGGGCATCACTTCATTCGGCGGCGCAAGATAGTAGCTGCTCATCAGCGCATAGGTATCGGCCAGCCCGGCATAGGCGCGGGAGTATTTGGGATCTTTGGCGATGGCCTGCTGAAAACATTCGGCGGCCTGCTGGAATCCTTGCGGGGTCCGCTTGTTCCAAAAGTAGCGCCCTTTGAGGTACAGGTCATAGGCCTCGTACGACGCAGGAGAGAGCGCGGACGGGCTCGCGGCCGCGGCCGGCTTGCGATTATCTGCCAAGGTGAGCTGAATTCCTTCCGCGACTTCCTGCGCGATTTCGCCTTGCAGGAGCAACAAATCCTTCAATTCGCGGTCGTACTCGTGCGCCCAGAGATGGGTCTGGTCGCTGGCACGAATGAGCTGGGCGGTAATTCGCACTTTACCGGAATCACGGCGGACGCTTCCCTCCAGCAAATATTGCACGTTCAGGTCGCGGGCAATCCGGTCCAGTTGCTGCGGGCTGTGTTTGTACGTCATCACCGAGGTGCGGGCGATGACAGCCAGGCGCTGCGGATCCAGGCGGCCTAGTTGGGTGATCATTTCCTCCGTCAGGCCGTCGCTGAAGTATTCCTGGCCGGCGTCCCCGGTGAGGTTCTCGAAGGGCAGCACTGCCAGCATCAAACGTCCGCCCGCCGGTTTCGGGTTGGCCCGGTAGTGGGACCAAATCTGCCACCCGCTGAGTGCAACGATCAGGGCGACAAGAACGCCGATCGGAATTGCCCATGGCCAGCGCGCCGAAGCGTCCGCCCGTGTCACCACGACCACCGTGTCGGGTTCGGCGGCGGGAATTTGTGGCTCGGCTGGGGCTTCGACTGCCGGCGCGACAAAACGGTATCCCTTCCCGGTCACGGTCTGTATGAACCGCGGCCGCTCGGGACTGTCCTTCAGGACCTGCCGGATTTTGCGGACGGCAATGTTGATGCTGTTGTCGGTGTCGAGAAAGACCCCGGGGCCCCAGATCCGTTTCACGATCTGCTCGCGGGTGACGATGCTGTCCCGTTGCTCGACCAGGAGCAGCAGAAGCTCCGTCGGGATGCGCTCCAATTTGAGCACACGACCGCAGCGGCGCAGCTCATTGGCGCGCAAGTCGAACTCAATATCCTCGCCGAACCTGACTGTTTCCAGGATTCGCACCGGACCGGAAGACATACGACCCCTGTGGGGAGGGGAGCTAATTCTACACCAGCTGCATCAATTCGAGTGTTTTCTGTCGCTTAGCGATACATAAAAATTAAGGCGTCCTACAGGCCCCCGCTATTGCCATCACAACCCCGGAACGCGCAGCATCGCTCGCATGTGGGGTCGCTGTTCATCCTCCCGGCTCCAGCCCTAATTGTCATAACTCAAATGTGATTTGCAGTCAGGCGATGCTGCCGGCCAGCCCGCAGCCATTCATCGCGCCGCAGCACTATCGGCTGGGCAGCAGTCATCTGTGCAGAGTTTGAAACGAATTGGATCTTTAGGAGGAGGGTGCGATGAAATCCCTGTGCTTCTCTTGGCGCCGAGCGATTCTCGTGCTGTGTCTGGCATCGGTGCTTGGCCTGCCCCTATCGCGTGCCATGGCCCAATATACCCCGGCAACAGCGGCCTTCGACAACTCGCCCGTATGCAGCGATAGCGATCTCCACCGCGATACTGACTTGGCACGAGGTAATCCCGAGTGGAAGCCCGTCAACGGCCTCACCGTCGACCCCCAGCATCTGGCGGTCCACGACGAGCCGGTGATCCTCGAGGGAGTGGTCATTCATCCGCCGGGCAACGAGAGTCCAACTGATCAGTCGACGGCCGAAGTTGCCGAAGAGGACATACCCTGGAACCATTACACCCACGACTTTACCTTCAAGGTCGCTCCCGATTTGCCCTTTCAGTATCTGCTGTCATCGTGGGCACGGTACCCCGGCCAGACGTTTCCTGGTCTTAATGCCGATCAGTGCTCGCTCTTGGGCGGCACCTACAACGGCACGACTTGCGTTCTCAAAGCCCCTGAAGTCTGCCCTGACGGTTCGATGGGTGATACCTGCCACCACTCCGACATGGAGGTCGAGTGGGAAAACGCGAGTGCGATGAAAATCAACGACGACGACGACCGAACTTGGGGCGGCTTGCCAGAGTTCGCATGGCCCGCCCCGGGGGACCGGGTCTGGGTCGTGGGACGTTGGATCTTCGACTGCGGCCACCCAGGGACTGACACTGGGGAAAAGGCATACGTTAAGTTCGGAACGGAAATTCATCCTCCGCGGGCGGTGGCGGCCATCCGCGTCAACCACACCGGGCTTTCCTCGTTAGGTGCCAATTTCACGGAAAGCTGGCTGCCGGTGACCGGCGCGCCGACCATCAACATTTTTGGCAAACCGAGCAGCGATCCCACCCACGTGCCGATAACTGAAGCCGATGTCTTCGTCAGCGGCAACGGCGGCGGGGCCAACGATCTGTGCGCGCTTACGGCCACCGACCGCGATAACAACTGCCAGTTCCGCAACACGGACATGGACCACCCTAACGGCCACACCAACCCGGTCATCCCCGTGAACGACCGCAATTACGTGTTCGACATCTATCCTCCCGGAACAAATTACGGGGCGCTCCTGAACAATTCCACCTTCCTTGTCCAACCGCCGAGTCCGTACGCCTCGCTGCAGTGGCGCGTGGTGGACCAGTCGGCCCAGGTTCCCGCCCACGTGTGCAATTCGGACGTAACCATCCCTTGCACCCCCATAGAGCCCATCTTCTGCCTGGTTGACGAATCCACGCCGCCGCCAGACCCAACCACGAACCAGGCGGATACCAACTGCCCGACCCTTGTCTCGCAGCAGGCAAAGCGCCTGCGCGTGATTCTCCCGTTTAGCACCAGGAATCCCAACGTGTACTTCGCCAAGAGTATCCTGCTCGGCTGGGACGACGTGCCCACCACGATACCCATACGCACCTTCCGCATCACGCTGCACGAGTACGACGTCGTCCATAACGATGAATTCTTGTTCAGCGGTGATTGGCGGGTGTTCGTCAGCGTCGGTGGCCAGTGGCGGTACATGAGCCCGCTTTCCGACGGCTACCCTGACAACAACCCCTGCCACGGCGACCAATTGACGAGTAGCGGTGACGGCGATTGCTTCCAGTTCGAGAACACGCCCTGGATCGTGAGCGTCCGGGATCGCGAACCCATTCACGTTGCCGTCGGCGGCTTCGATTCCGACAATGTCGATTCCGACTTCTGCGGCGCTAACGATGACAACCGTGCTAAGTACCCCAATGGCTGCGATCCCTTCGGCGGCGGCGATGAAGCCGCTCTGGTCTTCACCAACGATGACCGCCTTGGCACCTACGAGTTCGACCTCGTGTCCTCGAATAACTACGCTCCGCCCGCACCGTACTTGGTTGTCAAGGCTCCCGACTTTTGCATCCGCTTGTTTTTCGCCGCGACGTGCGACTTGATACTGTACGCGGTCGAGTTCCACGTGCGCGAGATTGTGTCTCCTCCGGTGGACCCGAGCTTTCCGCTTCAGATCGGCAATCCCCACTCCAGCAACTACGTGACTTCCGCGACGCCGCTGATCCTGACGGCGGCGCACAGGGACTACCAAGGCTTCCAGTATCGGTTCCACCCCCAAGGGGGTCCTCTCCCGACCTACGCGTCGACACTTGAGTTCCCGGTGCATTGGACGAGCGTGGATCTGCCGGGAACCTCGCAATCCGTGTCGGTCTACGACAACTTCGGCAACCCTGCCGACGGTCCGTATGATTTGCAGTACTCCGCCGAGACTTCCGCGCACCAACTCGAACCCCGGAACACCGCTTCGGTCATTCTGGACAACACGCCGCCGGTGGCAACCATCACGCAACCCACCGCCACGCAGTACGTACACAGTGCAACTTTGGCGCTCGGTTATACGGTGAGCGACGGGACCGGCTCCGGTGTGCAGAGCTCCACTCCCACGATGGATGGTTTAGCCAAACTCAAGGACGGCACCCCCGTCGCAAATAACCTGGCCATCCATTTGCTCACCGCATTGTCGCTGGGCACGCACACCTTCTCCGTTAATTCGCTCGACAACGTGAACAATGCCGGAACTCAGTCGGTGACGTTCTCCGTCATTGTCACATCCGACAGCATCAAGCAGGACATCAAGCAATTCCTGCAGAGCGGTGCGATCAAGAACATTGGCATCGCGATTTCCCTGCTCGCCAAGTTGGACGTCGCTGGCGCCGCGCGCGACCGAGGCAGGTGCTCCACGGCCGCGAATCTCTACCGGGCGTTCATCAATGAACTGCAGGCGCAGAGCGGTAAGCACGTGGACCCGACCGCGGCGCAGATCATGATTCTTGACGCCCAGTACCTGATCGCGCATTGCCCATGAGCGTAAACACGGTTTCGTTACAGGTTCCCCAGTTCGACGGTTCGAGGCTGACTCGGGTTACCTGTGCAGAGATTCCACAAGCATTGGAAGGATAACCGCGATGAAGCGTATGAGAATTCTGCAATGTCCAATAAGTCAGAACGCGTGTTTGGCAGCACGCGCCTACTTCGCACATTTTGCCTTGCTTGCGGTTCTCATGGCGCTGTTTCCGTCGCTGGCTCATGCCGGCACATGGGTGGCATTTGGGCCGCAGACATTTGTGCGCGGCTCGGGAGCCCCGACGCAAGTGACGGCGAGCTTCAGCGTTCTGAATCCGAATGCCGTCTACGTCTTGCAGATCAACAACGGCGGCCTCAACGGAGAATTCGCCAGATCTACAGGCGTCATCACGCTGAACGGCAATCGGATTCTGGGTCCGCTTGAACTGAATCCGCTCATCCCGGTGCTGGTTTGGCCCATTCGTCTGCTCGCGAACAATCAGCTGGGAATTCAGTTGCAAGGAGTCACGGGAAGCGGAATCTCGCTCAAGGTAATCGGTGTAGACATTGGTCCCCCGTCCATCTCGGCGACCATTAGTCCCGCGCCGAATTCGGCCCACTGGAATAACTCCAATGTGACGGTGAGTTTCACGTGCTCGGATAAGACCAGTGGAGTTGCATCCTGCCCCTCCCCGGTCTTGCTGACGAATGAAGGTGCACGCCAGGTGGTATCGGGGACGGTCACGGACAAAGCCGGGAACAAGGCGACAACGTCTGTAACGGTGAATCTGGACAAGACGCCCCCAATCGTCTCCGGGACCATCAACCCGCCGCCGGATGAATTTGGTTGGAATACTTCCAATGTGACTGTGAGTTTCGGATGTTCTGATCAGCTCAGTGGAATCGCGTTTTGCAGTTCGCCCGTGGCGCTCACGATGGAAGGTGCTGGCCAGCTCGTAACCGGCACGGCCAGGGATATCGCCGGGAATACTGCCACCGTGCAAACCACCGTGAACATTTCGACCTCATTCTTTTCCGTGCGCAATTATGGTGGAAAATGTCTGGATTACGGCACGCCACCGGACATCAGGAGCGCCGGCACCGCGGTGTTCCTTAACGACTGTGCGGTGTCGCACCCGATTCGCGTCGAGGAGATCAATGGCAAGCACGAAGTAATCCTGCACGCCGGCACGCAGGTTATCGGGATCCACAACCCCCCGGCGATTGCGATCGGCATCGCACTGCCTCCGCCGCAAACGCAATTTGCGCTCGAATTGCAGAATCCAGAAGACTCGTCCTCACAGCTCTACGCGAACCAAGTGTTCGCGCTCGACGGCGACAGCATCATCCTGGCAGCCAACCGCAACCTAGTGTCGCAAGTGCAGAACGCACGCGGCGCTAACTACGCACCGGTCGTCGCCGGGCCGCGGATCCTGGCCGACTCTGAGCTCTGGGACTTCAATGCCATCGACGGTTCCGACAAGGACCCGACAAGCGGCTTCGTGCGGGTGGGCTACCCGGGTGATCCGGCGCCCCCCCTCGACAAGCTCCTGTCTTTTCTCCCTCCCTATACAGACCCACATCCTCCTTATCTTCCCTTGCCCGGCACCGTTCTCAAGATTGCCCCCGGCACAGTTATCGACACTTCAGGTTTGCAACCTCTCCAAATACCGGGCGGCGTGACCATCCGGGGAGACCGGCGAGGTACGCTTTTCGGGCCATTGCTGTGTAAAGCTAGTGGGTGCGATGAGAGCAATCCGCCGAACGCACCCGGTGAATCAATGCTGGAAATCAGGGGCGATGATGTACGTATCACCGGGCTGCGTCTGCAAGGAACCAGCCGGACTACTGATAAAGGTCAACCTAATTCCACAGGCATTCTTGCTCACGACGGCGTCATGGGTCACGGCACACCAGAGCAATATGTCCGTTCGATCGTCGACCACAACGATATTTCCGACTTTACGCAGAATGGCGTGAGGGTCCGGGGAAACGATACCCTCGAAAATGACATTAACTGCGATCTCCATGACAACCCGTTCATTCGTCCGCTGAACGTCTTTGTCGCGCGCAATTTCATCCACCACAATCAAATGCAGGATTTTGGATACGGCGTGGAGACGAACTGGGGCGGGTTCCCGCTCGTCTATGGCAACACCTTCGTCTCCAACCGCCATGCGATTGCCGCGGGCTATGGTTCGGCGCACTCGGGCTACCGCGCCTGGTCCAACCTGGTGCTTTCGGATATACCGCTGCAGCGAGCGGCCATTGACTTTTACACGCACAACTTTGATATGCACGGGACCGACTCCGACGGCTTTGGTGGACTCGGGGGAGACTATGTGGATATCTTGGGCAATACCTTCCTATCAGTACTCTCGAACAACCGGCACAACTACGAGTTGCGGGCCGGGCCTTGCCACGATACGGATTTTCATCTCAACGCAACGGTCGAGACCAAAGATGACGCGCTGAACTACAAGACCTTTAGTACGCAGTTTTACGGTCGGATCGACCACATCAATATTGCCGACAACCCTAGCCAGTTCGAGTTTCCCAACCCGACCGATCACCTCGGCGCCGGGGACTTCGACGGTGACAAGAATCCGGATCTGTTTCTCGCCACGGGGACCGCCTGGTACTACGCTCCCTGGGGCAGTGCCGATTGGCGGCTCCTCAGCGCCAAGAGCGATCTGATCGACACCCTCCTGTTTGGAGACTTTGACGGCGACGGGCGCACCGACGTAGTGGCCATCAACGGAAGCAATCTGATGGTTTCCTGGGGCGGCGCCTCCGATTGGGAGGTGTTGAATTCGAGTTTAGTCGGGTTTCCAGTCGTTGCCTCAATCAGTGATCTGGCGGTCGGCAACTTTGTGGACGATTTTGCTGGGGACCGGCGTGACGACATCTTTTGGGCAGACGGGACGACTTGGAGGGTTTCTTCCGGCGGCTCCGGGCCCTTCAATCAGGTTAATACCTCGAGCTTTCGGGTTAAGGACCTTCGTTTTGGCGATTTCGATGGCGATGGGAAGACCGATGTCTTCGGAGTGGTGTCCAACGGCGTGTTCGATACGTGGAGTTACAGCAAGAGTGCACAGGGGAGTTGGTCCGATGGCTTCTTACAAGAGGCATTGGCTCCGGTCGATCGCCTGGTTGTCGCCGACTTCGATGGCAACGGTCGCGCCGATATAGCGACGTGGGCGCCGCCCGACATGACCTTCGACGACCGCATCGTCAGTTGGGACTGGAGGTTCTCGTACGATGGTCTTCACAACTGGACCCCTCATCAGATCGCCCCGAACGAGAAGTGTACGCTTGTGTTCAGTCTTACCTTCAATCAGCAGAATAATTGGTCTCACCAAGTAGCGGGCATTGCGCGCTTCAGCGGAAATCCCGGGGCGGATGTGCTGGTGTGGAACAACAATGAACTCTGCATCGTTTCGGGGGGAACAGGGGATCCTCAACCGTGGAGCCGACAGGATCTGCGCTGACAGAGAGCAGCGGAAACGCGGCGCTTTCCAGTGCTTCGTCGACGTCCAATGGCTGTCCATTGCCGAGCATGTTCGACAGCTTGGAGGTGAAAGTCCTCTTCACAACCGCGACAAGCGGCTGTTGAAACTCATCCGCGCGTTTCTGACGGCGGGTGTGCTGGAGGGCGGCTTGGTCAGTCCGGTCGATGAAGGGACGCCGCAAGGCGGGCCTTTATCGCCCCTGTTATCGAACCTCGTGCTGGACGAGTTGGACCAGGAGCTGGAGCGGCGCGGGCACGGCTTCGCACGGTACGCGGACGACTGCAACATCTACGTCGGAAGCGAGCCGGCGGGGCAGCGGGTGAAGGCGAGCATTACACGCTTCATCACGCGCCGGTTGAAGCTGAAGGTGAACGAGTCCAAGAGTGCGGTGGCGCGACCAGGAGCAGCAGATGCTCCGTCGGGATGCGTTCCAGCTTGAGCGCGCGACCGCCACGGCGCAGCTCGTAGGCGCGCTGGTCTAGCTCAAAATCCTCGCCGAACCCGACTGTTTCCAGGATTCGTATCGGACCGGACGCCATGGGACACCAACGGGGAGGGAATGAAATTGTACACCAGGTGCACCAATTCGACTGTTTTCTGTCGCTTAGCGATACATAAAAATTAATCTCGCCGACATGCCGCCACTATTGCGAGCCAACTGCCAACTCCGGCACGATGCAGGCATTGTGTGGGGATTGGCACTCACGCGGGAACCTCGGCGTTAACCATCTCGCCGTCCCAGCCAGGAGCCGCATTGACGGTTATGAAAGCCCGGATACGGTCCAAGTGTCTGGGAGCGACGACTCCTTTGGCGGCGGTCCCACGGACCTTAATTTCAATCTCATCGTCGTCTGTCCGTGACCGCCGGACGAATGGTGCCTCCGGCATTGGCGGAGAGGTCGTAGCCTTAACTTCGGGGAGACCAGAAATCAAAAGGGAGAAGCCGACTGCCTTCTCCCTTTGTTTGTACTCGCTCTAACGAATTGCTTTAGCTGCGCTCCGACCCTTTCTGAAGTCTTCGCGAATTTAAAGGAGAACATTATGACCATGACCCGCAAGTTTTACCTGATAGTGGCGGTGGCCACGGCATTCGCATTGGCTGCCAGTTCGGCACGCGCGGCCGAGACGACGAACAAGCTCGCCTCGAACAAGCTGGCGTCGAACAAACTCGCCTCGAATGCGCTCTCCTCCACCCGCCTCGTAGCCCACAAAGCGAGTGCGGAGCTCCTCGCAACGGCAGACGGCCGGGACGTCTACAGCTATCTGATCAGCTGCGCCCTCCCCGCCGGGACGACGATCCAGGCGACGATCGCCGGCGCGCCGGACAGCAATCCGCCTGACACCAGCTATACGTGCAGCAATGGGGTGTGCGTCTTTGAGGGTTCGATCGGACTCGCCGAATACTGGATCGATCACCGGCTCGCGCCGACGGACCAGCGCTGGGTGAGCGCGTGTATCTTCGCGCGCGTAAACGCCCATGACACTGCGGAGCCGATCTCCCTGCGCGGGCCGCACGACAGCCTGGCGGTCAGCGCCGGCGAGGCCGCAACCTTTCCGCTGCAAGAGGGCGCGTTCTACGGCAACCTGTTCACCGGCGATGATGCGATCGACTGGAACGCCTGCCGCGGCAAAGACCAGGCAGCGGGTGAGTTCGGCGGACTCGTGGACCGCGATTGCGCCGAGCCTGACCCCCTCGACCCCACCCACACCCAGTGCGGCTTCAATTACGCCGGAGACTGCGCCGATTACACGCCGGTGTTCCCGAGTCCGTACGCGTGCAAGAGCTTCGATACCGAGCTGGGGACCTTTGGCGACTGCCACAACAAGGCCGGAGCAGGCCACTGGCCGGCGTCGAAGACGTACCGCGAGGTGATCACAACGTACGTGCCGAACTGATCCGCAACGCTTCAGCGCAAAAACCTAAAGGGAGAAGTCGGCTAGCTTCTCCCTTTATTTGTTTCAACTACAGAAGATCTCTCTAGTAAAGCCTGAAGTTTACCTCGACGTTGATCTGCACCGCCACCGGGCGCCCGTCCTTCATCGCCGGCTCGAACTTCCATTGCCGCACCGCCTCAATCGCTTTCTGGTCCAGCCCCAAGCCGAGCGAGCGAGCGACCTTCAGGTTCTGCGGACGACCGTACTGGTCCACAATCAGCCACAGCACCACCGTGCCCTGGTACTTGGCCTTGCGGGCTTCTTCCGAGTACTCGGGATCGGGCGTGGAGAGGGCGCGCGGAGCGGATACGCCGCCGCCGACCCTGAACAAGCCGCCGCCAATGCCTCCACCGCGGCCGGGGCCGACACCCGGTCCTTCACCGGAGCCGACGCCGCCGCCGGAGCCTGAACCGATGCCGCCGCCCGACCCGGTGCCGTTGGAGGGTGGACCGTTCGGATATGCCGACTTGGGATCGCCGAAATTGGGCATCGCCAACTGCGCCATCTTCACTTGCGGAGGCACCACCACCGTGGGTTCCATCGGGAGCTTGGGATGGTCGTTGCGGATGACCATCGCCGGGGGCGTGAACTGCTCCATCGCGAACTTGGGCAACTTTCCCTTGGGAGCGGGCAGCTTGTCGCGATCACCGCCGCCACCGCCACCGCCGATGGTGTCGTTCTTTTTCGAAGACAGCGGCATGTACTGCGAAATGTCGGGAGCAACCAGGGTCACCGTTTCGTGCTTCGCTTCCTTCACTACCCGGGCGCCGGCCAGCGAGACACCAATGATCCCGCCAATCACCAGCACGTGCAGCAGGGTCGAGCCCACCGCGCCGCGCTTCTTGTAGTTGTACGCACCCCAGATCTCGTGCACCGGGACAGGCTTGGATGTCAGGTGCAGGGGCGGAAGCTTCTCGGGATGGCGCCAGTCGTGGATTTGCCGCCGCAGCGACTGCCACAGCGAGAGGTCGAATTGATCGCTGGGAAGCAGCAGGTTCAACTCGGGTATTTCCTGCCCCCGAACCTGGTTCTCCGATGGAATCAAATTCTCATGTGCCATAAGTGCGTGTTATCCCGGGTTCAATGCTTGTGGCCCGTTTGCTCCTGTTTGATGCTTCACCTGACCAGGAAGATGAGCACATTTGGTGCCAGCTTCTCGCAGCTAGACCCCACCCTGCCCACCTGTGCACTTAGGCTAACACTGTCTTGCCGCAGGAGTCGCGGTACGGTCGCCGTAATACGAAAGATTTACATGGTGACGACAATAATTGCGGAGTTACCCAGGGGGACATGTACCTCTGGTGATCGGATGATCGGGCGATCGGGTGATTGAAATTTTCGATGCAGGTCATCAGATCACCCGATCACCAGATCACCCGATTGAAAGCATGAACTCGCTATAATGAAAAGATTACCCCTGATCGCGGAGACAAGACCGGAGTGCCGCAAGAACTGAAAGCCACGCTCAACCTGCCGAAAACCGAGTTTTCGATGAAGGCCAACCTGCCTCAGAACGAGCCCAAAATGCTCGCCCGCTGGGAGCAGATGCGAATTTACGACCTCATCCGGCAGGCGCGTCGCGGCGCGCCCATGTTCGTCCTTCACGACGGGCCTCCCTACTCCAACGGGCCCATCCACCTCGGCACCGCGCTTAACAAGACGGTGAAGGACTTCATCGTGAAGTCCAAGACCATGGCCGGCTTCGATTCCCCGTACCTGCCGGGCTGGGACTGCCATGGACTGCCCATCGAGATCAAGGTGGATGAGGCGCTGGGGCGCAAGAAGTTGGAGATGGACCCGCTCCAGGTGCGACAGGCGTGCCGCGAATACGCCGAAAAATATCTCGACTTGCAGCGCGAGCAGTTCAAGCGCATCGGCGTGTTCGGCCGCTGGGAGCGCCCCTACTCGACCATGACCCCCGAGTACGAGGCGGTGGTCATTGACACGCTGTTCAAGTTCATTGATCAGGACGCCGTCTACAAGGGCCTTCGTCCCGTCTATTGGTGCATTCACGACAAAACTGCGCTGGCCGAGGCTGAGGTCGAGTACAAGAACCGCGTCAGCCCGTCTATCTGGGTGAAGTACCGCATGACCAGCGATCCGGCGAACTTGGATGCGGCGCTTGCGGGCAAGAAAGTTTCCACCATCATCTGGACCACCACCCCGTGGACGCTGCCCGCCTCGATGGCGGTGGCGTTTCATCCCGACGAGGAGTATGTGGCGCTGGAATCGGGCGGCGAGTTGTACATCGTGGCCGACAGACTGGCGCAGATCACGGCGGAAAAATGCGGGCTGCAACGCAACCCGGTCGCCCGCTTCCCTGGTCGCATGTTGGAGCGCACAACCTTCGCGCATCCTTTTCTCGAGCGCTCGATCCTGGGCGTGCTCGCCGAGTACGTGCACATGGAAGAAGGCACGGGCGCGGTGCATACCGCTCCCTCGCACGGCGCCGACGACTTTTACACCGGGCAAAAATATAACCTTGACCAGACCTGCAACGTGGACGAGGCCGGACGCCTGCGCCATGGCTTGCCGGAGTACGAGGGCCAGAAAGTTTTCCAGGCGAACGATTCCATCGTCGAGTTGCTCCAGGGCCGCGGCGTGCTCATGCACCTGGAAAAGATCGAGCACTCCTATCCGCACTGCTGGCGCTGCCACAACCCGGTGATCTTCCGCGCGACGGAGCAGTGGTTTATCTCCATGGAAGCGAAGATCGGCGGCGGCACGTTGCGCTCGCGCGCCCTGGAAGAGATCAAGAAAGTGCGCTGGGATCCGGCCTGGGGCGAAGAGCGCATCTCCAACATGATTGCCACCCGGCCCGACTGGTGCATCTCGCGCCAGCGGGTTTGGGGCGTGCCCATCGCCATCATTTTCTGCGAAGGCTGCGACGAATACCTGCGCGCGCCGGAAGTGCAGCGTGCCATCGTCGAACTGTTCCGGCGCCAAGGTTCGGATGCGTGGTACCGGTTGCAGCCGGAAGAGATCGTCCCGGCGGGAACCAGGTGCGCCAAGTGCGGCGGCACGCAGTTCCGCAAGGAAATGGACATCGTGGACGTGTGGTTTGAATCCGGCTCCAGCTACCTGGCGGTCGAGTCCAGCGAGCCCGATCTGCCGTGGCCGTCGGATATGTACATCGAGGGCGGCGACCAATACCGCGGCTGGTTCCACTCTTCCCTGCTGTGCTCCATCGGCGCGCGCAACTCGGCGCCTTACAAGCTTGTCGGCACCATCGGGTGGACGCTCGACATGCAGGGCCGCGCCATGCATAAGTCGCTCGGCAACGACGTGGACCCGGTGGATATCGCCAACCGCATGGGGGCCGAGATCGTGCGCCTGTGGGTCGCCTCGGTGGACTTCCGCGACGACGTGCGCTCCGACGAAACCCTGATGCAGCGTATCGCGGAGACCTATCGCAAGATTCGCAACACCTTCCGCTACATTGTCAGCAATCTCTACGATTTCGACCCCGAGCGCGATGCCGTCCCCTTCGCCGCCATGGAGTTTCTCGACCGCGTGGCGCTGGTGCAGACGGCCGAGATCTCGCAGCGGGTGCTGGGCTGGTATGACGCCTTCCTCTTTCATCGCGTCTTCCAGGATGTGAACGAATTTTGTGTGGACGCGCTGAGCAAGACATACTTCGACATCATCAAGGATCGCCTCTACACCTACGCCCCCAACTCGCGCGCCCGGCGTTCGGCACAGACCGCCATCTGGCGCATCGGTGAGGCGCTGGTGCGGCTGCTGGCGCCCCTCATGAGTTTTACCGCCGAAGAGGTCTGGGGATTCCTGCCCAGGGTGCAGAGCCGCGAGCCCAGCGTCCATCTCGCCGTGTTTCCCAAGCCCGAAAGCATCCCCGGCGAAGGCTTCTCCTTCGCCAGCAAGGAAACACTGGTGCTGCAGGCGGAGTGGCAGGACTTGTCACGCGTTCGCGACGAGGTGCTGAAGGCGCTGGAAGCGGCCCGCAACCAGAAGCTGATCGGTTCCGCGCTGGAGGCCGAAGTGCGGCTCAGCGTGCCCGAGTCGCTGCTCGGGCTGGTGCAGCGCCACCAAAAGGATTTGCGCTACTTGTTCATCGTTTCCAGCGTCCAATTAGAAGCAGCGCCTTCGGGAAACGGCAGCGGCAGCGGGATTAGTGTTGAAATCCGCAAGGCTCCCGGCCAAAAATGTGAGCGCTGCTGGAATTACTCTGCCCAGGTGGGCAGCGATTCCAGATATCCCACGGTTTGCGAACGCTGCAGCGCGGCCCTGAAGGAGATCGAAACGGGAGCTCATGGACGCTAGAACCAGCAACCGGACCCACGCCATGCGCAAGTACCACTTCCTGATTGCCATCCTGGTGATTGTGTTGGACCGGATGAGCAAGTGGCTGGTGGCCGGCAGCATCAACCTCCACGACAGTATTTCCGTTCTGCCCGGCTTCTTCCGCCTGACCCATGTGCAGAACAGCGGCGCGGCCTTCGGGCTGTTTGCCGAGTCATCGTCGGAATGGAAAGTCGGGATCCTGATTCTCTTTTCCATTCTGGCGCTGGCCGTGGTTTCCGCGCTGCTCTGGAAGAACAGCCACAGCATGACCATCACCGGCGTCGGTCTGGCGCTCATCCTGGGCGGCGCCGTGGGAAATCTTTGGGACCGCCTGCTTACCGGCCACGTGGTGGATTTCTTCGACTTCTACCTCGGCAGCTATCACTGGCCGGCCTTCAACGTGGCCGACAGCGCCATCGTGATTGGCGCCCTGCTGCTGGTGGCCGAGATCCTCTTCGCCAGGTCCCCGGCTGAGCAGAAGGCAGTTCGATAAACAAGCTCTTAGCCATTAGCTCATTGGTGTGACTCACCACAAACAAGCTAACAGCTAAGAGCTAATTGCTAAGAGCTTCTTACGGCGTTCCGTATAGACGCTTGTATACGGTCGCGTTCCGCATCACCGATTGCACATATTCGCGCGTCTCGGTGAACGGGATGGACTCCACAAATTCCTGCGGGTCGCGATATTTGCCGTTCGCCAGCCACGCTTCCACCCGGTCGCTGCCCGCGTTGTACGCCGCCAGCGCGTATTCCACGTGCCCGTTGAAGTGGTCCACCAGTTCGCGGAAGTAACGCGTCCCCAGTTGCAGGTTGAAATTCGGCGCCAGCAGTTGCGCGCTGGAAAAACCGCGGACCTTCATCGAGCGTGCCAGTGTCTTTCCCGTGCTTGGCAGCACCTGCATCAGGCCAAAGGCGTTGGCGTGCGAGATGGCCTCGGGATTGAATTCCGATTCCTGCCGGATCAGCGACGCCACCAGGAACGGATCCAACCCGTTGCTCGAGGAATACTTTTTCAGGTCCGTCCACCACGGCCGCGGAAACAGGTCCTCCCAGTACGGACG
>JAIQFM010000297.1 GCA_020073285.1 Terriglobia bacterium | reverse complement strand
CAAAGCGCTCCCGGCTGAGGCGCGAGATGTCTTGCGATGGAATGGCCACGGTCGAGATGCCGAACTGCCGGAAACATTCGGTCAGCAGCGCCGCCGCCGGCTCGTCCACGCCGGCCAGCGCTGCCATCGCCGCTCCCGGTTCCGGCGACACACCTTGACCGGCCGCGCTTTCCATGTCGGCGATTCCTTAGCCTGAGGAAATTAAGGGGGTATTCTGGCGTCGCTTTGCAAATTTGGCAA
Organism: Terriglobia bacterium; assembly: GCA_020073285.1. GTDB lineage: Bacteria > Acidobacteriota > Terriglobia > Terriglobales > Acidobacteriaceae > JAIQGF01. The sequence continues at coordinate 3,033 of JAIQFM010000297.1, read as the reverse complement.
CACATAAAAAGTAAGCGAGTTCAGGAGTGACCTTGCGTCGTGCCGCCAGCGGGCTGCGCACTTTTCGTTGTCTTACTGGTCTCAGTTTTTCAGTGCGTCAGTTTCTCGGTACCTCGGTTTCGGTTTCGCTGACAAACTGACTTACTGGCTCACTGACTTACTTCTACGGTGAGCCCGCGCAACAATCCGCCCTTCCTATTGCGACCGCCCCGCCCGGGCGATATGGGCTGGATTGTCTCGCGCCATGGCGCGCTGTACGCCGCGGAACACGGCTACAACCAGCAGTTCGAGGGCGTGGTCGCACAGGTGGTCGCGGATTTTCTCCGGCGCCACGACGAAGCCAAAGAGCGCTGCTGGATGGCCGAGAAAGACGGCGCCATCGTGGGCTGCGTCCTGCTGGTCAGGAAATCGCCGCGGGTGGCCAAGCTCCGCGTGCTGCTGGTCGAGCCGAGCGCGCGCGGCCTGGGCATTGGGTCGGCACTCATCAACCACTGCATCGCCTTCGCGCGCCACGCGGGCTACCGCACGATGACGCTGTGGACGCACAAAAACCTGCGCGCCGCGCGGCGGCTATACCGGCAGGCGGGATTTCATCTGGTCTCTTCCACGCCCAACCCCAGCTTCGGCAGGAAGCTGGTGGACGAGACTTGGGAACTGGAGCTGTAGGGTCGCGATCTTCAAAAACGCAGATCGGCCTTACTTCCCGGCTAATCTCGTGAGGTGCGAAAGCGCGCACTGCCATCGCCCATCTTGCTTCACAAAAACATCTGTTGCCCGCTCCTGCGTGGTGAAGACTTGCCCGTTGAATTTACCCTTGGTTTTAGTCAGGGCCGTAACAATCGCCGTGTTCCCGTACACGCGAACCCGAGTGTCCTCCGACTCCATCATTTCGTGGGTCAGAGCACCTGACTTCATCACGCCAAGAAATCGCGCCCGATCGACGATGCCTCCATCCGGGTCAATGACAATCCAGTCGTCGGCAAGAAATCGTCCGACTGCCTCGGCATCATTTTTCACAATCGCTTGCGAAAATTCCCTTTCGATTCTCAATACTTCTTCTTGCATGATTGCTCCTGGATTTGACGGGAGTGAGAGCAGACGGATTAGCTATTCCGTCCAGCGCCGGAAGATCAGGCAGCCGTTGGTGCCGCCGAAGCCGAACGAATTCGACACAGCAAACTCGACCTCGCCTTGCCGCGCGTGTTGGGGAACGTAGTCCAGGTCGCAACCTTCGTCGGGATTTTCCAGGTTGAGGGTCGGCGGGAGCATCTGGTCGCGGAGCGCCAGCACCGTGACGCCCGCCTCCAGGCCGCCGGCGCCGCCCAGCAGGTGCCCGGTGCTCGACTTGGTGGAGCTGACCGCCAGTTTGTAGGCGTGGCCGCCGAAGGCGCGCTTGATCGCCTGCGTCTCCAGCTTGTCGCCCAGGCCGGTGGAGGTGCCGTGGGCGTTGATGTAACCAATCTGTTCGGGGCGGAGCTTGGCGTCGTTGAGCGCGTTCACCATCACGCGGAATCCGCCTTCGCCGTCGGGCGCCGGCTGCGTGATGTGGTTGGCGTCGGCGCTCATGCCGTAGCCGATAATTTCCGCCAGAATTTTCGCACCGCGATGGCGGGCGTGCTCCAGCTCTTCCATGATCAAAATTCCCGCGCCTTCGCCCATGACAAACCCGTCGCGCTCCCTGTCCCAGGGACGGCTGGCGCGCTCCGGTTCGTCGTTGCGGGTGGAAAGTGCGCGCATGGCGGAGAACCCGCCCACCCCCATGGGAGTGATCGCGGCCTCGGTGCCGCCGGCAATCATGACGTCGGCGTCGCAGCGCGCGATGATCTTGAACGCGTCGCCGATGGAGTGCGCGCTCGAGGTGCACGCCGTCGAGGTGCACTCGTTGGGCCCTTTGGCGTTGTAGCGTATGCTGACGTGCCCCGCGGCCAGGTTGGCGATCGAAGCGGGAATGAAAAACGGCGAGATCTTGCGCGGCCCGCCCTGCAGCAGGTTGGTGTGTTCGCGCTCGATCACGTCGAACCCGCCGATGCCGCTGCCGATGTGCACGCCCACGCGGCCGGCGTTCTCCTGGGAAACTTGCAGGCCGGAGCACTTGATCGCCTCATCCGCCGCCGCGATGGCGAAGTGGATGAAGCGTCCCATTTTCTTGATCTCTTTTTTCTCGATGAATTGCAGCGGGTCGAAGTTGCGGACTTCGCCGGCAATCTGCGAGGCAAATTGCGAGGCATCGAACTGCTGGATTTTTGCGATCCCGCTCTTGCCGGCCAGCAGGTTGCGCCAGACTTCCTCGGTGCTGTTGCCGGTGCCGCAGAGCAGACCGATGCCGGTGACTACGACCCGCCGCCCCAAACTATTTCCCCTTTGCGTGCGCACCGATATAGGTGATGGCGTCCTGAACGGTGCGGATCTTCTCCGCGTCTTCATCGGGAATTTCGATATCGAAGGCCTCCTCGAACGCCATGACGAGTTCCACGGTGTCCAGCGAGTCGGCGCCGAGATCGTCCACAAAGGACGCGTTGGAGGTGACCTCGGCTTCTTCCACTCCCAACTGCTCGACGATGATTTGCTTCACCTTCTCGTCCACGGCTGCCATCGGGGTCTCCTTACTTGGCTTCCAGCGCCGGCCCTGCCATGACGGGCGGCTTGCTGCCGCTGGTCGCCTCAGCCTCCTCGCCGACCTCAATCGCCCAAGGGCTCGAACTGAATCCCAGGCTGATCGGCGGTGCGATCCTACTGTTTGCTCACCTTGGCGTTCTTGGTGATGTAGTCCACGGCATCATGGACGGTGCGGATTTTCTCGGCGTCCTCGTCCGGAATTTCGATGTCGAACGCTTCTTCGAACGCCATCACCAGCTCGACCGTGTCGAGCGAATCGGCGCCGAGGTCGTCTACGAAAGACGCGTTGGAGGTGACTTCGGCCTCGTCCACGCCGAGCTGTTCCACAATGATCTGCTTGACCTTCTCATCTACCTGCGCCATCTGGGCGGCCCTCCCTGCACTCAGTAAACCCACCAGTCTATCTGGCGGTCATTC
>JAIQFM010000296.1 GCA_020073285.1 Terriglobia bacterium | reverse complement strand
GCCGCTCCGCTGATGGACCAGTTGAGCCGCCTGATCCCGGAAGTCGGGGCGCCGGCGGAGCGCCTGCCGTTCAACACCATCTGCCGCGGCCCGCAGAAGTTTTGTTGGACTGATATTTCCATGGCCGAGTTCAAGGCGGTCAAGCAGGCATGCGGCGCTACTTTCAATGACGTTGCCCTGGCAGCCATGGTTTCGGCGGTGCGGCGCTACTCCGAACTGCACGGTGTGCGGGTCAAGGGACGCGCCCTGCGGATCGTGGTCCCGGTCAACGTGCGCGGCAACGACGACGCCAGCGAACTGGGCAATCGCATCACCTTTCTGCCGGTCACGCTGCCGCTCGATATCAAGAGTCCGCGGAAGCTGATGGTGGCCGTCCGCGAGCAGATGACCCTGCTGAAAAACGCGCACTTGGCTGAGCTGGTCGGCGTCGCCGGCACCTTGCTGGGCACCATTCCGAGCCCGCTGCAGGCGCTGCTCGGACCGCTGATCAGCCAGTTGCCGCTCAGCCTGTGCAATCTAATTTGCACCAACGTGCGCGGCCCGGCGACGCCGCTCTACCTGCTCGGTCACCAGATGCTGGCCTGCTATCCCTACGTGCCGATCGGTGGGGAAATGGGCATGAACTGCGCCGTGCTCACCTACAACGGCACCGCGTATTTCGGCTTTACCGGCGACGCGCACGCCATCCCGGACCTGGAGCGGTTCGAGAAGTTGCTGAACCTGAGCTTTGCGGAGTTGCGGAAGCGGTTGGTTGGTCACGAGCCGCGGCAGAAACGCGCACCCGTGGGGAACGAAGTTGCCGCGGAAGCGCCAACGCCGCCTCCCGCCAAGCCGCCGGCTGAGGCGCGAGCTGCCGCTGCCCCCGTTGCCGTTGCCGTCGCCGCCGCCGTCGCTTAACGCTTCGCCCTGCGGCGGCGGGCGCGTCGCTTCGGTTTTTTCGCGCGCGCTTCCAATTCCGCCACCCGCCGGCGGAGTTCCTGCACGTCGCCCGCTTCACCGCGATCGTCCGGCGCCACGCCCTGCACCAGGCCGCTGACGGTCTCCAGCGGCGAGAGCGCGGCGGAGCGCACGCTGGTAAATCCGGACTGGACCGCGTCCTGCAATTTCGAATAGGCGTCGAAGGCCGACTTCACGAATTCGCGGCGCACCAAATCGGAGGTCATGATGAGCTTGCGCAGCAGATCCAGCGGCAGGCCGGCGGGTTCGTCGCGCGCGTCTTCGAGAATGATCTGGGTCAGGGTGACGCGGGTCAGATCCTGGCCCGTCTTGGCATCCACCACCTGGAGGTCAGTTCCGTTTCGGATCAGGGCCGCGATGTCCTCCAAGTTGACGTAGCGGCTGGCGGATGTGTCGTAGAGTCTGCGGTTTGCGTATTTCCGGATTACGACCTTGGCTGTTTTCACCTTTCCGCCTCCGCGGTGCACTGCAACATATTATACGAAACATATTGACACAGTTCCGCGAAAAGACTAGGGTTTACTTGAATGCTGCAGTGCAGCAAATCGGAGGCTGTCATGCCAAGAGACAACAAACCCCGTCCCGCCGCCCATCCCCGGCCCTCAAACGTACTTTCCTTACTGACAGGGTGGGTGCAACAGGGCGTGGAAAGCTTTTTCGCCACGCAGCGCGTGCTGGTGGATGTCGCCATGCGCCAGAACGCCGTTGCCATGAAGACCCTGCGCGAAGGAATGTCGGACCCGGAGAATTCGCCGCTGGCGATCCTGGCCGAGCTGGCTGTCGAAGGAACATCCAGCTTCGTGGAAGCGCAGAGAATCCTTCTCAACATGGCGCAGCAGGAGAACGAGATCATCATGAACGGCGTCAAGGAACGCGTCGCCGGGAACATGCCGATGACGGCGATGAGCGATCTGCTGCGGCGCAGTATCGGTACCTTCATCCACATGCACGAGGACTTCCTGAAAATTACCAGCAAGCAGACTATCAATTGGCTGGAAGACCTCAAAGCCGGAAAGGGTTTCCAGAGCACGCACCTGGTGGAGTTTGCCCGTGAAGGCATGGACAACTTCGTCCAGGCGCAGAAGAAGTTCCTCGACGTGGTTGCCCAGGAAACCGCCAAGGTGACGTCCGCGAAGCCGGAAGTCATGAAGCACGTGAAGCCGACTGAAATGTCGAAGCTCGCGCGGGAAGCCACCGATGCGTTCATCGAAGCGCAAAAGCGGCTGCTCGACGTGGTCGGCCAGCAGATGAACGTCAACCTGAAAGCGGCCACCAAGACGTTCAAGATGCTGGCGCCCTCGCGGCTTTTGCCCATCGCGAACCTGACGGGCGAAGGCGTCAAAAGCTTCGTCAATGCCGAGAAGTCGTTGATCGAGTCGATGATCAAGCCGCACAACGGCAAGGTGGTGAGCATGGGCGAGCGCCGCAAGCGGCCCGTCCGGCACAGAGCCGAAAAGGCCCAGATGGCTCATGCCGGCGCTTAGCCCGAGCCCTTAGAATGGGTGGATGCTTTCGCTCTTCGAGTGACGTGCCGTTGCCCGGCAGCGGCACGTCTTTTCGAAAAGCTTGCACATTTGCGGCTCGTGAGTTATATCTCGTCACGTGCGACGTAAGCGCGCATCCCCCATTCAAAGCAACGTACAGGATTGAACGGCGTCCATTCACCGGCCGTACGTACTTGAACTGTTCCGGCTTGCTGGCGCCAGTGCAGTTGTCCCTCGGGCGAATACAGGTTACGTGATCAAGAGATTAGCAGCTCCGCGACGCTGCGCCATAAGACCGGCGCCTCCGGCTCAGGTGCACGAGGATGTGGATGACACCCATCTTCCCATTTGGAACGAGGCGCTGTTCGGGGCCGAACTTCTTCTCCTGCACGCCTCTCCCGTTTACTACGGCTTGGGAGTGCCGCACGGTGATGGCTCCGCCGTGGTGGTCATTCCCGGTTTTCTCGGCACCGATGTGTATGTAACGCACCTGAATGCCTGGCTGCGGCGCATCGGCTATCGCGCGCACTTTTCCGGCATCGGTATCAATGCCGATTGTCCCAACCTGTTGATCCAATACCGCGTGACCCAGACGATCGACCTGGCAAGGGCGGAGTCGGGCCGCAAAGTCCACTTGATCGGGCACAGCCTGGGTGGCATGATCGCCCGTTCGGTGGCGGCACAAAGGCCCAACGATATCGCGTCCGTCACCACTCTGGCCGCGCCCTTCCGCAAGTCGATTGTGCATCATTCGGTTTTCCACGCCGCCAAGGAAGTCCGCCGGAACATCCTGAACGAGCACGGCCCGCGGGTGTCGGCCCATTGCTACACGTCGC
>JAIQFM010000295.1 GCA_020073285.1 Terriglobia bacterium | reverse complement strand
GTTTTCCAGGGCGCGCCGGGTAATGGCCAGCAGTTGCTCGCGCTCGAAAGGCTTCAGCAGGTAATCGTAGGCGCCGTTGCGGATGGCCGCGAGGGCGACGGAAATATCGTGGACGGCGGTGACCATCACCACCGGCATATCGGGATATTGTTCCTTGGTGCGCTCCAGCAGGGCGATGCCGTCCATCTCGCCCATCATCAGGTCCGACAGCATGAGTTCGAACTGGTCACCGGATTCCAGAATGGCGAGGGCTTCGATGCCCGAACTGGCCTGGTGGCAGCGATAGCCCGCCATCGAGAGCATGGAGTGGACAATTTCGCGGATTGCTTCCTCGTCGTCGACAATGAGGATTCGGTCGGCCGGCATGATTATTCCGTGAGCAGGCTGGCTCGGCGCATTGTACCCCACAGTGCTGCCGACCGTAACTCGAAAGACACCGGCGGCGGTACCAAAATGCGCAACGGTCGGCGCCGATTCCATGCTATACAACGCTCGGGAGAGCTATTGTAAATGCGCACCTGCACGCGCCAATCCAGCGCATGAATCAGGCATTACTGAGTACGGTTAGGGACCTAGGCGGCCCTGCCATCGAGCTGCTGGCTGACTCCTCCGGTGTCTTGATCCTGCTGGCCGCCGCCTTTCTGGTCTTCCGCACCTTTCGCGAACGCTACCTGCTGGCGTGGATCCTGGGATGGTCGTTCTACCTGCTGTACCGGGTTTCCACCGCCAGCTTTTCCCTCATCACGCCGCCGGCGTGGCTGATCGCGGTTTCGCAGGGCGCGTATGGGTGCGCGATTGCCCTGTTCGTGGCCGCCATCCTCTACTACACCAGGACGCTGAAGTATGGCATGCCGCTGGCAGTCGCGGGGGTGGCAGCTACCAGCTTGGCGGTGGCGCGAGCGCTGTGGTGGCCGGGATCGTCGTTACTGCTGGCGGTGGTTCGCGGCGTATGCGCGCTGATGGCAGTGGGCGGCGGAGTGCAGCTGGGAATCTTCAGCCGTGGACGCCGCCAGGTCGGGCCGTGGATGCTGATTGCCATGCTGCTCCTGCTCCACTTGGACCAGGACACCACCAGCCCCCACTTCCTCGTCGGCATTGACATGGTGATCGAGCTGCTGCTGGGGCTGAGCATGCTGGTGATGGTGCTGGACGATTCCAAGCAGCGGACTGACCGGTTGGGCGCGGTCAACGTGATTTCCGGCGCCATGGCGGGCGCGCAGGAACACGGCTCGATGGTGTTGACCGCGCTCGAGCAACTGACGAAATTGACGGGGGCGCGTGCGGCGTGGTTCCGGATTCTCGATGGCAACAAGCTGGTGCTGACGCGCCACATCGGTTTGTCGGAGAAGTTTATCCGCGAGCGTTCAGCCCTGGATGTTCGCACCGCCGACGGCGCCAGGGTCGCGCAGCAAGGCGTTCCCACCATCTTGCGCGCAGCTTCCCTGGAGGAAGATAACCAGCGCCTGGTGCGGGAAGAGGGTTTCGACCACATCCTGCTGGTGCCGATCAGGGGCAAGACCGCGGTGATCGGTGCGATCGCCCTGGGACAGGCGAGAAACCGGTCGTATCCGCCCGACGAGCTGGACTTCCTGACCGCGACCGGGCACCAGGTCGGCATCGCGGTGGAGAACCTGCGGCTGCTGGAAGAGATCATCCGCTCGCACCGGCAATGGATCAGCACCTTCGATTCCATCGAGGATATGGTCCTGGTGCACGACTCGGACTTCCGCATCTTGAAGTTGAACCGCGCGGTGGCGCAGCGCCTCGGTTCTGCCATCGCCGACGTGGTGTTTCATCAGTGCGACAAGGTACTGCCGGGGGCGGGCGTGAAATGGCGGCAGTGCCCCTATTGCGAACACGCGCGCACCAACTTCGGCGAAGGCGCTGACCCGTGTTTCGGAGGGTACTCGATCGTGTCCACGTCCTCCTTCACCGAGGGAGGCGCGTATCGCGGGACGATTCACGTCATCCGGGACACCACCGAACGCCGTGCGGCGGAGGAACGCTACCGACTGCTGTTCGAGCAGGTGCGGGAGGGTGTGTTTGTTTCCACGCCGCAAGGCCGCATCCTGGAGTGCAACCAGGCCTTCGCCGACATGCTTGGCTACCAGAGTCGCGAAGAGGTGCTGGCGCTCGATATCGCGCGCGATATGTATGAATCGCAGGAGCAACGGCAGTCGTTCTGCACCCTCATGAACGAGCGCGGCTTCATGCGCAATTACGAGGTCGACCTGAAGCGCAAAGACGGCACCATCCTGCACGCCCTGGAAAACAGCTTTGTCACCCGCGATGCTGCCGGGAACATTGATCGCTACCAGGGGTTCCTGATGGATGTCACGGAGAAGCGTCACGCCGAGGACGCGATCCGGAGGCGCAACCGCGAACTGCACGCGCTCAACGCCATCGCGGTGATCACGGCGCAGTCCTTCGATCTGGACGAGATCCTGAATACCGCGCTGCGCCACGTGGTTGATATTTTCGCGGCGCACACCGGCGCCGCGTACCTGATGGACAATTCGAGCGTCCTGCATCGCCGGGCCGGTTACGGGCAGCGGGCGCCCTCGGCGCACGCTGACATAGCACTGCCGCCGGAATTCCTGCAGCGCATCCGCGACACCAGGGTTGAAGTGGTGACGGAAGAAGAAGCGGACAAGATGCCTGACCTCCTCAGCGAGTACGTTCGCAGCGAGGGCTTGCGGCGCTGGATTTGGGTCGTCATGCGGACCAGCGATGTCGTGGTGGGCGTGCTCGGCATCGGCAACCGGGAAGAACGCCGGTTCAGCGAAAGCGATCAGCACCTGATGGTGGCCATCGCCCGCCAGATGGCGACCACCATCGAGAAAGTTCGCCTGTACGAAGAGACCTGCCGTGCTTATGAGAACCTGCGACGCACCCAGGAACAACTGCTGCAGAGCGAAAAGATGTCGGCCATTGGGCAGTTGATCTCGGGCGTGGCGCACGAGATCAACAACCCGCTGACCGCGATCTTGGGATATGCGCAGCTCCTGGAGAACGAAGATTTGAGCGAGCGGGCGCTTGACTTCGTCCGCAAGTTGTTCAAGCAGGCGCAGCGCACCCAGAGGCTGGTGCAGAACCTGCTGTCGTTCGCGCGCCAGCGCAAGCCGGAAAAGAAACAGGTCAACATCCGGCAGGTGCTTGACGACACCCTGGCGCTGCGCGATTTCGATCTCAAACGCCACAACTTCAAGGTCACCTGCGATGTCGCGCCGGATCTGCCGGCGGTAGTTGCCGATGCCCATCAGATGGAGCAGGTGTTTCTGAACGTG
>JAIQFM010000294.1 GCA_020073285.1 Terriglobia bacterium | reverse complement strand
AGGATGCTGCCCGCCGTGGCGAATGCGAATGCTCCGTCGATGGCCTGGGTGGCGAAAGCAGTCCCCAGCGCCAGCGACCCGATCGCTGTCCGCAAGGGCAGCCTCTCGCGATCCAGCAGGAACGCCAGTCCGATCGCCAACAATGCGAACGCGATCGGCGTACCGCGCATATGTTGAGCGCGCACCAGCAGCGTGGTCGCGAACACGAGCAGCGCCGCCATGCCGCCCGCGACGTCATTCATCAGCGATCGACCGAGCCGGTAGGTTGCAAACATGATCAAGGCGGCCATCGGAACCATCGCTCCGGTCACAGCGAGGACTCCCAACCGAATGTGTGCGCCGAAGCCGAGAAAGGCAAACAACAGCTCGGCGCCCGGAGTCTGACTGGTAGGACCCCAGTAGCCGTAGGGATCATTGTCGAATGGAAGATACCGGCGGAAAGTCAAAATGCGTTGGGTTGCCGCGGGAAGGTTGAGGGCGTCCATGTAGGGCGAGACAGGCGAACCCAGTTGGAGTGGCAGCGTGCTGATAGCCATTAGCAAACAAGCCAGCCACGCGAGCTTCTGGCCGGTGGTGGGCCGATGCCATTCGATCCTGGGTGGATCCTTGGCAATCCAGACAATTGCAACGATCAGGATCAGCCAGATGGTCGAAGTTCGAAAAAGTGCGAGGGGGCCGAGAAGGTTGCCTCCTATATATGCGAATATCCACGTGCCGGCCGCACCGCCGATGATTGCGTCGCAGAGTCCCAGTTCGGGACTAACCTTGAGAAGGAGGAGGCCTGCTACCGCGATCGCAAGAGCCCAAAACGTCCAGAGCTTTGCGGCAGCCCATGCGGTGGTGGGCAACACCGCAGCGTAGCCTTGAAAGGGAGTAGCCCAGACATAGACGTTGTAGGGTTCGCGCAGATGCCACAGGGAAGCAGCGACGAGCGCAAGGAGCCCGGCGGAGCCTATCGCCACCGTTCGGTACGATCCGAGTCGCAGGTCCGGTAAGGTCATCTTCATGTGGAGCAAAGCCCTGCCCCGCTGACTTAGGGCGTATCAGCCGAACCGAGGGAAGTCAAAAGAGCAATCAATTCGGCACCCACACGAAGCGAAAGGTCAAGTTTTCGGGATAGTCCAGCGGTTTTCCATTCATCAAATTACTTGAAATTACTTGTTTCATGCTCGCATCGAACGTTAAAATGTGGCGGTTCGGTTCTCGAGGGGGACCCACGCCGCTCAGGAACACTTGATCTCACTGCACCTGCGAAACTGCGGGACAGTGAAACTGTGCGGTCAGGTTCAAGGGGGAATCAATGAAGCGAGCCCTGTGGACGCTCGGGCCGGCCGCAATGCTGCTCCTGTCGGTGGTCGCGTCGATGGTGTTTGGGCAGGAGGAGGGACGGCCGCCATCGTTGAGCGCGTACCATACCGTAATTCCTCTCCGCGGCGCGAGCCTCGCGCGGGTTCGTTCAGCGATCGCCGCGGCAACTGTGACTTCGGCCACCATACCGATGTGGAACTACTCCGTCACCTCACCGGCTGACGGCAATTCATATTCCGGCTCGATGGCGGGAAGCAGCCCATTTTACAACGGGGCGCGAACCACCAATATTCCCACGATGGTCATTCCGTTGATCGTCGTTTTTCCTGACGGGACCCGATTCGATCCGACCGTGATCGACTCGTGCGCGCCGTCAGGGACGCCACTTGCTCAAGTACTCGGGTCGCCGATATTTCAGCCGTTCGCCTATTCCCTGAACGGCATCAACGTGGGCACTGGTCAGTACGTCGACGTGTTTCAACGGGCCAATTTTTTCAATGCGAACGTTTCGATAACCGGCGACAGTTACCACACCATGTTGAGCCCGGTCACCACGCTGCGGGCGCAAACGATCAACATTCCGGCCAATCAGGGTGTCGCCTACTCCCTCAGCGGCGGATGCGGAAAACTGGGGGTCATGGACATTTCCGCGTTCGACTCGATTATCACCGGCTCGGTGCTGCCTTCGCTCGCCGCGCAAGGGGTGGGGCCGGGCAACTTCCCATTGTTCGTTTTGCATGATGTGGTGATGGGTAATCCAGGTACTTCGGTGAATCAAAATTGCTGCGTGATTGGCTATCACAGCGCGTTGGGATTCCCCGTTCAGACCTTTGCGGTGGCCGACTACGACACCACTTTTCTCTTCCGCACCTCACCCGATATCGCCCCAACCAGCCACGAAGTGGCCGAATGGATGGACGATCCGGTTGTTGGAAATCCGGCCCCAGGCTGGGGTCATGTCGGGCAAGTGTCGGGCTGTCAGGGCGACCTCGAAGTAGGTGATCCGCTGACCGGTTCGCCCTACTCCAGCTTCGGCATCACGATGCCGAATGGCGTTACCTACAAACCGCAGCAGCTCGCGTTCTTTTCGTGGTTCTATCGCCAGGCTCCTTCGCTCGCTGCGGCCGGCGTCTACTCCAACAGCGGCTCCTTCAACACCGGAGCTGGACAGGTATGCCAATGAGCGGCTTCGATAAAGCGAGATATCCGAAGGTACGGCCCGGCAAGCATTCACTCCTACGTTGCGCCTTAGGCGCCCTGATCGCCGGTGCTTTTGTCATAAGTGCTGCCGGCGCGGCGCGCGCGGATTCTGTCAGCCTGGTAACCTCGACCGCCGCGCAACAGCCCAATGACTCGGTGCCGTGGTCGCAACTAGGATCCAACGCGACCGTGTTGCAGCCCAGCTTCCCTGCGACCTCGGTGAATGGGGTTTCAGTTAACGTCGGCCTTGGCGGCGCCAACAGTCTGGTTTCGGTAGTCTGCCCAGCCTCATCCTGCAGTTGGTCCGGATTGGGGATGCCCTCCGGAGATTCGCTGATCTGGACGTCGAATGGCAGCAACGGAGGTAACGGCCCGGTCACGATGACCTTCACCAATCCGCGGGCGGGAGCCGGCGCGTTCATTCAAGCCAACGGACCCGGCACTTTCACGGCCCAAATCCAGGCTTTCCACAATGCGACTTCTCTGGGCAGCTTTACTGAAACGAGCGATTCGAGCGGCCACGCGATCTACATCGGAATATTGGATAGCACGGGGCCTAACATCACCTCGGTAATCTTCAGCCTTACCCAGGCGCAAGGATCCCTCGCCGACTTCGCCCTCAACCGGCTGTACCTCAACGGCGCGGTGCCGGCTACGCCGACCTCAACCGTGGCGCCGACCTTCGTCGCTCCCTCCAGAACAGCGACCCCAACCGCCACCGCAACCGCGCCGCCAGGTGCGATTGCGTTCGTCGGTTCCAGCAATACCACCACCGCCGGCATTGCGGTGCCGTCCGGGGTTCAGAATGGCGACCTGCTGCTGGCATTTTATTC
>JAIQFM010000097.1 GCA_020073285.1 Terriglobia bacterium | reverse complement strand
AACTCGCATCCGCGATACGGATTGATGGTCCAGGTAAACGGCATGCGCGGCGCCGTGCAGCGGTTCAACAGCGACCGCGACGCCAGCGTGAAGAACTCGACCTCGTGCCCCTGCGAGATTGATTCGCCCTCGGCCGCCAGCCGCGCAATCCCCACCAAGGACGATGGGGGCTTGCATTGGTCGAGCAGGGGAAGTGAAACCATGGGCAACCGGCAGCGGAGATATTCGCCTTTTATTCGCTATGCTAGATTAGCTCCCTCGCCCGCGGGTTGTCAATTGGACGGCAATTCACCACTGCAGTTCACCGCGATAGACAAGCTTTGATCCGTCAGTCTGCAATCTTCAGTCTTCAATCTGAAATCCGAAACTCCCGCCCGTATAATCGTCCCTTCTTTCCATGGTCACACTCGACGACATCACCCTGGCCGCAACCCGCCTGCGTGGAATCGCCGCCCGCACGCCGTTGATCCCCTACCCGCGCCAGCGACCCAGCCGCGAACTTTACCTGAAACCCGAAAGCCTGCAACCGATCGGGTCCTTCAAGCTCCGTGGCGCCTTCAACAAAATCGCCTCGCTCTCCGACGCCGAGCGCCGCAACGGCGTCATCAGCTACTCCAGCGGCAACCACGCGCAGGGAGTCGCCTACGCCGCACGCGCTCTCGGCGTGAGTTCCGTCATCGTCATGCCCGGCAACGCGCCGCAAATCAAGATCGACAGCACGCGCGCGCTCGGCGCCGAAATTGTTTTCGTCGGCCCCGCCAGTTCCGAACGCAAAGCGAAAGCGGAAGACCTCGCGCGCGAACATGGCTACGTAATCATCCCGCCCTACAACGACGAAAAGATCATCGCAGGCGCCGGTACCGCTGGTTTGGAAATCCTTGCCGACCTCCCCGACGCCGAAACCGTCCTCGTTCCCGTCGGCGGTGGCGGCCTGATCAGCGGCGTCGCCGCGGCGCTCAAGCTCAGCGGATCGACAGCGAGAATCATCGGCGTCGAACCAGAGCTCGCCTCCGACGCCCAAGCCAGCTTCCGCTCCGGTCACATCGTCGAATTCTCCGCCGACCAAACCTCGCGCACCCTCGCCGACGGCCTCCGCACGCAGTCGGTCGGCGAAATTAATTTCGCGCACATCCGCCGCTTCGTGGACGACATCGTCACCGTCACCGAATCCGAAATCCTCGACGCCGTGCGCGGCCTCGCCCTCGACGCCAAGCTGGTCGCCGAACCCAGCGGGGCCGTCACCTTTGCCGCCTTCCTCTTTCGCGACCTTCCTGCCGCGCAAAAAACCGTCGCCCTCATCAGCGGCGGCAACATCGACCCCGCCCTGCTCGCCCGCGTGCTCTCGCAAACCTAACCAAATGAAATCGTGTGGCACACACGCCCGCGTGTGCAGCCCGTCATCCGGCGTTCATGTATGCCTGCTGGTAGAATCACACTCACTCGCAGGAGCCCACTCATCATGCGATTCCGCCGCACACTCCTGATCGCCGCGCTCCTTTTCGCCACGCCTGTTTGCTTCGCCGCCGCCGAACGTGGCGTCATGGTCCGCGCCGCCCAGATCTACCTCTCGCCCGACTCCTCTTCCGCCAAGATCGCCAACATCGATCGCGGACGGGAAGTCGCCGTGCTGGAAAAATCCCGCGACTGGGTCCATGTTCTCGCCACCCTCGCCGAGCCCACCGACTCCACCGAAGGCCGCGACGTTAGCGGCTGGATGCTCGACAAAGGCATCGTCCGCTCCTCAACTCCTAACGGCGACCGCATCCTTTTCGGCGAAGCCGCCGCCTGCGAGCAGGAAGCCAGCCGTCGCGGCGGCCGTCGCGGGGCCGATAAAGATGCCTTCCGCCTCTACTATCGCGCCGCCGAATATTTCCCGCAGTCTCCGCTCGCCGGCGAAGCGCTCTACCGCGCCGCCGACATCCGCTGGCAGATCGATCGCGCCGACATCTTCGGCCGCCCCTCCGGACGCAGCGATCCCCGCAACCGTCTCTACGGTATTGACGAAGACCTGATGAAGCAGGTGATCAAGAAATTCCCCCATACCAAATGGGCCGACCTCGCCGCCTATCAACTGCTCGACAACAAGCTTTGCGGCGACTGGCAGGGCGAATCCAAATGTCCGGAAAAGGAAGCCGAGGTTTACGAGAAGTACGCCGTCGAGCACCCGCAGTCGCCCCGCGCCCCGGAAGCCTTGTTCAACGCCGCCTTCCGCCGCGCCGCGCTCACCGAGCTCTATAAGAATGAGGGCAAGTCGAACCACATCGGCGAAGCCAAAGCCCAAGCCGTCGCGCTTGCCCAACGCGTCATCGCCAATTTTCCGCAGAGCGATTGGTCCGATCGTGCCCAAACCTTGCTGTATAAGTTGGATCAGGGAATCCCCACATATGGAACGGGAGTGGAATGAATGCCGCGCAGCAAGCGCCCCTACAGCACTCGCCGCTCGGTACTCGGTACGAAGTACTAGGTACCCTCAGGAGACGTTTTGAACCCCTACTTACTCTCCGTCCTGCTCGGCATCGTCGAAGGCCTCACGGAATTTCTTCCTGTCAGCTCCACCGCGCACCTGCGCATCGTCGAACGAGCCATGGGGCTCGACCTCGCCAGCGGCTACTGGAAGATGTACTCCATCGTCATCCAGCTCGGGGCCATCCTCTGCGTTCCCATCTACTTTCGCGCCCGCCTCACGGAATTTTTCACGACCTTTCCCGGAGGCCCCGACGGACGCCACAACTTGTGGAACCACCCCGTGACGTTAACCGGTGTGGCGTTTGTTGTCACCGCCGGCCCCTCTTATCTACTGGCCAAGACGATCGGCAAGAATCTCGAGAGCCTCTACGTTATGGCGACTTCCCTGATCGTCGGTGGTATCGTCATGTGGATCGTGGACGCGATGTACGGCGTGCCTCGCGTCGTCTCGGCCAACTCCCCCACCGTACGCTCTGTCGGCGCCGCCACCGCCGGTTACCCGACCGAAACCGTTTACCAAATGACCCTTCCGCAATCGATCTGGATCGGCGCCTGTCAGATCCTCTCCGCCGTTTTCCCTGGCGTCTCGCGCTCCATGTCCAGCATCGCCGCTGGGCAAGTAGCCGGCCTGTCGCGTCCCGCCGCGCTTGAGTTCTCTTTTCTCGTCTCGATTCCCACCATGTTCATGGCCACCGGCTACAGCTTCTATGACTCTCTGCGCCACAAGCCTGGCGCGGGCGGCAAAATCGGCGTCGCCCCCCGCAATGCCGAGGAATGGGCCGTGCTCGCCATCGGCTTCGTCGTCTCCTTTGTCGTGGCGTACCTGGTCGTCGCCTGGTTCATGCGCTGGGTCCGCCAGCGTGGCTTCGTTCCTTTCGCGGTTTACCGTATCCTCGTCGGCGCCGCCGTTCTCGCCTGGGTCCTCAAATCCGGCGTATAGTCCCCCCCATCCCCGCGCCTTGTGCCTCCTCGGTTACCTCCACCGAAAATTCGCCCTTGAAGCCCGCTTTTCTGCCATAATTACTCCGCTCTGGCTGTCGCATCTCGCGATACGCCTACATGAAGGTTTTCTCTCAGGCCTTTTCCCCGACGGGGAACCGCCGGCTCAATGAGTTGGTAGGCTTCCTTCTGCTCGTCTCCGCGCTCCTCCTTTTCCTTGCCATCGCGTCTTATTCGCCGCTTGACCCCTCATTCAATACCGCTTCCGCTCCGCTGCCCTCGCATCCGGCACGCAACTGGATCGGCATCGCGGGAGCTTACGGAAGCGATCTCCTGCTGCAGTTCGCGGGGCTCGCCGGGTTCGTGATTCCGGTGTACATCGGGATGCTCGGCGCGCGCTGGTTCCGCTCGCGCAAGATCGAGTCCCCGCTCGCGCGCCTCCTCGGTGCCGGCTCGCTTCTCGCCTTTGCCTCCGCGTTCTTGGGACTTCTCCCTTGGCACTGGCGCTGGTTGCGCGCCATTCCTATCGAAGGCCTGCTCGGACGCATCGTCGGCGACGCCCTCATCCACTACTTCAATCTCATCGGCGCATACCTGATCTGCACCAGCGCCATCGCGGTCGCGCTCTATCTTTCGACCGCCTTCTCCTTCGGCGCGCTCCGCCTTTGGCTGGAAACGCGTTTCGCTTTCGCCTTTGCTCTTCGCGACCGCTTCCAGGACTGGCGTGCCGCGCGCGCCAAAGCCAAAGCCCAGAAGCTGATGGAGAAGCGGCGCGCCCAGCGCTCCGTGGTCAGCGCGCAACTGGTGCCCGCCAGGCGCGTGCCGGTTGAGCCGGTCCGAAGCGGCATCGAGAAGGAGCTCGAAGCCGCGGCTACGGAACCGCAGCCCGCCGCGCCCCTGCCCCGCGCCGACGACATGGCCCTGGTTCCGGAGGTTACCTCGCGCGCCGACAGCGCTCAAAACGCCAAGACCACCATGCCGCGCATCGCCGGCGGCTTCAAGCTGCCCTCCAGCGCGCTCCTCCACCGTCCCGACGAACAGCAGGTCATCGACGAAGACGAACTCAAGACTCTCGCCACCGTGCTCACCGACAAATGCGCCGAGTTCGAGGTCCACGGCCAAGTCACGCAGATCAATCCCGGCCCCGTCGTCACCACCTTCGAGCTCAAGCCCGAGGCCGGCATCAAGTACAGCCGCATCACCAGCCTCTGTGACGACCTCTGCCTCGGCCTGCGCGCCGAGAGCATCCTCATCGAGCGCATGCCGGGCAAGTCCACCGTCGGCATTCAGGTGCCGAACCGCGAGCGCGAGACCATCTGGCTGCGCGAGTGCGTCGAGTCCCACGAATTCCTGGCCAACAAGTCCAAGCTGACGATTTCCCTCGGCAAGGACATCAATGGCCGCATCGTGGTCGCCGACCTCGCCACCATGCCGCACCTGCTGATCGCCGGCTCCACCGGCTCCGGCAAAAGCGTGGCGATTAACGCCATGATCATGTCCATGCTCTACAAGTCCACGCCGGAGCAGGTCCGTCTCATCCTGGTGGACCCCAAGCGCCTCGAACTCGGCGTCTACGAAGGCGTGCCCCACCTCTACACGCCGATCATCACCGAGCCCAAGCTCGCCGCCAACGCGCTGCGCAACGCCGTGCGCGAGATGGAGCGCCGCCTCAAGCTGCTCGCCGAAAAAGGCGTGCGTAACGTCGACCAGTTCAACAAGCTGTTCGAAGGCGACGCCACCCCCAGCCTCTTCGAAAACGCGGAGCGCGAGGGCCCCATTCCTTACATCATCATCGTCATCGACGAGCTCGCCGACCTGATGATGCTCGACGGCAACAACGTCGAGGAATCCATCACCCGTCTGGCGCAGATGGCGCGCGCCGTCGGCATCCACCTTGTGCTCGCCACGCAGCGCCCGTCGGTGGACGTCATCACCGGCCTCATCAAGGCTAATTTTCCCGCGCGCATCTCCTTCCGCGTCGCCACCAAAGTCGATTCGCGCACCATTCTCGACGCCAACGGCGCCGAAGCCCTGCTCGGACGTGGCGACATGCTTTATCTCCCCTCCGGCTCCGCCCGCGTCCATCGCCTGCACGCGCCGTTTGTCACCGAGAAGGAAATCTCCGCCGTCGTCGAGTTCTGGAAGTCGCAGGCGCTGGCCCAGTATCAGGAAAAATTCCTCGAAGCGCCCAAGGACGACAAGGGCAAGACCGAGGCCGACAGTGCGGGTAGTTCAGAAAATGGCGAGGATGAAAACGATGAACTCTTCGAAGATGCCGTGCGACTTGTCCTGGAGTTCGGGAAGGCCAGCACTTCCCTACTGCAGCGCCGTTTGCGTATCGGCTACGGCCGCGCCGCTCATCTCATTGACCTCATGGAACGCGACGGCATCGTCGGCGCCGCCGACGGTCCCAAGCCCCGCGAAGTACTCAAGCGTCCCGGCTGGATCGACGAGATCGAACAGTCCCTCCGCTGACGGTGCGGCACACGGCTCGCCCTGAACCGAACGGCCGCCCTCGCCTATGCATTGCGCCGGCAAATCATCCCCTCGATACTCTCCGCTGCACTTGATTCCCGGTTGCCTTTCGCGTAGAACAAGTCCGTCTGACAACTCACGCAAGGAGCTCTCATGTCCGCACCCAGCCGCCGTCCCGAGATTCGCCGCCGCCGCACCCGCAAGGACAAGATCAACTCCCTCCGCCGCCGCTACGCCGCCGCCAAGTCCGATGCCGATCGCAACCAGATTTTTTCCCGCGTCAAACTCCTCTCCCCCACCATTACCGTCGAGGAATTCACCGCTCCGCTGCAATCCTCGGGAAGATAATTCCCATGCCTTTGTCGTACTTACACACTGACCGCAGTCCCGTCCCAAGGTGAACGGACTAAGGATTAAGGCATACGCGGCTCATCCATGCCGCATCCGAGCCGCGCGAACGCCTTGCCAACCCTCAGCCTGCATGTACTAAACGATAAGCCATGATACCCGCTATCCTCGCCATTCAACGCATCTTAGTTCCGTTTCCGGCACGCGAGTCTCCTTCCAATATGTTACCGTAAAAGTAAATAGAGACGGAACTCCCCTTTCCTTAGCCGCTTAGTGCAGCTACTTTCGTTATGCCCGTGGCAGTTGTCGTGCGGCGGCACCGATGGTACTTTGTCGCCGGCAACCAAGTTCCGCTACTTGGCTTCCAAAGGAAGGCCGCCACTTGCTGAAAATGAGCAGCCTGAATTCGAACATCGTTCCCATGTTCGCTGGACTGCCCTCGGGGCCGAAGCGGCGCAACGCGTTTGCCACCAGCTTCGTGCTCCAGGCCCTCGGCCTTGCCCTGCTTGTGCAGCTTGGCGTGATCCAGCCCGCGGCGATCATCCAGAAGCACCAATACGTTTGGGTCTCGCTGGCGCCGCCTCCGCCGGTGAACCACGAGCCGCAGAAGGTCCCGGCAAAACTGCTCGCGGCGGCCAAGCCCAAGCCGATTGAACGAGCGGAAGTCGCCCATCTCGATCCGCCGAAGGTGGAAGTCCCGGTGCGCAAGCCCGACCTCCCCGAAGTGAAGCCGCAAGCAGAGAAACCGGCGCCGACCTTCCCCACCGTCGCCTCCGAGCGGTCTTCGCCCAAGCCCTTGCCGCAGGTGAAGGCGGGCGTGTTTTCGACGGGAAGTTCGGCCACGCCCAACTCTCTGCTGCCCGCGAATAAGGTTCAGACCGGTGGTTTTGGCGATCCCAACGGCGTTCCTGCCGGCAATAACACCAGCGGGCGCGTGAACATCGCCGCGCTCGGCTCGTTTGATCTCCCCCAAGGTAGCGGTTACGGCAACGGAACCGGCGGAAGCCGAGGCGCGCGCGCAGTCGTTGTCAGCTCCGGCTTCGGCAATGGCGTCGCCACCGGCAGCGGCCTCGGCGCAGGCAGCGCCGCTACGGTCAAATCGGCCGGGTTCAGCACCGTCGAGCCGATGAAGCAGGCCGCTCATCGCGTCGAAGAACCCAAGGCCAACATCGCGCCCGTACAGATTCTCTCCAAGCCGACGCCCGGCTACACCGCGGAAGCGCGCGCCGCCCGCGTCGAAGGAGAAGTCCTGCTCGAGGTCGTATTCACCGCCTCGGGCCAACTGCGCGTGATTCGCGTCGTGCGCAGCCTTGGCCATGGGCTCGACGAGTCGGCCATCCGCGCCGCCGAGCAGATTCGTTTCAAACCCGCAACCCGCAGCGGATCGCCCATAGATTCCACCGCGACGTTGCACATCGTTTTTCAGATGGCCTGAAGTTGGCCAGCCTGAGACTCCCGCGCATCCCCAAGCGACGGAAGCCGGGTAAGGAGTTCCATGCGGATCACTAGGCTACTGTTCCCAGCTTTGCTCCTGTGCGTCGCCCTACCGCTGGTGGCGGGCGAACAAGATTCACAAGATTCCAGGACCAGCAATTCCCTGCAATCCGCGTCGAGCGGCCCGGCACCCTCGTTTAACCAGGCGGTGGACCGCGCCATCGTGCGTGAGAAGGCCACCCTGCAGGAACTGCGCAAGTACTCGCCCGTCGTCGAGACCTATATCCAGACCCTGCGCCCCGACCCGGAACTCGGCAACGTGCCCGAAAAGGACACCTACTTCCTCGGGCGGATGGAGGAGATGAGCAACGGCGATCGCCGCAGCCGCTCCTTCATGCCCCAACCCGGTCGCGTACACAACGTCCTGGAAAAGATGACCCAGTTCTACTCCCTCAAGTTCATGCCGCTCGGCTTCATGCAGATGATCGTCATGGACGACACCAGCTTTGATCGCGCCCACTACGACTTCAAGTTTGTCCGCCGCGAATTCCTCGGCGATGTACGGTGCCTCCTCATTGACGTTACTCCCAAGAAGAACGCCGGCAAGGGACGCTTCCTCGGCCGCATTTGGGTCGAGGACCAGGATTTCAACATCGTCCGCCTCAACGGCACCTACAGCCAGGCGCCGCGCTTCGCCCACTATCTCCACTTCGATAGCTGGCGCCTCAACATGCGGCCCGGCCTGTGGCTGCCCGCCTACACTTACAGCGAAGAGTCCGCCGTGCCCAACCATCTGGTCAAGACCATGGCCTTCAAGTCGCAGACTCGCCTCTGGGGCTACGACCAGGCGCATATCGGCCATCACGACGAGTTCTCCACCATCACCGTGGACTCGCCCCGCGTCAAGGACGAGAGCGAGTCCGCGCAGGACGCCTCGCCCGTGCAGGCCCAGCGCGCCTGGAATCGCATGGCGGAGATGAACGTTCTCGATCGCCTCGAAGTCGCCGGCCTGCTCGCCCCTGCCGGCGAAGTGGATAAGGTGCTCGAAACCGTCGTCAACAACCTGGAGATCACCAACAATCTCAACGTCCAGCCCGAAGTTCACGCTCGCGTCCTTCTCACCGCGCCGCTGGAGTCCTTCACCGTCGGCCATACCATCGTGCTCAGCCGCGGCTTGATTGATGTCTTGCCCGACGAGGCCTCCCTCGCCGCCGTTCTCGCCCACGAGCTGGCGCACATCACGCTAGGTCACGAGATGGACACCAAGTACGCTTTCAGCGACCGCGTCATGTTTCCTGACGAGCAAACTTTCAGGCTCCTGCACATGCAGCGCAACGAGCACGATGAAACCGAGGCCGATACCAAGGCCATCGCCCTGCTCCGCAACTCCCCCTACAAGGATAAGCTCGGCAACGCCGGTCTCTTCCTGGAAGCGTTGAAGGCGCGCCAGAGGGATCTTCCCAACCTGCTGCAGGCCCATCTCGGCAACAGTATGGAGTTGAAGAGCGGCCTGCGCATGTCCGAACTGATGAACGGGGCGCCGGAACTGCAGGCGCGCAGCCTAGACCAGATTGCCGCTCTGCCCCTGGGCGCTCGCGTGCGCTTGGATCCCTGGTCGGATAAGATCGAGATGACCAAGAACAACCGCGTGCCGCTGGTCTCAGTGCGGGAAAAAATGCCGTTCGAGGTCACGCCGGTGTTTCCTTACATCACTCGTTTCGCGACCGAAGACAAAGCCAAGGTCGCCGCCGCGAGCGCGCCGCAACAGTAGGCTTGAGCTAAAGTCCGCTTGCCGAAATTGCCTGCCCTATCGCTCTTGCACTGGAGCGATAGGGCGGTTTTTTTGAAGGGGCTGGGTTGTTGAAGGGATGCGGTTCTTGGAAGGGGCACTTCGCGCCGACCCAGTGACAAAAATTGTCAATCGGGTACCCCCTCTCCCCCCTGCTATGTGGAATCAAGAACATACGCATAGGTAAACTGCAGGTTACCTGAGGTAACTTGAGCGGTGCTGACTTTGGGGAAGGAGCCTGGGGGATAGTGGGGAAATATGGTTTCTGTGCGACGGAAGCGCTCAAGCAGCTTGCGGTTCCCGCGCTTCCGCCGCACCCACAAACGCAGAGTCTTGGCCACTTCGTTGATCTCGCTTCGATAGACCCGGTAACCCGGCCACCCCAGAATCTTCGTCCACTCGCTGTCGCTCATCCCAACCAGCGTACCGCCACACCCGCTACTCTGGAATCCAGTAAATCCACAAATTTTTCAGATTCCTGCGCAGAGCCTAAATTTCAAAGGCAGTCAAGCTTAGCGGGCGAGGGCGCCCGCGCCACATCGCCGCGGCGTTACCCGTTGGCGGCGATGTCAGCGGGTTCGGTGGGTCGTGCGGAGGTTTCGTAGAGTTGCTGGATGCGCTGGCGGTAGCGTTCCTCTACGACGCGGCGCTTGAGCTTGAGCGTGGGCGTGAGGCTGCCGTCGGCCACGGAAAAGTTGTCGGGCACGATCAAAACCTTTTTCAGCTTTTCGAATTGTGCCAGATCACGGTTTGCCTCAGCGACGACGCCGTCGAACAGCTCGCGCACCTTGGGATCATTCACCAGATCTTCACGAGAGCCGATGCGGAGGCCCTGTTCGCGGGCCCAGCGCTCCAGTTCGGTAAAGTCGGGCGCGATGACGACGCAGGGAAACTTGCGGCGGTCGCCAATGACGATGGCTTCGCTGACAAAGCTGTTGGACTGGAGCTTGCGCTCGATGGGCTGCGGGGCGATGAATTTACCGCCCGAAGTTTTGATCAGGTCCTTCTTGCGGTCGGTGACGGAGAGGAAGCCGTCGGCGTCAAGGTTGCCGATATCGCCGGTCTTGAACCAGCCGTCGGGAGTGAAGGCGGCGGCGGTTTCTTCCGGCATGTTCCAGTAGCCCTTGAAGACGCAGGGGCCGCGAGTGAGGATCTCTCCGTCGTCGGCAATGCGAACTTCGACGTTGGGCAGTGGAGGGCCCACGGTGCCGATTTTGTGAGCGTTGGGCTTGTTGAGGGCGATCACGGGCGAGGTTTCGGTGAGCCCGTAACCTTCGTGAATGCGTATGCCCATGTCGGCATACCACTCGGCGAGATCGCGTCCGAGGGGCGCGCCGCCGGAGATGTAGATCTTCACTGAGCCGCCGAGGGCCTGCCGGATTTTGGAAAAGACCAGCTTGTCGGCGAGCTTCCAGGCGGCGGAGGTAGGCTGCTTGCCAGCCAGAATTGCGTCGCGATGGGCGTGTCCGACGCGCCGCGCCCACTGGTACACTTTCTGCTTGAGTCCGGATTTGGTGAGCGTTTCGGCCTGGGCGCGGATTTTCTCGTACACCCGTGGCACGGCGACGAAGATGGTGGGCCTCACCTCGGGAATATATTGGCGCAGTTGGTCAATCTGCGGGCAATAGGCGACGGTGACGCCGTGGTAGAGCATGGCGTAATCGACGTGCCGTGCGGTGATGTGCGAGAGCGGCAGGAAGGAGAGGCTGACGTCGCCCGGGTTCAGCGAGTAGTCGTTCAGCGAGTGAAGCAGGTTGGAGGCGAGATTGCCCTGGGTCAGCATGACGCCCTTGGACGTGCCGGTAGTGCCGGAGGTGTAGATGATGGTGGCAAGATCGTCGGGCGAGATGGCGAGGGCGCGGGCGTCGAACTCGGGATCGCGCGCGACCGGGCCGTCATGCATGAGGCGGTGCATGGGGATGGCGTCGGGAGTCCCGATGTAGTCCATGACGACGATTTTTTCCAGCCGGGTCAGCGAGCGCACGGACTGCAGTTTCTTGAACTGCTCCGCGGTGGAAACGAAGGCGATGCGGGCGCCGGAGTCGGCCAGGACGAAAGAGCATTGTTCGGCGGTGAGGGTCGGATAGATCGGGACGATGACGCCGCCAATGAGGAGCGTACCGAATTCCGCGGTCGCCCATTCCGGGCGGTTCTCGCTGAGGATGGCGACGCGGTCTCCCTTGGCAATTCCCCACGTGGCGAGGGCGCGCGCGATGCCAACGGCGTCGCGGTAAAGTTCGCGCGAGGAGATGGGGATCCACTTGACGGTCTGCTTGTAGAGCATGACGCGGTCGAGCCGGCGATCCACCACCTGATAGAAGACTTGATTGACGGTTTCGATACTCATGCGGGGAAGACGGCCCCCAGAAGCAGGCGCATTGTGTGTGTCACCTGACATATCGATGCACGACATCGAGAATTTTCCGCAGAAAGTGTGGGTGCTGTGCAACCCAATCTAGCGGGAAGCGGGCCGGCGGCGCAATGATGCCGGTACGAATGACAGGCCAAAATCGCGCGCTGCCAGTCCCGAAATGGAAGATCGATGTAACCGAACGGCGATGGACGGCATCAAGGGTTGGTGTCAGGTGAGGAAAAAATGAGAAAAATCGCGATTTACGCTCTGCTTACAACACTGGGTCTGGCGGCGGTTCTAGGCACACCGGAAACGCTGCGCGCCCAGGAGAAGGAAAAACCGGCGCCGCTGAAACTGAAGGTCGGCGACATGGCCCCCGATTTCAACCTTAAGTATTTCGACGGCGCGAAGGTGCAGGACATATCGCTGCACGAGTTTCGGGGCAAGAAAAACGTGGTGGTGGCGTTCTTCGTGTTCGCCTTTACCGGGGGTTGAACCACCGAGATGCGCAACCTCCAGGCAAATTACAAGAAGCTGGAGGATGCGGACACCCAGGTCGTGGGTGTGAGCATGGACAGTCCATTCGCGAACAAGGCATTTGGCGATTCGTTGGGGGTCAACTTCCCCATCGCCAGCGACTGGTTCGATGAGGGCGCGGCGACCAGGGAATATGGGCTGTGGGAGCCGAAGTATAAGGCGGCGCGCCGGGCGACGTTCCTGGTGGGGAAGGACGGGAAGATCGAGGAGATCCAGGTGGATAACGAAGCGGTTGATCCGACCAAAGTGGTGACCGCGTGCGAGCGGAAGAAGCATTCTTAGTCAGTTTCAGTTTCAGTTTCAGTTTCGAGTTGGCGCGGGCGAGGTCGTCCGCTGTCATTCGTTGAAACCGAAACTTGAAACTGAACTTTCTTTGTTGTCTTTGGCTGAAACTGAAATTCGAAACTGAAACTATTTTTTAGCGGAGGCGTTGGGCGGAGGAGTGTTGGGATTGGGATTGGGCTGGCCGGGGGTGAGATATATGACCTCACCGGGCCGGGCGTAGTGGAGCTGTTCGCGGGCTTCTTTCTCGATGGCGCTGGGATTGGTCTTGAGGGCCTTGATCTGGTCGGATAAGGCTTGATTCTCTTGCTGGACCTGGTCCGCGTCTTTTTGCAGGGTGCGCAATTCCGTTTTTTTCTTCTGATAGATGATCATGCCGTTGGCGCCGAAGATGACGTGCACGGCGAGCATGACTGCGAGCACGGCAACGGCGATGGTAGCGAGCTTGGTGCGGAGGTCGTAGAGCAGGCGGCCGGCGCGGCGGGCGAGTGCGACGGCGCGTTTCTGCAGTTGGGCTCGCGTGGTGTTGAGCGGGATGGGGCGGTATCTCATCTGTTTGCTGCGCTTCAGCCGTCCCTACGGGACTTGCTCGTTGCCACTGCTGACCCGGCACTGAAGTACCGGGCTATTGTCATTCTGTCCCATTCGGGACAGTTGCATACGTCGGCGAGAGTGCCGCACGATCGCTCAACAATCCGCTGCTTCGCAGCGCACGCGAGGGCGCCTGCCACAAACGCTCAAGCCCGTCTAAGTCACGGGTCGGAGACCCGTGCCACACAATTCGTTATTCAAAAATCCACTGCTTGGCGGCGGCGCTGAGCTTCTCCAGGTCGTCGGGCGTGCGCGCTTCAGAATAGACGCGCACCACCGGCTCGGTACCGGAAAGGCGATAGCAGACCCAGGAGCCATCGTCAAAAATCAGCTTCAGGCCGTCGGTGCGGACGATTTCGCGGACCCGGCGCCCGCCGAGCTCGCGAGGATCCTCATGCACTTTGCTAGTGAACTTCGCTTTGACCTCAGGGGTCAAGCGGAAGTTCTCGCGGCGCGGGTAGAAGGAACCAACTTTGACAAATAAATCGTCGAGTTGGCGGCCAAGCGTGCGTCCGCGGCGCGCGACCATCTCGCAGCAGAGCAAGCCGGCCAGAATGCCATCCTTTTCCGGGACGTGATGGCGGATGGAAAGCCCGGCGGATTCCTCACCGCCGATGGCGATCTTGTCCCGATCGATGAGTTCGCCGATGTATTTGAAGCCGACCGGGGTTTCGTAGAGCTGAACTTTGTGGTGTTCGGCGAGGGCGTTGACCAAGTTGGTGGTGGCCACGGATTTGGCCACGCCGTTGCGCCAGCCGCGGGTTTCAACGAGGTAATCGAAGAGCAGGGCGATGATGTAGTTGGGCGAGATGAAGGCGCCGTCCTGATCGAGGATGCCGAAGCGGTCGGCATCGCCGTCAGTGGAGATGCCGATATGCGCCTGCGACCTTTTCATGGCGGCGCGGAGGTCTTCGAGGAGGTGGTCG
This sequence comes from Terriglobia bacterium, assembly GCA_020073285.1. Classification (GTDB taxonomy): domain Bacteria; phylum Acidobacteriota; class Terriglobia; order Terriglobales; family Acidobacteriaceae; genus JAIQGF01. The sequence continues at coordinate 2,654 of JAIQFM010000097.1, read as the reverse complement.
TCCGGTTCCGGGGCGTGACCACCGAAGAGCACGTCGCGGAAATCGTGCACGGTGACGACCTCGATGCCGGCGCGGCGGAGGAGGTGGTCGGGATAGTCGCGGGCGGCGCCCCAGAGCGGATCGAAGGCGACGCGCAGGTTCGCTTTTTTTATGGCGTCGAGGTCAATGACTTCTTTGAGGCGGGCAAGGTAGCCGGGAGCAACGTCAATTTCTTCACGCTTGACGGCGCTTGCGGGCGAGCGCGCCCCACCGGGACTTGAGGGCGGGGGCGCTGCATCGAGAGCGGCGATTTCGGATTCGATCTGGGTGGTGACCTCGGGGAGCGCGGGGGCGCCGTCGGGCGTGGAGAACTTGATGCCGTTATACTCGGGCGGATTGTGCGAGGCGGTGAAGTTTATGGCGCCGTCGGACTTGGTGCGGATCACGGCCCAGGCGATGGCGGGCGTGGGAGCGGGATCGGGAATCACGCGCGGAGCAACGTTGTGGGCGGCGAGGATATCGGCGGCAAGAGAGACCAGGGATTCACCCAGAAAACGCGGATCGCGACCGACGATGACGGCGGCGCCCCGCGGCTTCTTGGAAGCGACGTAGCGCGCGATTCCGGTAATGGCACGGCGAACGTTGGCGAAGGTGAAATCCTCGGCGATCACGGCGCGCCAGCCGGAGGTGCCGAACTTGATGGCAACGGGCATGAGTGCTCCAAGAAGTAAGAATTAAGAAGTCAGAAGTCAGAATGCCGGAAAATCATCTTCGATTGCCGACCGTCGATTGCCCACTGATGAGACGTATGATGCATGCGGCGCGGGTCGGTAGAGTTTGACTCCGCCGTGCGCCACAACGCGACCGCGCGAGGAATTCTAAATCATGACGGACAAGAGAATCGTGCTGACGACGGCAGGAACGCGCGAAGAGGCGGGAAAGATCGCGCGGGCGCTGGTGGAGCGGCGGCTGGCGGCGTGCGTGAACGTGGTCCCGATCGAATCGGTGTACCGCTGGAAGGACAATGTGGAGAATGCGCAGGAGTGGCTGCTGCTGGTGAAAACCACGGCGGAGGCAGTCGACGATGTGGACACAGCCATCCGGGAACTGCATTCCTACGAGCTGCCGGAGTGCGTGGTTTTGCCGATCGAGGGAGGAAGCGAGGAGTACTTGGAGTGGATGGGGGAAAACGTGGGGATTGAGTAATTTGGCAATTGGGCAATTTGGTAATTTGGGAAACGCAAGGTCCCTCGATTTGGACGCCCAAGGTGCGTCCCCGCTCGGGATGACACACTTTTGATCTCTGTTCTTGCTCGTTTACGTCTTATGATCCCGCTGATCCCGCAACGCTGTCGCGCGGCGTTCGAGCAGCGCGTGCAGGTAGGTTTTGACGTTGGCTTCCAGGCGCGAGTGGTGGAGGACGTCGCGGAGGAGCTGAGTGGGGAGCTTTTCCGCAATCGCGATGGCGCGCGCCAGCGGGGTCTTGTCATTGCGGAGCAGTGCGACCTGGACATCGCGGCGCAACGACCACTTGGGATGGCAGCACACGGAGTGGACCAGCGGGACGGGCGCGTCGTCGCGCAGAAGGGCCTTCACAATCCACGCCTCGGTCATGTAGGGATTCTCCAGCGCGGCGTGCATGACGCGCTCCTCGGGATCGGCGAGCAGGGCGGCGGCCACGCGGGTGGAGCCGCGCTTGGCCAGGGTGAGGCGCTCGCCGCTGGAGATGGAATCCCGGCGCGAGATCAGCGACTCCTCGATGTTCATCTTCAGGTCGGTGGCGATGCCGGGGGTAAGCACAATCTGCATCAGTTCGAAAGTGTAGAGGTGGCGCGCGATGGGCAGAGAAACATGGCGCGGCGTCCGGGGATGCGAAATCACGGCAACGATCACCTTGCGGTGCTTCATGACTGCGCCGTTCTTGGAAAGGTCAACGATTGCCTGGTGCGGCAGGTCGCGGCGAGCGAGTAGGGAAAGCGCCAGCTCTTCGGTAAGGCGCGAACTGGCGGCGACGCCGCACAAGACCTCGAGCTGCTGACTGTGGACCAGGTCGTTGAGCGGGCCCCGCGGCTCAGGAGTCCGGCGTGGGCCGGCGCCGGAACTGGTGGTCATCGGCTGTTCCCCTCGATCCTGGCGGCTAGGCGGCGCGCCATCCACAACGCCCCTTCAACCGGCTGGGTGATTTTGAAGCTGACGGCCGCGCGCGGATGCTGGGCGCGCAACTGTTTCCAGAAAGTCCGGCGCACCGGCGGAGAGTGAGCAAACACCCCGCCGCCGATGGCGACGCGCACGGCATCGTGCTGCGTCCACAGGCGGCCGATGACCGCGCCGGCCAGCCAGGTGAGTTCGTTACCGGCGGCGGAGAGAAGCTGCTGCGCTACTTCATCGCCCCCGCCGGCCGCGGATTGAATGGCGGGAAACAAGCGCGCGAAATCCGGCGCCGGCGAACCGTTCGCCTTCTGCAGGAGTTGTTCGAGCGACTCGATGTTCCAGGCGTCGAGAATGGCGCGCAATAGGGTCGTGGCCTCGTGGGAGTCCAAGGCGCGCATGACCGCGGCGACAGCGTTGCGGCCAATCCACTGGCCCGAGCCTTCGTCGGAGATGGCGGGGCCCCAGCCGCCGGCGCGTCCGGCTTCGCCCTGCTGATTCCGGCCGAAAGCAACCGAGCCGGTTCC